>NZ_JBJGYQ010000034.1:0-39583 GCF_054050075.1 Geodermatophilus sp. SYSU D00965 | reverse complement strand
GGGCTGGGCTGTGCGGGCGCCGCAACACCCACCACCCCCCCCCCCCCCCCCCCCCCCGCCGGGGCCCCGCCCCGCCCCCCCCCCCCCCCCCCCCCCCCCCCGGGTGGTCAGCCCAGGGCCGCCTTCACCTCGCGGGCGAGGTCGTCGACCAGCGCGCTGTAGCGGTCGCACATGCCGCCCAGCCAGAACAGCCCGTGGATCTGCCCGTCGTAGCGCTGGACGGTCACCGGGACGCCCGCCTCCTCCAGCCGCTCGGCGTAGGCCTCCCCGTCGTCGCGCAGCGGGTCGAACTCCATCGTGGCGATGAACGCCGGGGGGAGCCCGGAGAGGTCCTCGGCGCGGGCCGGGGAGCAGTAGGGCTCGGAGCGGCGGGCCTCGTCCGGGACGTAGTGGTCGCGGAACCAGCGCATCGAGGCGGCGGTGAGCAGGTACCCCTCGCCGTTCTCCCGGTAGGAGTCGGTCTCCATGCCGGCGAGGTCGGTGGCCGGGTAGACCAGCGCCTGGAAGGTGATCTCCGGGCCTTGGCGGTCGCGGGCCATCAGGGCCACGGCGGCGGCGAGGTTGCCGCCGGCGCTGTCCCCGGCGACGACCAGCCCCGCCGGTTCGGTGCCCAGTTCCGCCAGGTGCTCGGCGACCCACGAGGTGACGGCGTAGCAGTCCTCGACGGCCGCCGGGTAGGCCGACTCGGGCGCCAGCCGGTACTGCGCCGAGACCACGACGCACCCGGTCGCGTCGGCGAGCGCGCGGCTGGGGGCGTCGACGACCTCGATGTTGCCGATCACCCACCCGCCGCCGTGGAAGTAGACGATCGCGCCCCGCGGGGACCCCTCGGGGCGGTAGATGCGGACCGGCAGGGAGCCGTCCGGTCCGGGGACGGTGCGGTCGCCCACGGCGGCCACCTGGACCAGGTCGCCCTGCATCTCCCGGAAGGAGTTGGCCATGTCGCGCGCCTGCGAGACCGACAGCTGGGAGATGTCCGGCGCGCCCTGCGCCTCCATGGCGGCGAGCAGGGCGTGGGCTTGGGGGTCCAGGGGCATGGTCTCTCCTGACGTCGGCGGCGGGAGACCGCGGCCGACCGGCCACGGCGCGTTCCGTAACCTAGGTCACACCTGCGGGTCCCCGGTAGCGCCGACCGCACAGCCTGCCTGCGACGCCGGTGAGGTCGTCGGAACCCAGGCTTGACGCCGATGCCGCGGTCGGGAAACCGGCGCCCCGCAACCTCGGTGCCGTGACCGCGACCGCCCTGCCCGGAGTCCTCGCCGGGGTCGGCCCGCGCACCCGCACGACCCGGACGCACTGCCCCTACTGCTCGCTGCAGTGCGGGGTCACCATGACCGCCGGCGACCGCCCGGCGACCCTGCAGCCGGCCGACTTCCCGACCAACCGCGGAGGGCTGTGCTCGAAGGGCTGGTCGGCCCCGGAGCTGCTCGACCACCCCGAGCGGCTGACCCGGCCGCTGGTCCGCGCGGTGCCCGGGGACCGCACCAGCCCGCTGGTCGAGGCGACCTGGGACGAGGCCCTGGACCGGGTCGTGGCCGCGATCGAGCGCACCCAGGCCCGGTACGGGCGGGACGCCGTCGGCTGCTTCGGCGGTGGCGGGCTGACCAACGAGCAGGCCTACCAGTTCGGCAAGTTCGCCCGGGTCGCGCTGCGGACCTCGGCGATCGACTACAACGGCCGGTTCTGCATGTCCTCGGCGGCCGGCGCGGCCAACCGCGCGTTCGGCCTGGACCGCGGCATGCCGTTCCCGCTGTCGGACGTTGCCGCGGCCGACGTCGTCGTCCTGGTCGGCTCCAACCCGGCCGACACCATGCCCCCGGCCATGCAGTACTTCGACGAGGGCCGGGCCCGCGGAGCCCAGCACGTCGTCGTCGACCCGCGACGGACGGCGACCGCCCGCAACGCCGCCCTGCACCTGCAGCCGCTGCCCGGCACCGACCTGGCCCTGGCCAACGGGCTGCTGCACACAGCGATCGTCGAGGGGCTGGTCGACGAGGCCTACGTCGCCGCCCGGACCACCGGGTTCGAGCAGGTCCGGGACGGGGTGGCCGCCTACTGGCCCGACCGGGTGGAGCGGCTGACCGGCGTCCCGGTGGCCGACCAGCGGCGCACCGTGTTCGCCCTGGCCCGGGCCGAGCGGGCGATCGTGCTGACCGCCCGCGGCGCCGAGCAGCACCGCAGCGGCACCGACACCGCCTCGGCCTGGATCAACCTCGCCCTCGCCCTCGGCCTGCCCGGCCGCGAGGGCAGCGGCTGGGCCACCGTCACCGGCCAGGGCAACGGGCAGGGCGGCCGCGAGCACGGGCAGAAGGCCGACCAGCTGCCCGGCTACCGGAAGCTGGCCGACCCGGCCGCCCGCGCGCACGTCGCCGCCGTGTGGGGCGTCGACCCCGACGACCTGCCCCAGCCCGGTCCGTCGGCATTCGAGCTGCTCGACGCCCTCGGCACCGACGGCGGGGTGCGCACGCTGCTGGTGCTCGCCTCCAACGTCGCCGTCTCCGCGCCCGACGCCCGCCGGGTCATCAGCCGGCTGCGCGACCTGGACTTCCTCGCGGTCAGCGACTTCTTCCTCTCCGAGACCGCCGAGCTCGCCGACGTCGTCCTGCCCAGCGCCATGTGGGCCGAGGAGGACGGCACGATGACCAACCTCGAGGGCCGGGTCGTCCGCCGCCGGCGGGCGCTGGACCCGCCCGACGGTGTCCGCGACGACCTCCGGCTGCTGGCCGACCTGGCCGCGCGGCTCGGCGCGGGGGAGCGGTTCTCCGCCGACCCCGAGACCGTCTTCGCCGAGCTGGGCCGGGCCAGCGCCGGGGGAGCGGCCGACTACTCGGGGATCAGCTACCGGCGGATCGACGAGGAGCAGGGCGTCTTCTGGCCGTGCCCGTTCCCGGAGCACCCCGGCACGCCCCGGCTGTTCACCGAGCGGTTCGCCACCCCCGACGGGCGGGCCCGGTTCGTGCGGGTGGAGCACGTCGAGGCCTCCGAGCGCCCCGACCGCGAGTACCCGTACGTCCTCACCACCGGCCGGGTGCTGGCGCACTACCAGTCGGGCACCCAGACCCGTCGCTCCCGCAGCCTGTCGCTGATCGTCCCGCTGCCGCGCGCCGAGCTGCACCCCGACCTGGCCCGCCGGCACGGCATCGGCCCGGACGACGTCGTCGAGCTGGCCACCCGACGCGGCCGGGCCCGGTTCTCCGCACACCTGACCGACGACATCCGGCCCGACGTCGTCTTCGCCCCCTTCCACTGGGGCGGCGCCTCGTCGGCCAACGCGCTCACCGACGCCGACGCGCTGGACCCGACCAGCCGGATGCCTCCCTTCAAGGTCTGCGCGGTCGCCGTCACCCGCGTCGCCGGGCCGGTCGAGCGACTGCCCGCCCCCGACCCGGCCGGCCAGCCCCGGCCCCGCCCCCACGAACCCGCTGCCACCCCCGAGCCCCGCCCCCCGTCCCGGAGGAGGACCCCAGGCGTGAAGAGCACCCCACGCTTCCTGCAAGGCGTGTACCCGATCACCGGGGAGGGTCTGGACAAGCCCGGCCCGATCGACCCCGCGCTGCGCTACACCGTTCCCGGCGGGTGCAGCGCCCAGGCGCTGTACTTCCGCGGCGGCAACTCCACCGAGCACCTGGTGTACGTGCTGCTCATGCGCGACGGCGTGCCGATGCGCTGGTTCCCGATCGGCGCGAAGGGCGACGTGCACGTGCCCCTGCGGGTGGTCGAGGACCTGCCCGGCGGCACGCTGGTCGAGCTGCACGCGGCCGGGCCGATCGGCGTGACCGGCGAGCTGGTCGTCGACCTGGGGCTGGTGGAGGTCTGATGACCGCCGTCCTGGGCGGACGCCCGCAGGGCCTGACCTCCTTCCGGCTGGACGTCGACGACCTCGACGAGCGCGCCTCGCTGGTCGTCGTCGGCAACGGCATGGCCGGCGCCCGGTTCGTCGAGGAGGTGCTCGAGCGCGGCGGCGGCGAGCAGTTCCGGATCACCGTCCTCGGCGACGAGCCGCACGGCAACTACAACCGGATCATGCTGTCCCCGGTCCTGGCCGGGGAGTCGCACGAGGACGACATCGTCCTCAACAGCCACGACTGGTACGCCGACAACGGGGTCACCCTGCGGGCCGGCGTCCGGGCGGAGCGGATCGACACCGCGGCCAAGGCGGTGCACGCCTCCGACGGCTCGGTGACCCCCTACGACCACCTGGTGCTGGCCACCGGCAGCTACTCGTTCATCCCGCCGATGACCGGGGTGCGCCGCGACGACGGCAGCCTGCTGCCCGGCGTGCACGGCTTCCGCACCATCGACGAGACCCGCGCCATGCTCGAGGCGACCGGCCGCTGCCGGCGGGCGGTGGTCATGGGCGGCGGGCTGCTCGGCCTCGAGGCCGCCCGCGCGCTGCAGGGCCACGGCCTGCAGGTCGACCTGGTGCACGCCGCGCCGTGGCTGATGAACGCCCAGCTGGACGCCGAGGCCGGCGCCATCTTGAAGAAGAGCGTGGAGTCGCTCGGCATCGCGGTGCACCTCGACGTGCTGGCCACCGAGGTCCTCGGCGACGGGCACGTCGAGGGCGTCGTCCTGAAGGACGGCCGGCGGATCGACTGCGACCTGCTCGTCGTCGCCGCCGGCGTCCGGCCGCACACCGACCTGGCGCTGCGCTCCGGTCTCGAGGTCGAGCGCGGCGTCGTCGTCGACGACCAGCTGCGCACCGACGAGCCCGACGTCTACGCGATCGGCGAGTGCGCGCAGCACCGCGGCACCGTCTACGGCCTCGTCGCCCCCGCCTGGGAGCACGCCACGGTGCTCGCCGACGTCCTCACCGGCACCAGGCCGGACGCCGAGTACCACGGCAGCCGGACGGCGACCAAGCTCAAGGTGGCCGGGGTCGACGTCGCCACGATGGGCGTCAACACCCCGCAGCGCGAGGACGACGAGTTCCTCGTCATCTCCGAGCCCAGGCGCGGCGTGCACCTGTCGGTGGTCATCCGGGACGACCGGCTGATCGGCGCCACCCTGCTCGGCGACACCCGCAAGGTCGCCTACCTGACCCAGGCCTTCGACCGGGGCGCGCCCCTGCCGGAGGAGCGGATCCGGCTGCTGGTCGACCTCTCCGACGGCGCCGAGGAGGTGGGCGTCGCCGAGATGCCCGGCGACTCCCAGGTGTGCAACTGCAACGGCGTCTCCAAGCAGGCCATCTGCGACGTGGTCGCCGACGGCTGCAGCTCGCTGTCCGGCGTCATGGATCGCACCCGCGCCGGCAAGGGCTGCGGCTCGTGCAAGTCGCTGGTCACGCAGGTCGTCGAGTGGGCCGCCGAGGGCGACCTCGCCGAGGACCCGTCGGCGTCCTGGTACGTCCCCGGCATCCCGCTGGCCAAGCCCGACCTCGTGGCCGCCATCCGGGAGCAGGACCTGCGCAGCGTCTCCGCCGTCTTCGCCGCGCTGGCGCCCGGCGGGAAGGACGACGCGAAGTCGAAGATGGGCCTGACCTCGCTGCTCAAGACCGTCTGGGGCGTGGACTTCGTCCCGGAGAAGGACGGCGAGTTCATCAACGACCGGGTGCACGCCAACATCCAGCGCGACGGCACCTTCTCCGTCGTCCCGCAGATGAAGGGCGGGGTGACCACGCCGGCCCAGCTGCGCCGCATCGCCGACGTCGCCGAGAAGTACGAGGTGCCGATGGTCAAGGTGACCGGCGGCCAGCGGATCGACCTGCTCGGCATCCGCAAGGAGGACCTCCCGGCCGTCTGGAACGACCTCGGCATGCCGTCCGGCTACGCCTACGGCAAGAGCTTCCGCACCGTGAAGACCTGCGTCGGCAGCGACTTCTGCCGCTTCGGCCTGGGCGACTCCACCCAGCTCGGCATCGACCTGGAGACCCGCTTCCAGGGCATCGAGAGCCCGGCGAAGATGAAGCTCGCCGTCGTCGGCTGCCCCCGCAACTGCGCCGAGGCCTACGTCAAGGACGTCGGCGTGGTGGCGGTCGGCAACGGGAGGTGGGAGGTCTACGTCGGCGGCGCCGCCGGGGCCACGGTCCGCAAGGGCGACCTGCTGGCCACGGTCGACTCCCCGGAGGAGGTCCTCACCCTCGCCGGCCGGTTCATGCAGTACTACCGGGAGAACGCCAACTGGCTCGAGCGCACCTACGACTTCGTCCCGCGCGTCGGGCTGGAGAGGATCAAGGCGGTGCTGCTCGAGGACAGCGAGGGCATCTGCGCCGACCTCGACGCCGGCATGCAGCGCTCGATCGACGCCTACACCGATCCGTGGGGCCAGGACGCGAGGGAGCCGGCCACCCCCGGCCAGTTCCGATCGTCGCTCCCGCTCGTCCCGCTGCCGGAGGTGCCGGTCCGATGAGCCTCACCGAGCTGCGGACGACGACCGCGTACACCGTGGGCCGCGTCGAGGAGGTGCCGCCGGGGGAGGGCCGGGCGTTCGTCGCCGGGGGCGTGCAGGTCGCCGTCTTCCGGCTGCGGGACGGCTCGCTGCACGCCACCCAGGCCGCCTGCCCGCACGCCGGCGGGCCGCTGGCCGACGGGCAGACCGACGTCGACGTGCTGGTCTGCCCGCTGCACCTCTACGCCTACCGGTGGACCGACGGCGCCGCGACCTCCGGCGCCGCCGCGATCCGGGTCTACCCGGTGCGCGAGGTGGACGGCGACCTCGTCGTGGAGGTGTGACGGGCGCCCCCGGGGACGTTCCCTCCCGCGTTGATCATGGGGTTGTTGCTGCCGTCTGCGGCGTGTCCGTCCGTGTCGGCGACGACAACCCCATGATCAACGCGGCGGACGCGCGCGGGGAGCTACCGCGGTCGCGCCTCCAGCACGTGCACCCCGGCGGGGGTCGGGACGTCGCGGGTGAGGCGCAGACCGGCCACGTCGAGGAGGGCGGCGTACTCGTCGGCGGTGCGCTCGCGGCCGTGCAGCAGCACGAGCATGTGCAGGTCCATGCGCACCGCCGCCGGGTCGTCGACGGCGCGCTCCGGGAGGACGGCCTCGACGACGAGCAGCACCGAGTCCGGCCGCATCGCCGTCCGGACGGTCCGCAGGATGCGCCCCGCGTCGGCGTCGTCCCAGTCGTGCAGCACCCGGGACAACAGGTAGACGTCGGCGCCGGCGGGGACCTCGGTGAAGAAGTCGCCGGCGACCGCGGGCAGGTCCGAGCCGGCCACGACGCCGGCCTGGTCGAACAGCGTGAGCCGCGCGGCCGGCACCGCGTCGCGGACCGCGCGCAGCAGCATGCCGCTGCCGCCGCCGACGTCCACCACGGAGCGGAACGGGGTCAGGTCGTAGGCGGCCACGACCGCGCCGGCCTCCCGCGCCGAGCGGTCGGCCATCGACGCCCGGAACGCCGCCAGCCGCTCGGGCGCGGCCGCCAGCTCGTCGAAGAACGGCCGGCCGTGAACGACGTCGAACGGGGTGCCGCCCGCGCGGACCGCCTGGAGCAGCCCGGCAGCCGCCCGGTAGTACAGCTCGGCGCGGGCGGTGACCGCCCCGCGCTGGGAGCCCGGCACGCCGGTCCGCAGGCACTCGCCGACCGGGGTGAGGGCGAACCGGCCGTCGGGGAGCTCGTCGAGCACGTCCTCGGCGGCCAGCCCGCGCAGCACGCGGGACAGCGGGCCGGGGACGGCGCCCAGCTCCTCCGCGAGCTCCGCGGCGCTGCGCGGGCCGGCGGCCAGGGCGTCGGGCACGCCGAGGGCGACGCAGACGTGCAGCAGCTGGGTGACCAGGTAGCCGTCGGCCAGCCGGGCCAGCCGGGCGGCTGCGGAGCCGGGCACACCGGCATGGTGGCACCGGCCCGGGAGCCCGACAACGGCCCTCAGCCCGTGCGGACCAGCCGGAACTTCGTCCCCGGGTCGCGGGTCAGCGCGGGCACCGGCCGGACGTCGACCGGGAGGGGCAGCGCGCCGGTCGTCGTCACCGCCGCGACCAGCGCCGCGCGCAGCCGCTCGGGCAGGTCGGCGGCCGCGCCGGGGGCCAGGACGACCTCGGCGTGCAGCCCGCCCGCGTCGGACACGAACGCGTACTGGCCGACCTCGGGGAAGGGCGCCACCGCCGAGCCGAGCACCGACGGGTGGACCGGCACGCGGCCGCCGTCCGGGCCGGGCAGGTGCAGGATGTCCGCGGTGCGGCCGTCGACGGAGGCCAGGCAGCGCCAGGGGCGGCCGGCCGGGTTGGGCCGCGGGGACTCGGTGACCGCGTCGGTGAGCTCGTAGCGGACCAGCGGCTGGGCGCGGTCCACCAGGTTGGTCACGAGCACCGTCGCGCCCGGTTCGCCCGGCGGGACCGGCCGGTGGTCCTCGTCGACCACCTCGACCACGACGACGTCCTCGGCGACCTCCAGCTCCGGGTGCTCCGGGGTGCTGGAGGCGATCACCGGCGCCTCCGTGGCCGCGTACATGCCGACCGGCTCGACGCCCCACGCCGCGCGGACCCGGCGGCGCAGCTCGGGGGTCAGCGCCTCCGACCCGAAGGCCACCGACCGCGGGGCGAGGTGCAGGCGCCCGGCCAGTTGCTCGTCGGCGAGCAGGCCGCCCAGCCCGGCCGGGCAGATGAGGACCTCCGGCTGCAGTGCGTCCAGCCCGGCGACCAGCCGGGGGAGCGGGGTGGCGGCGGTCAGCGACGCCGGTGCCCCGGGCGGGGCGAGGACCTGCCGGGTGAGGTGCGCCGGGCTCGGGCTGCCGACGGCGGCCACCCGCTGCCCCGGGCGCATCCCGGCGCGGCGCCCGGCCCGCTCGGTGACCGCCCGCCACGTCGCCGCCTCGGACTCGGTGAACACGACGACGGCGCGCCGGCCCGTGGTGCCCGACGTCGTGGCCACCCGGAACTCCCCGAGGTAGGACGTCCCGGGGTCCTCGCCGGCGAGGTGGGCCTCGAGGTCGGCCCGGCGCAGCCGCTGATCGCAGACGATCGCGTCGAACTCCGCCATCAGGGTGGCCTTGGTCAGCACCGGGAGGTCGGCCAGCGGGCGGTCGGCCGCGGTGGGGCCGAGCACCTCCCGGTAGTAGGGCGACCGGGCCGCCGCGTGCGTCAGCAGCGCCCGCAGCCGCCGGCGCTGCAGGTCGAGGACCCGGGCCCGGGTCCACCTGTCCCGTGCGTCGAGCGCCGCGTCGTCCACGACCCCTCCCGGTGGTCGAGCGGTGTGCGCACCCGACGGTCCGCGCGGTGCTCCCGATCCGCCAGGGGCCTGAGCCCGTCGCGGGGCGGGGATCGCGGGCCTACCGTCGTCCTCCCGCTCCGAGCCGGAGGCCCGCCATGGCGACCGTGACGATCGGCACCGCGCCCCTGTCGGTCGACGTCCTGCTCGCCGTCGTGGACGGCGCCCGGGTCGAGCTCGGCGCCGGGGCGCGGGACGCCGTCGCCGCGGCCCGCGCGGTCGTGGACGAGGCCCTGGCCGGGAACGCCGCCGTCTACGGGCTGACCACCCAGGTCGGGCACCTGCGCGACACCCGGCTGACCGAGGAGGAGATCCGCGGGGAGCAGCAGTTCCTCGTCCTGTCCCACGCCGGCGGGATCGGCCCGCCGCTGCCGGTGCCGGTGGTGCGGGCCGCGCTCGCGGTGCGGCTGGCCGGTATCGCGCGGGGCGGGTCGGGCGCGTCGGTGGCGGCCGCCGAGACGCTGGCGGCGCTGCTCAACGCCGGCGTCCACCCGGTGGTCGCCGAGACCGGCTCGGTGGGCGCGGCCGACATCGGGCAGATGGCCGGGATGGCGCAGGTGGCCATCGGCCGGGGCCGGGCGGAGTACCGCGGGGAGGTCCTCCCGGGCGGGGAGGCCCTGCGCCGGGCCGGCATCGAGCCGCTGGTGCTCAGCGGCAAGGACGGGCTGGCCCTCATCTCGGCCAACGGGGTGTCGGTGGGGCAGGCGGCGCTGGCGGTCGCCCGGGCGGCGCGGGCCGCCGCGGCCGCCGACGTCGCCGCTGCGCTGTCGATGGAGGCCGTGCGCGCCAACCCCTCGGTCGTGCACCCCGCCGTCGGCCGGGCCAAGCCGGTGCCCGGTCAGGTCGCGGCCGCCGACCACCTGCGGGAGCTGCTGGCCGGCAGCGCGCTGCTCACGCCGGGCGGCCCCGCCTCGGTGCAGGACGCGCTGTCCTTCCGGGTGGTGCCGCAGGTCCACGGCGCGCTGCGCGAGCACGTCGCCGCCACCCGCGCCGCGGTGGAGACCGAGCTGGCCGCGGCGGCGGACAACCCGCTGGTGTCGGTGGCGGACCGCACGCTGGTCAGCAACGGCAACTTCCACCCGATGGTGCTGGCCATCGCCTGCGACGCGCTGCGGATCGCCGTCGCCGCGGTCGGGCAGCTCAGCGACCGCCGCATGTCGCACCTGTGGGAGGCGTTCTTCCGGCAGCTGACCGGGCCGCCGCCGTCGGCCGCCCACGGCCTGGCGCTGCGCCCCCCGGCGGCCGCGGTCGTGGCCGAGCTGACGCAGCTGGCCGCGCCGGCGACCCTCGACGTCCCGCCGCTGGACAACGGGGTGGAGGACCACGCCACCGGCGCCCCGCTCAGCGCCCGCAAGGCCGACGCCGCGCTGGGCCTGCTGGAGGACGTGCTCGCCGTGGAGCTGCTGCTGGCCGCCGACGTCCTCGCCGCGGCGCCGGACGGACGGGCGCTGGGCGCCGGCCCGCGCGCCGCGCTGGACCTGGTCCGGACGGCGACCGCCGCGGCCGAGCCCCACCCGGACGCGGTGCACCGGGCGGTGCGGGAGCGGTTCCCCGCGCGGGTCAGCCCGGAGGAGTGAGCGCGCCCAGCGCTGCGGCCACCTCGTCGTCGCGGACGAACCCCAGGGCCAGCAGCCGGTGCGCCAGCACGCCGCGGCGGGTCAGCCGCAGGTCGGCCGGCCGCAGCCGGGGCAGCGCGGCGCCACCGGGACGGGGCTGCGCGGGCGGCGGGTCGACCAGGCCGGCCCGCTGCAGGTCGGCGACGTCCTCGCGGGCGCCCCACGCCGTCCAGGACCGGGGGTCGTCGGCCAGCGGGGTCATCGGCAGCGGCAGCCGGTCGCGGCGGCCGACGCCGGCGAGCAGCACCAGCTGCCGCCAGGTCAGCCCGGCGGCCAGCCGCAGCGCGCGGTCGACCAGCGCGGCGTCCAGGTCGGGGGAGGCGGCGACCTCGGCCAGCAGGTAGCCCAGGTGCCGCACCCGCCGCTCGTCGGCCGCGGCCCGCGCCGCCGCGACGACGGCCTCGGTGACCTCGTCGGCCGCCGACCGGCCCCCGGGGCGGGGGGTGAAGAAGCCGTCGTCGCGCACCCGCCGCCCGCCGCGGGACAGCGTCGCGCCGTGCTCGACGGCGAAGGCGAGCACCGCGCCGGCGCGGGCACGCTCGCGCGGGACGGCGATCCCGGCGGCCTCGTCCGCGGCCGTGCGCAGGCAGGCGGCCAGCCGCTCGTCGAGCCGCACCGCGGGGGCGGGCCCCGCGCCGGCGAACACCACGGCCGCCGCGGCCCGGCTCATCGAGCCGGCGACCGCCGCACCGGCCTCCAGCAGCGCGCGGCCGGTCGCGGGGGAGTCCTCGGTCGCAGTCACGCGGTGATCTTCTCCGGTCCGCCGCGGTCCGTGCACCCTCGCCCGCGGCGGCCTCACCACAGGGGGTCAGCGACGGTGAGCACAACGGAACACGAGTTCAGCCCGGGAGCAACCGGCGGGGAACGCCGGCCCGCCACCGTTCCGGGACATGGCCGCTCCTCCGCGCACCGCCCCGCAGACGACCGCGCCGGTCGCCGTCCCGCCCCGGCCCGGGCGCTGGATCGACGACTGGCGCCCCGAGGACCCCGCCTTCTGGGAGTCCACCGGCAAGCGGGTCGCCCGGCGCAACCTGTTCTTCTCCGTCTTCTCCGAGCACGTCGGCTTCTCGATCTGGAGCCTGTGGTCGGTGCTGGTGCTGTTCCTGCCGGAGTCGGTCTACGGCATCGACCCGGCCGGCAAGTTCCTGCTGACGACGCTGCCGACCGCGCTGGGCTCGTTCGTCCGGCTGCCCTACACCTTCGCCGTCGCGAAGTTCGGCGGCCGGAACTGGACGATCGTCAGCGCCTCGCTGCTGCTGGTCCCCACCGTCGCCACCGCGGTCGTGCTCGAGCCCGGCGTGGACTACTCGACGCTGCTGGTCGTCAGCTGCCTGGCCGGCGTCGGCGGGGGCAACTTCGCCAGCTCCATGGCGAACATCAACGCGTTCTACCCGGACCGGCTCAAGGGCTGGGCGCTGGGCCTCAACGCCGGCGGCGGCAACCTCGGCGTCCCGGTCATCCAGCTCGTCGGGCTGCTGGTCCTGGCCACGGCCGGGGCCGAGCACCCGCGGGTGGTGCTGCTGGTCTACGTCCCGCTGATCGTGGTGGCTGCCGTCGGCGCGGCGCTGCTCATGGACAACCTGACGACGGCGCGCAACCAGCCGCGGGCCATGCGCGAGGCCACCCGCGAGCCGCACACCTGGATCATGGCCTTCCTCTACATCGGCACGTTCGGGTCGTTCATCGGCTTCGGGTTCGCCTTCGGCCAGGTGCTGCAGAACCAGTTCACCGACGACTTCGCCACCCCGCTGGCCGCGGCGTCCCTCACCTGGCTCGGCCCGCTGCTGGGCTCGCTGATCCGGCCGCTCGGCGGGTCGCTGGCCGACCGCTTCGGCGGCGCGCGGATCACCTTCTGGACCTTCGTCGCGATGGCGGTCGGCGCCGCGATCGTGTGGACGGCCAGCCAGCTGGGGTCCCTGCCGCTGTTCGTCGTCGGCTTCGTGGCGCTGTTCGTGCTCAGCGGGGTCGGCAACGGCTCGACCTACAAGATGATCCCGGCGATCTTCCGCACCCAGGCCCAGCAGCGGGTGGCCGCCGGCGGGGACAGCACGGCCGCCGACCGGCACGCGCTGCGGATGTCGGGCGCGCTCATCGGCATCGCCGGCGCGGTCGGCGCCTTCGGCGGGGTGCTGGTCAACCTGGCGTTCCGCCAGTCGTTCCTGAGCACCGGCAGCGGCGACGGCGCCTACCTGGCGTTCATCGCCTTCTACGTGGCCTGCCTCGTCGTGACCTGGGTGGTCTACCTGCGCCCCCGGGCGGCGATGCGCGGCGTGTGAGCCGGGCCCGCCGGACCACCCCCTCCCGCCGTGTTTCCCCTCCCGCCGTGATCCCCCTCCCGTCGTGATCATGGGGTTGTTGCCGGCGCGCACGGCGAGTCGTCGCGTGTCGCCTGCAACAACCCCATGATCAACGCGGGCGCACGGCGAGCGGGCGGGCGCTCGGCGGGTCGGTGCCGCCGGAGAGCGCCGTCCTCAGACCTTGAGGCGGTAGCCGCGCTTGACGACGGTCTCGACCAGCGGGGCGCCGAGCGCGGCGCGCAGCCGGGTCACCGCCATCTCCACCGCGTGCCCGTCCCCGCCGCCGGGCAGCACCTGCACCAGCTCCGGCCGGGACAGCACCGTCCCCGGGCGGGCCGCCAGCGCCCGCAGCACCGCCATCGGGCCGGGGGCGAGCTCGACCAGCCGGCCGTCGACGACGGCGGCGGAGCCGCGCACCTGGACGTCGTGCTCGCCGACCCGCAGCACCGGGTCGCGCTCGGGCAGCCGGGCGACCACCTCGCGGGCCAGCGCGCCCAGCCGCGAGCGCTCCGGCTGCACCGACGCGATCCCGGCGGCGTCCAGCGGCCCGGCGGTCACCGGGCCGACCGCGACCGGCAGGACGCCGCCGGTCAGCGCGGCCACCAGCTCGGCCCGCCGGCCCAGCTCGTCGGCGACCGACAGCAGGCTGGCCGCGGCCGGCGCGCTGGTGAAGGTCACCGCGTCGACGCCGCGGGCCACGATGGCCGCCACCAGCCGGCGCACCGGCCCGACGTCCTCGGGCAGCACCCACCGGTAGACCGGCACGGTCACCACCTCCGCGCCGGTGCCGCGCAGCGCCTCGACGAAGTCCGGCAGCGGGTCGCCGTGCAGCTGGACGGCGATCCGGCGGCCCTCCAGCGGCCCCTCGGCGCCCGACAGCAGGTGCTCGAGGACCTCCGCCGACGACTCCGACGCCGGCGACCAGGCGTCGACCAGCCCGCCGCCGCGGATGGCCCCGCGCGCCTTGGGGCCTCGGGCCAGCACCCGGCTCGGCCGCAGGTGCTCCACCAGCGGCAGGTCCCAGGCGTCGGCGGCCTCGAGCCAGCCGCGGAAGCCCACGCCGGTCGTGGCCACCACCAGGTCCACCGGCCGCTCCAGCACCGCGCGGGTGGCGGCGACCAGCTCGGCGTCGTCGGCCAGCGGCACGATCCGGATCGCCGGGGCGTACACGACCCGCGCCCCGCGCCGCTCGAGCAGTGCGCCCAGCTCCTCCCGGCGCCGGGCGGCGGTCACCGCCACGGTGTAGCCCGCCAGGGGCAGCGGCTCGGCCGCGGGCTCGGGGGCGAGCTGGCTGTCGGTCACGACCCCATGGTGCGGGGTGGTCGTTGCGGGCGTGTGACCGGCGCCCGGCCCGTGACGGCCCTCACTCGAAGGCGTTCTGCAGCCAGCGGGCGAGCAGGATGCTGGCGTCGTCCTGCAGCAACCCGTCCTGGTGGTCGAGGAGGGCGTGCACCAGCCGCCGCGCGGTCTCCGGCGGCGACTGGCCGGCGGCCACCTCGCGGGTGAGGAACTCCACCAGCCGCTGCTCGCCGAACCACCGGCCCGCGGCGTCGCGCGCCTCGGTGACCCCGTCCGTGTACAGCGCCAGCCAGTCGCCCGGCTGCAGGGCCACCTCGGCGACGGCGAGCTCCCCGGTGCCGAGTCCGAAGGGCAGTCGCCGTCCGCCGGACAGGGTCTTGACCACCTTGCCCTCGCGGAGCAGGAGCGGCGGCGGGTGGCCGGCGTTGACGTAGCGCAGCCGGCCGGTGGGGACGTCGAGCTCGGCCAGCACACCGGTGGCGAAGGCGCTGCCGCCGAAGCACGTGGAGACGACCTCGTCGATGGCGCGGGCCTGGTCGTAGATGCCCCGCCCGTCCCGCCGGGTGCTCCGGTAGGCCGACAGCGCCGCCGCGGCCAGCAGCGCGGCGGCCAGTCCGTGGCCCATGGCGTCGAAGATCGCCACGGAGACCGTCTGCACCGACAGCGAGTAGTCGAACGCGTCCCCGCCGGTGTCGTAGGCCGGCTCCAGCAGGCCGGCCAGGACGAACGCGTCGCTGGCAGCGGTCAGGGGCGGCAGTTGCTGCCACAGCAGCTCGGCCGACGCCGTGCGCGGGCGGGTGCGCCGCACCGCCTCGAGTCCGTCGCCGTACTGCGCCATGCTGGCTATGAGGTGCCCGACCATCTCGGCCAGCCACCGGCACTCCTCGCGCAGGGCAGGGTCGTAGAGCTCTGGCTCCGCGCCGACCTGCACCTCCAGCACGCCCAGCCGCTCGGCGCCGTCCACGATGGGCACCCACAGCCGCGGCGTCCCCTGCCCGTCCGAGGGCAGCGGGCGGCCGGTCCGGAAGACCCGCCCGGGCAGCGTCGCGTCGATCGACAGGGACTCCCCGCGCGGCGTCCCCGGCGGCGTGAGCGGCCACAGCCGGCGCTGCTCGTGGTCGACCACGTGCACGGTGACCGCCACCTCCATCGCGCCGCCGGCCTGCGCGGCGAGCTCTCCGATGCGGTCCGGCGGAACGGCGTGCGCCGCCTCCACCAGGTGCAGCAGCGCCGCGAACGGCCCGCTGGCGGGGCGCCGCCGGCGGACGGGCGCGCTGTAGGGCACTCGCCGCTGGGTGAACAGCTCGTCGAGGCGCTCGTTCACCGTGTGCGCCAGCACGTTGTACTGGCTCTCCGGCAGCGTCGTCAGCCCCTCCAGGTGGCCTTCCAGGTCGAACAGGTCGGCCGTGCCGCCCAGCGCGAAGTACCGGGTCCAGAGCTCTTCCAGGGTCAGGTCGGCCAGCTCGACGGCCGAGCGCAGCGCCTCCTGCCGCTCGTCCGGCGAGGCCGGCCCGGGGCCGGCCATCAGCGTCGGCGGCGGACGGCGGAGTCGACGACCGCGCGGGCCACCTCCGGCAGCGTCCCGGACTCCTCACCGGAGCGGGCCAGCAGCATGCCGAAGGCGACCTCCTCGGTCACGCCGTGCCGGGCCATCAGCACCCCCTTGGCCGTGCTGACGAGGTCCCGCGAGCCGATGGCGTTCCACAGGCCCTCGCTCAGCCGCCGCGCCCGCTGGTGGGTCTGCACGTTCGCGACCAGGATCGCCGCCTGGGCCGAGAACATGCTCAGCCGCCGGGCGCTGTGGTCGTCGAACACCCACGGCCGGTCGGCGTAGACCTTGAGGGCTCCCAGCGAGACGTCCCCGGCCACCATCGGCGCGCTCATCGCCGAGCGCAGCCCCAACGGGGTCACCGCGTCGGCCCACCGCGGCCAGCGCCGGTCGGCCGCGAGGTCGTCCACGCGGACCAGCTGGCGCTCCGAGTGCGCGGCCAGGCAGGGGCCCTCACCCAGCTCGTACTGCAAGGAGTCGGCCCGCGCGACCAGCTCGTCGGTCGAACCGGAACTGCGCCGGCCGCGCTCGTCCATGACCGAGACACCGGCGCCGACCGCGCCCGGCACGGTGTCCTGGGCGAGCGAGCTGACCAGGCCGAGCGCGGTGGCCACGGTCTCCTCGGAGAGCAGGAGACCCGACATCCGGGCGAAGACGCCCGAGAGCTCGTCGGCGAGCGGGAGGGCCCGGGAAGGGTCCTGGGACACGGCGTACCTCATCCGTTCTGCCCCCGGCCCACCGGTGCTGGATGGGTCGGCGGCGACCTGCACAGGCTAACCGCCGGACGCCGGTCCCGGGGTCCCGTCGACGCGGACGTCGGCCCGCTCCCTCGTCCCCTCCGCGGCGAACGCGGCCGCCTCGGTGCGCTGCCAGCGCCGCCACTCCGGCTCGAGCGCGGGGCCGTCGCGGGCCAGCCCGCGCGCCAGGCGCACCTCCGGCGGCGCCTCCACCCAGATCCGCAGCACCGCCCACGGGTCGACCGCACGCGGGCAGCTGCCGCAGCCCTCGACCACGAGGACGTCAGCCGGCGGCACGGAGGTGGGGGAGCGGGAGAACCGGCCGGTCACCCAGTCGTACCGGTGGTAGGCGCCCGGCCGCCCGACGGCGAGCGGACGCAGCACGCCGGCGGCCAGCCGGGCGAAGGCCCCGGTCAGGGTCCACCCGGCGTAGAGGTCGTCCATGTGCACCACGGGCGCGTCCAGCAGCGTCGCCAGCCGGCCGGCCAGCGTCGTCTTGCCCGAGCCGGCCGGCCCGTCCACGCAGACCAGCCGGGTGCCACCCAGCCGCGGCGCCGCCGCGCGCACCCGGCCGGCCAGCACCGCGGCGGCGTCCTCCACGACGGGCACTCTGCCAGCCGGCGCGCGCCGCACCGTCGGCCACGGCCGCCCCGGCCTGCGACCATGGGGGCGTGCCGCCGTCCGCGCCCCCGCCCGTCTCCGCCGTCCCACGCCGCTGGCGGCTGCTGTGCGCCGCCGTCGCGCTCGTGGTCGTCGCCGTCATGACCTACGTCGGGCTGACCCTCGAGTCCCAGGTCTCCGGGGTGATCACCTACGGCACCGCCGACCAGGTCGCCGTCGTCGGCCTGGGGCTGGTCGCCGGGGCCGGGATCCTCGCGCTGGGCCGGCCGCGGGTGGACGCCGATGCCGCGGGCATCCGGGTGCGCAACCTGTTCGGGGAGCGCGCGGTGCCGTGGACGGCGATCCGGGCGATCCGGTTCGACACCCGCTTCAAGTGGGCCACCGTGCTGCTGACCAACGACGACGAGTTCTCCGTCCTGGCGCTGCAGGGGGCCGACGGGGAGCGGGCCGCCGCCGCCGTCGAGGGACTGCGTGCGCTGCTGGCCGCCGCGAAGGCCCAGCAGCCGGCCCGGCCGCCCCTGCTCTACGACGAGTGACCCCGGGAATGACCAGGACACGGTCGACGCTGTAGCATGTACGTGCCTCCCCGCTACACCGAGGCGCGCGAACCACCAGCGGCCCCGCCCCGGGCCGCTGACCAAGAGGAGCCCGCTCCCACCTGGCGTCGCCCCAGACGCCCAGGTCCCCGGATCGCGGTGGACCGGCCTCCGGCCGGTCGACCGCGGCGCGCGCGAGCCTGCGAGCTCGCGCACCCCGGAGAGTGGGCCCCGTGAGCACGACGCTCACGGGGCCTTCGTCTTCTCCGGCATCCGGCGGGCGCGACTCCTCACCGGGCAAGAGCAGAGGAGAGGCCATCACCGAGCCCCGCATCAACGACCGTATCCGCGTCCCCGAGGTCCGCCTGGTCGGCCCCGAGGGTGAGCAGGTCGGCATCGTGCCGATCGGCGAGGCGCTGCGCCTGGCCCAGGACGCCGAGCTCGACCTCGTCGAGGTCGCGCCCATGGCCCGGCCGCCGGTCGCCAAGCTGATGGACTACGGGAAGTTCAAGTACGAGTCCGCCCAGAAGGCCCGCGAGGCCCGGCGGAACCAGGCGCTCACCGTCATCAAGGAGATGCGGCTGCGCCTCAAGATCGACCCGCACGACTACGAGACCAAGAAGGGCCACGTCGAGCGCTTCCTCCGGAGCGGCGACAAGGTCAAGATCACCGTGATGTTCCGCGGCCGGGAGCAGTCCCGTCCGGAGATGGGCTACCGGCTGCTGCAGCGGCTGGCCGCCGACGTCGCCGAGCTCGGCGTCGTCGAGTCCAACCCCAAGCAGGACGGCCGCAACATGGTCATGGTGATCGCCCCGCACCGGAACCAGGCAGCGACCGATGCCTCCCGCCGCAGCGCGAAGGCGGAGAAGCAGGCGGCCGAGGGGCAGACCCCGCAGGCCTGAGCGGTCGCAGCGCAGGACCGCACCACCGAGACGGCCGGCGCCGTCGCGGCAGCTGCACGCTGCCGCGCGGCGCCGACACACACGAACGAGGACCGAGGACATGCCGAAGCAGAAGACCCACAAGGGCACCGCGAAGCGGATTCGCGTGACGGGCAGCGGGAAGCTCATGCGTGAGCAGGCCAACAACCAGCACAAGTTCGAGCACAAGTCCTCGCGCCGCAAGCGTCGGCTGGACCAGGACCAGGTCCTGTCCCCGGCCGACCACAAGAACATGAAGAAGCTGCTGGGCATCTGAGCCCCTGCCGTAACGAGAAGACAGGAGCCCTTCCGTGGCACGCGTCAAGCGGGCGGTCAACGCCCAGAAGAAGCGCCGGACGACCCTCGAGGCGGCCAGCGGCTACCGCGGTCAGCGTTCGCGCCTGTACCGCAAGGCCAAGGAGCAGATCCTCCACTCGGCCACCTACAACTACCGCGACCGCAAGGTGCGCAAGGGTGACTTCCGCAAGCTGTGGATCACCCGCATCAACGCCGCGGCCCGCCAGAACGACATGACCTACAACCGGTTCATGCAGGGCCTGAAGCTGGCCGGCATCGAGCTCGACCGCCGCGTGCTGGCCGAGCTGGCCGTCAACGAGCCCGCCGCCTTCGCCGCCCTGGTGGAGACGGCCCGAGCCGCCGTGGCCGCCGCCCCGGCCGGCGGTCAGGCCGCCTGAGAAGGACCTCCTGCTCCCGCAGGAGGGCAGTACCAGCAACCACCCGACGCCGTCGGTGCCGGTCCCCGCGACCGGCGCCGGCGGCGTCGGTCTGCGTGGAGCCGGGGAACCGGCGAGATCCTGCGATCTCGCACGCTGCCGGGCCGGAGACGGTGCGAGATCGCGCGATCTCGACCGAAGTGAGGAGGACGTGTGGAGCCGCTGACCGAGCGGTCCGCGCGGGTCGCAGCCGCGCGCAAGCTCACCCGGCGCGCCGGCCGGGACGCCGCCGGCCTGTTCCTGGCCGAGGGCCGCCAGGCCGTCGCCGAGGCCCTCGCCGACCCGGCCGGGGTGCGCGAGGTGTTCGCCACCGCGGCGGCCGCGGCCGCGCACGCCGATCTGCTGGCCGGGACGCCGGTGCCCGTGCGGCCGGTGACCGAGAAGGCGGCCGCGTCGCTGTCGGAGACGGTCACCCCGCAGGGCCTGGTCGCCGTCTGCGCGCTGCGCGACGTGCCGGCCGACGCCGTGGTGAACGCCCCGCCGTCCTTCACCGTCGCCCTGGCCGAGCTGGCCGACCCGGGCAACGCCGGCACCGTGCTGCGGACCGCCGACGCGTGCGGCGCCGGGGCGGTGGTCTTCGGCGCGGGCTCGGCCGACCCCTACGGCGGCAAGGCGGTGCGCTCCAGCGCCGGCAGCCTCTTCCACGTCGACGTCGTCCGGCGGGCGTCGCTGCCGGAGCTGCTGCCGCGGCTGCAGGCCGCCGGGGCGACCGTGCTCGCCGCGGACGGCGGGGGAGAGGCCGCCCTGGACGAGGTCGCCGCCGACGGCCGCCTGGCCGGCCCGGTCGTGTGGCTGTTCGGCAACGAGGCCCGCGGCGTGCCGGGAGAGCTGGCCGCGCTGGCCGACGCGCGGGTGCGCATCCCGATGCGCGGCCGGGCGGAGAGCCTCAACCTGGCCGCCGCCGCGGCGATCTGCCTCTACACGACCCAGCTCGCCCAGCGCTGAGGGATCACCGCTCGGTGGCTCCCGACGGGGCTGCCGGGCGCTCGTAGCGGCGCAGGGCGGCGGTCCGGAGCAGCTCGGCGAAGTCCGCGCCGTCCTCGGGGAAGACGCTCACCCCGACCCGGACCCCGGCCGGCAGCTCCGTGCCGTCGAGCCGGACCGGCCCGCGCAGCGCCTCGAGCAGCTCACCGGCGATCCGGTGCGCCTCGACGCCGGCGGTCCGCGGGTCCAGCTCGCGCAGCGCCACCACCAGCTCGTGCCCGCCGAGCCGGCCGACCAGGTCTCGGCGGCGCAGCACCGCCCGCACCCGCTCGGCGACGCTGCACAGCAGGTCGTCACCGGTGCCGTGGCCCCACGCGTGGTTGGCCGCGATCACGCCGTCGACGTCGACCAGCAGCAGGGCGAGCGCGTCGTCGCCCGCGCGGGCGCTCCAGATCGCCGTCTCGACCTCGTCGGCCAGCCGCCGCCGGTCGGGCAGCCCGGTCAAGGGGTCGGTGCCGGCCAGCGCCTCGAGCCGGGCGCGGTAGCCGGAGGCGCGGTCGCGCTCCCGGGCCAGCGCCCGCTCCGCCTCGACCCGGGCGGTGACGTCGACCTGGACACCGATGTACCGCGCGACCTCGCCGTGCGGACCGGGGACCGGGGTCAGGTGCAGCTCGTTCCACCACGGCGTCCGTTCGGGCCCGCGGTGGTTGAGCACGGTCACCCGGCACTCCTCGCCCGCGGCGATCGCCCGGCGCACCTCGGCGACCGCGACCGGGTCGGTGTCCGGCCCCTGCAGGAAGCGGCAGTTGCGGCCGAGCACCTGCTCCCGCGGGAGGCCGGCGAGCCGCTCGAAGGCCGGGTTGACGTAGACCAGCGGCTGGTCGGGCAGCGAGACGTCGACGATCGTGATCCCGCTGGGGGTCGCCTCCAGCGCCCGGTGCAGCAGCGTGTCGGCCGTGGCCGGGCCGACCGGGACGGCGGAGGGCGCCGCGGGGGCCGGCGTGGCTTGCCACGGTGCCGCACCGGCCCGGGGCGCCACCCGGGCCAGCAGCGCGGCGGCGGCCCGGACGACGGTGTCGCGGTCGTAGGTGAGGGCGTAGACGAACCGCCGCTGCTCGTCGGGGCCGTCGTCGCCCAGGTCGCGGGCGAGCAGCGCCGCGGCGAAGTGCGGGCCGAGGACGGCGACGTCCCACTCGCCGCGGACGGGGTCGGCCGGGTCGAGCGCGGCGCCGCGCAGCCCGGGCAGGGGCTCGATCGGCAGGTCCTCGCCGAGGGCGCAGACGAACCCGGTGCGCTCGACCAGGTCGCGGTAGCGCTGCGCGGTCGACGGCGTGAAGTGCCGGGCCTCCTGGAAGGTCGCGGCCACCACCGACGCGGGGCCCAGGCGCAGCGCCTCCCGCTCCAGCTGCTTGGACAGCTCGATGAGCAGCGCCTTGGGGGCCTGCCTCAGCCGCACGTCGTCGGGCAGGCAGGCGAAGGGGGAGACGGCGGCGTCCTCGGTGACGGAGTCCGCCCGCTGCGAGGGCAGGGCCAGTGCCGCCGTCGCCGCGCCGGGGACCGGGCCGGGGCCGGGGCGCCCGAACAGCCAGCCCTGGCCGAGGGTGGCGCCGAGGGCCCGGGCCATCGCCAGCTGCTCGGCGTCCTCGATGCCCTCGGCGAGCACGACCGCGCCGGTGCGCTCGGCGTGCGCGTTGACCGCGTTCATGATCTCGGCGATCACCGGGCTCGGCCGCTCCTGCACCAGCCGCAGGTCGAGCTTGACCACGTCGGGGCGCAGCAGCGGCATGAACGCCAGCGACATCGGCTCGGCGCCCACGTCGTCCACCGCGACGCCCCAACCCACCTGCCGCACCCGTTCGACGGTGCGCAGCAGCTCCGCGGGCCGGGCGGCCAGCGCCCGCTCGGTGATCTCCAGGACCACCCGCAGCCCGCCCGGCGCCCCCGAGGCGATGCCGAGCAGCTCCTCCATCGGCGCGCGGTCGAGCACCTCGGGCTCGACGTTGACGAAGAGGGTGAGCGGCGCGGTCAGCCCCTGCGCCAGCGCGCCCTCCAGAGCCGCCGCGCGGCAGGCCGCGTCGAGCTCGGCCAGCCGGCCGGCCGCGCGGGCGGCGGCGAACAGCGCGTCGGGCCGCTCCAGCGGTCCCTCCGGGCCGCGGGCGAGGGCCTCGTAGGCGACGACCCGACCGGAGTCGAGGTCGACGATCGGCTGGAAGACGCTGCGGACGGCGCCGCGCCGCAGCACGTCGTCGAGTGCGGTCGAGGAGGTTCCCACGCGCACGTCATCGGACACCGCGGCCCCGATGATGAGCCGGAACGGCGTGGCTCATCCCATCGGAGGAGGTCAGGCGGGCAGCGCGATGAGCACGACCGCGGCGCCGGCCGCCGCGAGGCCGGCGACCTGGGTGCCGGCCAGCCGTTCCCGGAGCACCACCTGGGCCAGGACGACGGTGCTCACCGGGTACAGCGAGGCCAGCACGCCGGTGACGGCCAGCTGCCCCTGCTGCGTGGCGAGCAGGAACAGCGCGTTGGCCGCCATGTCGGCGACGCCGGCCAGCAGCACGATCGGCAGTGCGGTCCGGGGCGTGCGCAGCGACCGGCCGGCCGACAGCGCCACGACGACGACCAGCGCCACCGAGACCACCCGGGCGGCCACCAGCGGGCTGAGCGCGGCCGCCTCGTCCGTGCGGTCGAGCAGCACGAAGAACACGCCGAACCCCGCGCCGGCGGCCAGCGCCGGCACCAGGCTGGCGGGACGGGCATGGCGCAGCGACCCCAGGCCCTCCTCGGCGGCCACGAGGACGACGGCGACCAGCGCCAGCCCGATGCCGACGCCGGCCCACCACGGCATCCGCTCGCCGAGCAGCAGCCCGCCGATCACCGGCAGCGCGGCCGCCGACACCGCCGTCACCGGGGCGACGACGCTCATCACGCCGCCGGCCAGCGCCCGGTAGAACAGGACCAGCCCGGCCGCTCCGGCCACGCCCGCGGCCGCCCCCCACGCCAGGTCGGGCAGCGTCGGGTCCCCACCGAGCCAGGGCAGCAGGACCAGCAGCGCGGTCAGCCCGGCGGCCTGTGACAGCGCGACGACGGCGAACGCGGTCGCCCGCCGGGAGGCCAGACCCCCGCAGAAGTCGGCCATCCCGTAGACCACCGCGCTGGCCAGCGCCAGCAGCACCGCCACAGCAGACCTCCGCCCCGGCACGCCCGGTGCGCACCCCGCCTCCCGGTTCTAGCACCCGGCCGGCGGCCGGCCCCCGCCCTCCCGGCAGGTCGGCAGACACGCTGCGGGATCTGGCACCTCTCCGGCGAGACCGCCGATCTCCCACGCACGTGCACGCCCCTCCCTGCGAGATCGCCGATCTCGCCGGACGGGGCTGGTCGCGCAAACCCGTGCGCGGGGCCCCGGCACCGGCGGGCAGAATGGCCTCCCGTGTCTGGCGCCAACGACCCCTACGACCCCAAGCAGGTCGCCGCCCTCTCCGCCGAGGCCCTCGAGACCGCCGTCGCCGAGGCCCAGAAGGCGTTCGCGGAGGCCGGTGACCTGGAGGCGCTCGCCGCCGTCCGGCCGGCCCACCTCGGCGACCGGGCGCCGGTGCTGCTGGCCCGCCGCGAGCTGGGCGCCCTGCCCCCGGCGGCGCGGTCGGACGCCGGCAAGCGCGTGAACGCCGCCCGCGTCGCCGTCACCGAGGCCTACGCCGCCCGCCTCGCCGAGCTCGAGGCCGAGCGCGACGCCCGGGTGCTGGCCGAGGAGCGGGTCGACGTGACCCTGCCCTGGGACCGCACCCCCCGCGGCGCCCGGCACCCGCTGACCACGCTCACCGAGCGGATCGCCGACGTCTTCGTCGGGATGGGCTACGAGGTCGCCGACGGCCCCGAGGTCGAGGCCGAGTGGCTGAACTTCGACGCGCTCAACATCGGCCGCGACCACCCGGCGCGCACGATGATGGACACCTTCTTCATCGCGGGTGGGCGGGACCAGGACGAGGACTCCGGCCTGGTGCTGCGCACGCACACCAGCCCGGTGCAGGCCCGCACGATGCTCTCGCGCACCCCGCCGATCTACGTGGTCGCGCCCGGCCGCGTCTACCGCACCGACGAGCTCGACGCGACGCACACCCCGGTGTTCCACCAGATCGAGGGCCTGGCCGTCGACCGCGGGCTGACCATGGCCCACCTGCGCGGCACCCTCGACCAGCTGGCGCGCACCCTGTTCGGCGCGGACGCGGTCACCCGCTGGCGGCCGTCGTACTTCCCGTTCACCGAGCCGTCGGCGGAGTTCGACGTCTGGTTCCCCGAGCACCGCGACGGCCCGCGCTGGGTGGAGTGGGGCGGCTGCGGCATGGTCAACCCCCGGGTGCTGGTGGCCTGCGGCGTCGACCCGGACGAGTACAGCGGCTTCGCCTTCGGCCTGGGCATCGAGCGCGGCCTGATGTTCCGGTCGGGGATCACCGACATGCGCGACATGGTCGAGGGCGACATCCGGTTCACGACGGCGTTCGGGGCCGAGCAGTGAGCCGACAGCGAGTGAGCACCGCAGCGAGCGCCAGCGAGCGAGGAGCGGAGCGAGCGCGGAGGCGAACCGTGCCGTCGACGACCACGACCGACCGGATCAGGACGGAGCAGCAGTGAGGGTCCCCATCGGCTGGCTGGCCGAGCACGTCGACCTCCCCGGGGGGATCCCGGTCGAGGACCTCGACACCGCCTTCGTGCGGCTCGGCCTCGAGGTGGAGGCCGTCCACCGGCCCGAGGAGGTCAGCGGCCCGCTCGTCGTCGGGCGGGTGCTGGAGGTCGAGGAGCTGACCGGCTACAAGAAGCCGATCCGCTTCTGCCAGGTGGACGTCGGGGAGGGCGAGCCGCGGGGCATCGTCTGCGGCGCCACCAACTTCGCCACCGGGGACGCCGTCGTCGTCGCGCTGCCCGGCGCCGTCCTGCCCGGCGGGTTCGCGATCGCCTCACGCAAGACCTACGACCGGATCTCCGACGGGATGATCTGCTCGGTCCGCGAGCTCGGCATCGGCGAGGACCACGCCGGGATCCTGGTGCTCGGGGACGACGCCCCCGGGCCCGGCACCCCGGCCGGTCCGGTCGTCGGGCTGGACGACGTCGTCATCGAGCTGGCCGTCACCCCCGACCGCGGCTACTGCCTGTCGATGCGCGGCATCGCCCGCGAGATGGGCACCGGCCTGGGCGTCGACTGGCGCGACCCGGGTGCGGTCACCCCGCCGGCCTGGTCGGGCGAGCAGGCGTGGCAGGTCGCCGTCGAGGACGCCGACCGCTGCGACCGGTTCTCCATGATCGCCCTCGAGGGGCTGGACCCGACCGCGCCGAGCCCGTGGTGGATGCGCCGCCGGCTGGCGCAGTCCGGCGTCCGCAGCATCTCGCTGGCCGTCGACGTCACCAACTACGTGATGCTCGAGCTGGGCCAGCCGATGCACGCCTTCGACCGGGAGCGGGTGCGCGGCCCCATCGTGGTGCGCCGCGCGCGGGCGGGGGAGCGGTTGACCACCCTCGACGGCGCCGACCGCGCGCTGGACGCCGACGACCTGCTGATCACCGACGACTCCGGGCCGATCGGCCTGGCCGCGGTCATGGGCGGGGCGTCCACCGAGATCGGCGACACCACGACCGACGTGCTGCTCGAGGCGGCCCACTGGGAGCCGACCGGAGTGGCCCGCACCGCCCGCCGGCACCGGCTGCCCAGCGAGGCGGCCAAGCGCTTCGAGCGCGGCGTCGACCCGGAGATGACCATGGTCGCCCTGGCCCGCGCCGCGGCGCTGCTCGGCGAGTACGGCGGCGCGAAGGTCGTCGGCACGCCGGTGGACGTCGACACCCGCGGCCCGCGCCCGACCATCACCCTGGACCCCGGGCTGCCCGGCCGGGTCGCCGGCGTGCCCTACCCGCCGGCCCAGGTCGTGGAGCTGCTGGCCACGGTCGGCTGCTCCGTCGACGGGGACGCCGGGCCGCTCGCGGTCACCCCGCCGTCCTGGCGCCCCGACCTCACCGACCCGGCCGACCTGGTCGAGGAGGTCGTGCGGCTGGCCGGCTACGACGACGTCCCGTCGGTGCTGCCCACCGCGCCGCCCGGCCGGGGGCTCACCGAGACCCAGCGCCGGCGCCGCGCGATCGGCCGCACCCTCGCCGAGGCCGGCTACGTCGAGGCGCCGTCCTACCCGTTCGTCGGGACCGCCGTGCTCGACGCCCTCGGCCTGCCCGAGGACGACCCGCGCCGCGAGGTCGTGCTGGTCCGCAACCCGCTGTCGGAGGAGGAGCCGGCGCTGCGCACCACGCTGCTGCCCGGGCTGCTGGCCGCGCTGGCCCGCAACCTCTCCCGCGGGCAGCGCGACGTCGCGCTGTTCGAGCACGGCGCGGTGTTCCCCGGCGGGGTTCGCACGCCCGCGCCGCTGCCCGGCGTCGACCGGCGTCCGGACGACGAGACCCTCGCCGCGCTGCTGGGCGCGGTGCCGGAGCAGCCGTGGCACGTCGGCGTGGCGCTGGCCGGCAACCGCGAGCCGCGCGGCTGGTGGGGGCCCGGCCGCCCGGCGGTCTGGGCCGACGCGGTGGAGGCCGCGCGCCGGGTGGCCGCCGCTGCCGGCGTCGAGCTGACCGTGCGCGCGGGGGAGCGGGCGCCGTGGCACCCCGGGCGTTGCGCCGAGCTGCTGGTCGGCGACCGGGTCGTGGGGCACGCCGGCGAGCTGCACCCGCGGGTGTGCGCGGCGCTGGACCTGCCGCCCCGCACCTCGGCGATGGAGCTCGACGTCGACGCGCTGCCGGCCGCGCAGGTCCCCGTCGGGCCGCGGATCTCCACGTTCCCGCCGGTGCTGGTCGACGTCGCCCTCGTGGTCCGCGACGAGGTGCCCGCCGCCGAGGTGGCCGCCGCGCTGCGGGAGGGCGCCGGCGAGCTGCTGGAGTCCCTGCGGCTCTTCGACGTCTACACCGGCCCGCCGGTGCCGGCCGGGTCCCGCTCGCTGGCCTACGCGCTGACCCTGCGGGCGCCCGACCGCACGCTCACCAGCGAGGAGGCGACCGGGGTGCGCGACGCCGCGGTCGCGGCCGCCGCCGAGCGGACCGGCGCACAGCTCCGTGGCTGACCTCGCCGGCCAGGTGGCCCTGGTCACCGGGGCCTCCTCCGGCATCGGCCGGCACCTGGTGCAGGGGCTGGCCGAGCGGGGTGCCGCGGTGGCCGGCCTGGCCCGGGGCGGCGAGCGGCTGGCCGCGGCGATGGACGAGGTCGCCGCGGCCACCGGGGCGCGCACGCTCGCCGTGGCCGCCGACGTCACCGACCGGGCGGCGGTGGACGAGGCGGTCGCGCGGGTCCGGGAGGAGGTCGGCCCGGTCGACCTCCTGGTCAACAACGCCGGGGTCATCGACGCCGCCGAGGAGCCGCTCTGGGAGGCCGACCCGGACCAGTGGTGGTCGGTGGTGGAGAGCCACGTCCGCGGCGCGTTCCTGCTCTGCCGCGCCGTGGTGCCGTGGATGGTGCTGCGCAACCGCGGCCGGGTGGTGGACCTGGCCAGCGGCATGAGCGTGCGCGCCCGCCCCGAGTACTCGGCCTACTCGGTGGCCAAGACCGGGCTGATGCGGATGACCGAGGCGCTGGCCGGCGCGCTGGAGGGGTCCGACGTCCGCGTCTTCGACGTCGCGCCGGGCGTCGTCGACACCCCGATGACCCGCGCCATGCCGATGTGGCGGGGGTTCACCGCCTGGACGCCGCCGGAGCAGGTGGTCGACCTGGTGACGGCGATCGCCGGCGGGGAGCTCGATGCGTGGTCGGGCCGCTTCCTGCGGGCCGGCGTCGACGACCCCGCCGTCCTCCGCGGGACCACCCCGGCCGACGCCGCCCGCCAGCTGCGCCTCCAGCCCTACGGGGACGGCGACCCGCTGGCCTGACCGGGCCGGTGCAGCGCCACCCCGGCGACGACGAGCACGACCCCGAGCACCTCCCGCGCGTCGGGCACCTGCGCCAGGACGACGAGGCCGATGACGGTCGCGGTCGCCGGCAGCAGGGAGACGAGCAGCGCGTAGGTCGCCCGTGGCAGGCGGGCCATGGCCAGCTGGTCGCAGACGTAGGGGACCACGGAGGAGGCGACGCCGACGCCGAGCGCGGCCAGCAGGGCTGCCGGGTCGGCGAACGCCGGTGCGGCGTCCGCGATCCCCACCGGCGCCGCGACCGCCGTCGCCACGAGCATGGCCAGCGCCAGGCCGTCCGCCCCGGCCAGCCGGTCGCTGCGGGCCACCCGGTGACCCAGGACCACGTACGCGGCGAACAGCACCGCGTTGGCGGCGGCGAACGCGAAGCCGAGGGCCGCGCCGCCCAGCCGCACGTCCGTGAGCAGGGCGACCCCGACCACGGCGCCGGCCAGGGCGGCGAGGTTGCGCCCGGTGCGGGCTCCCAGTGCGGCGAGCGCCACCACGGGGAGGAACTCGATCGCCGCGACCGTGCCCAGCGGCAGGCGGTCGATGGCCAGGTAGAAGCAGCAGTTCATGGCCGCCAGCACCGCGCCCCAGGCGGCCAGCAGCCGGCGCGTCGCGCGGTCCAGCTGCCGCAGGCGGCGCCACGGTCGCCGCCACAGGCCGAGGACCACGGCCGCGGTCGCGATGCGCAGCCAGGCCACGCCGAGCACGTCCACCCGCGCGAACAGCAGGACGGCGCAGGCGGGACCGAGGTAGTGGAAGACCGCACTGACGAGGAACCACACGTGCGGCGGGACGCGGGTCGAGGCGGGCAGGGTCGTCGGTCGGGCCATGCACCGAGCCTCGGAGGCACGAGAGGCGGACACCAGGCGCGATCGAAGGCCAGGATGGCGGTGTGCCGTCGAGTCGCACGCCCAGGATCCGCCTCGACCTCCCGGACGGGAGGTCGGTGCTCGACGACGTCAACCGGGAGCTCCTGCGGCTGCTCGACGAGGACCCCCGGTGCAGCGCGGCCGAGCTCGCCCGCAAGGTCGGGATGTCGCCACCCGCCGTCCGTGAGCGGATCGCCCGCCTGGAGCAGACCGGCGTGATCCGGGGCTACCGGCTGGACGTCGACCCGGGCGCCCTGGGTCTCCCCGTCGCGGCGTGGGTGAGGGTCCGGCCCGGCCCCGGGCAGTTGCCGCGGGTCGCCGAGCTCGCCGCACGGGTCCCGGAGGTCGCCGAGTGCCACCGGGTGTCCGGAGAGGACTGCTTCCTCCTGCGCGTGCACGTGCCGTCGGTCGCCGCCCTCGAGGGCGTGCTGGACCAGTTCCTGCTGCACGGGCAGACCACCACGTCGATCGTCGTCGCGACCCCGGTCCCGCCCCGGGCCCCCGCGCCGGGGTCGGCCACCATGGACGCAGCCCGCTCGCCTGGCGCGCCGTAGGAACAGGAGGCAACACCTACGTCCGGCGGCAGCGAGACCTGGGCATGGCCTCCGCTGCCCTGGCCCGCCGGATACTCCGGTGAACGTTCATGCATGGTCGTGTATGGTCATGCATCGTGAGCACAGGGCAGACGTGGACGGTCGGGGTCACCGGCGCCACCGGGTACGCGGGGGGTGAGGTGTGCCGGCTGCTGGCCGGGCACCCCGACCTGCGGTTGGCCGGGGTGCACGCCAGTTCCAGCGCCGGCCGACGCCTGGGTGAGCTGCAACCCCACCTGCTGCCCTACGCCGACCTCGAGGTGCAGCCCAGCGCCGCGGCCGACCTGGCCGGCTACGACGTCGTCGTCCTGGCCCTCCCGCACGGGGAGTCGGCGGCGATCGCCGCGCAGCTGCCCGAGGACACCCTGGTCATCGACTGCGGCGCCGACCACCGGCTCAACGACCCGGCCGCGTGGGCGCGGTGGTACGGCGGCGAGCACGCCGGGTCCTGGCCCTACGGCCTGCCGGAGCTGCCCGGCCAGCGCGAGCGGCTCGCGGGCGCCCGGCGGATCGCCGTCCCCGGCTGCTACCCGACCTCGGTCACCCTCGCGGTGGCGCCCGCGCTGGCCGCCGGTCTCGTCGAGCCCGACGTCGTCGTGGTCGCCGCCAGCGGCACCTCCGGCGCGGGCAAGTCGGCCAAGCCGCACCTGCTGGGCAGCGAGGTCATGGGCTCGGTGAGCGCCTACGGCGTCGGCGGCGTGCACCGGCACACCCCGGAGATGGTGCAGAACCTCTCCCAGGCGGCCGGCGCCCCGGTGAGCGTCAGCTTCACCCCGACGCTGGTACCGATGAGCCGCGGCATCCTCGCCACCTGCTCGGCGCCGATCAGCAGAACGGACGGCTCTGTCACCACGGCTGCCGCACGGGCTGCCTACGAGAAGGCCTACGCCGACGAGCCGTTCGTGCACCTGCTCCCGGAGGGGCAGTGGCCGACGACGGCGCAGGTCCTCGGGGCGAACACCGTCGCGCTGCAGATCGCGGTCGACGCCGACGCCGGCCGGCTGGTCGTCGTCGCCGCCGTCGACAACCTGACCAAGGGCACCGGGGGAGCGGCGATCCAGTGCGCCAACCTCGCCCTCGGCCTGCCCGAGACCACCGGGCTCCCCGTCGTGGGGGTGGCACCGTGACCACCACGGCCCCGAAGGGCTTCCGGGCCGCCGGCGTCGCGGCCGGCCTCAAGAGCACCGGCGCGAACGACGTCGCCCTGGTCGTCAACGACGGCCCGGACGACGCCGCCGCCGCGGTCTTCACCACCAACCGCTTCCCGGCCGCGCCGGTGCAGTGGAGCCGGCAGGTCCTCGCGACCGACCGGGTGAAGGCGGTCGTCCTCAACTCCGGCGGGGCCAACGCCTGCACCGGGGCCGAGGGCTTCGGCGACACCCACGCCACCGCCGAGCACGTCGCCGCGGAGCTCGGCATCGGCGCGATCGACGTCGCGGTCGCCTCCACCGGGCTGATCGGCGTCCGGCTGCCGATGGACAAGCTGAGCGCCGGGGTCACCGCCGCGGCGGAGGCGCTGAGCACCGACGGCGGTCAGGACGCCGCGCTGGCGATCATGACCACCGACAGCGTCCCGAAGACGACGGTGCAGGCCCGCGACGGCTGGACCGTCGGCGGCATGGCCAAGGGCGCCGGCATGCTCGCGCCCAGCCTGGCCACGATGCTCGTCGTCCTCACCACCGACGCGGTGGTCGACGCCGGCACCCTGCAGGCGGCCCTGGAGGAGGCCACCAGCGTCAGCTTCGAGCGGGTCGACTCCGACGGCTGCCTGTCGACCAACGACACGGTGATCGTCATGGCGTCGGGCGCCAGCGGGGTCACGCCGTCCGCCGAGGAGGTCGCCGAGGCGCTCACCGCCGCGGCCACCGACCTGGCGATGCAGCTGCTGGCCGACGCCGAGGGCTCGACCAAGGACATCGCGATCACCGTCCGCAACGCCGCCAGCGTCGAGGACGCGCTGACCGCGGGCCGGGCCTGCGCGCGCAACAACCTGCTCAAGACGGCGCTGTTCGGCAACGACCCCAACTGGGGCCGGGTGCTCGCCGCGATCGGCACGACAGACGCGGCGTTCGAGCCCGACCGGGTCGACGTCACCATCAACGGCGTCACCGTCTGCCGGGGCGGCGCGATCGGCGACCCGCGGGAGCTGGTCGACCTCACCGGCCGCGCGATCACCATCGACGTCGACCTGAGGGCGGGTACCGAGCAGGCGACGATCTGGACCAACGACCTGTCCATCGCCTACGTCCACGAGAACTCGGCCTACTCCACATGAGCACCCCCGAACCGGAGCCGCACGTGACGACGGTGCACGACCCGCAGGCCCAGGACCCCACCCCGCCCGACGTGCGCGTGGACGAGCTCAGGCCCCCGAAGAAGGTCGGCACCCGCCGGGTCATGCGCACCTACGACCCCGAGGGCGACCGGCGGAAGATCGCCGTCCTCACCGGCGCCCTGCCGTGGCTCAAGGAGTTCCACGGCAACGTCGTCGTCGTGAAGTACGGCGGGCACGCCATGGTCGACGAGGAGTGCCGGCGGGCCTTCGCCGAGGACATGGTCTTCCTGCGGACCTGCGGCATCCACCCGGTCGTCGTGCACGGCGGCGGCCCGCAGATCACCGAGATGCTCGGCCGGCTCGGCATCGAGAGCGAGTTCCGCGGCGGCCTGCGGGTGACCACCCCCGAGACGATCGACGTCGTCCGGATGGTGCTGACCGGCCAGGTCACCCCCGAGGTCGTCGGCCTGATCAACCAGCACGGCCCGCTGGCCGTGGGCCTGTCGGGGGAGGACGGCGGGCTGTTCACCGCCGCCCGCACGCACGCGCTGGTCGACGGCCGGCCGGTGGACGTCGGCCTGGTCGGCGACGTCGTCGCGGTCGACCCGACGCCGGTGACGGCGCTGCTGGAGTCCGGGCACATCCCGGTGGTCGCCACCGTCGCCCCCGACGCCGACGGCGTGGTGCACAACGTCAACGCCGACACCGCCGCGGCCGCGCTGGCCGTCGCGCTCGGCGCGGTCAAGCTCGTCGTCCTCACCGACGTCGAGGGGCTCTACGCCGACTGGCCCGACCGGGACTCGCTGGTCCAGCAGATCGACGCCGCGGAGCTGGCCGAGATCCTGCCCGGCCTGGACGCCGGGATGGTCCCGAAGATGACCGCCTGCCTGCGGGCGGTCAACGGCGGGGTGAAGCGGGCGACCGTCGTCGACGGCCGCTCGCCGCACGCCCTGCTGCTGGAGATGTTCACGACGGAGGGCACCGGGACGATGGTCGTCCCGGCTGCGGCTCTGGACACGGCGCACCGGGAGGAGCCGGCATGACCCGCACGGAGGAGCTGGCCACCCGCTGGTCGGCCGTGATGATGAGCAATTACAAGACCCCGCCGGTCGCGCTCGCACGCGGCGCCGGGGCCACCGTCTGGGACGTCGACGGCCGCGAGTACACCGACCTGCTCGGCGGCATCGCGACGACGATCCTCGGGCACGCCCACCCGAGGGTGGTCGAGGCGATCACCAAGCAGGCGCAGACCCTCGGGCACGTGTCCAACCTGGCCATGCACGAGCCCGGCGTGACCCTCGCCGAGCGGCTGCTCGAGCTGGCCGGCCGGCCCGGCCGGGTGTTCTTCTGCAACTCCGGCGCCGAGGCCAACGAGGCCGCGTTCAAGATCAGCCGGCTCACCGGGCGGCCCGAGGTGGTCACAGCCGAGGGCGCGTTCCACGGCCGGACCATGGGCGCGCTGGCGCTGACCGGGCAGCCGTCCAAGGCCGCGGCGTTCGCCCCGCTGCCCGGCGGGGTCCGGTACGTGCCCTACGGGGACGCCGACGCCCTCGCCTCGACCGTCTCCGAGCGGACGGCGATGGTGCTGCTCGAGCCGATGCTGGGGGAGGGCGGCGTGCTGCCCGCGCCCGCCGGCTACTTGACCACGGCGGCGCAGACCGCGCAGGACGCCGGTGCGCTGTTCGCCGTCGACGAGGTGCAGACCGGCACCGGCCGCACCGGGCACTGGTTCGCGCACCAGGCCGACGGGCTCCAGCCGGACGTCATCACCCTGGCCAAGGCGCTCGGCGGCGGGCTGCCGCTCGGGGCCACGCTCGCCTTCGGGCCGGCGGCCGACCTCATGACCGCCGGCTCGCACGGCTCCACCTTCGGCGGCAACCCGATCGCCGCCGCGGCCGCGCTCGCGGTGCTGGACACCATCCGCGACGAGGGGCTGCTGGAGCGGGCCAAGGAGATCGAGCACCGGTTCACCGCCGGCATCGAGGGCCTGGGGCACGCGGGGGTCACCGGAGTGCGGGGCAGGGGCGCGCTGCTGGGCGTCGTCCTCACCGCGCCGGTCGCCGGGGCCCTGGAGGCTGCCCTGCGGGACGCCGGGTTCCTCGCCAACGCCGTCGCGCCCGACGTGCTCCGGCTGGCGCCGTCCCTGGTGCTCACCGACGCGCAGGTCGACGCCTTCGTCGCGGCCCTGCCCGCCGCCCTCGACACCGCGTTCCAGGAGTCCCCCCAGTGAGCCCCAGACACTTCCTCAGGGACGACGACCTCACCCCCGCCGAGCAGGCCGAGGTCCTGGCGCTGGCCGCCGAGCTCAAGCGGACCCGGCACACCGCCGAGGCACCCACCCCGCTCGCCGCGCCGAACGGCGTCCCGCGGGCCGTGGCGGTGCTGTTCGACAAGCCCTCCACCCGCACCCGGGTGTCCTTCTCCGTCGGCGTCGCCGAGCTCGGCGGGTACCCGCTGGTCATCGACGCCGGCTCCAGCCAGCTGGGCCGCGGCGAGCCGGTCGAGGACACCACCCGCGTGCTGGACCGGCAGGTCGCCGCCATCGTCTGGCGCACCTTCGGCCAGGAGCGCATCGAGGCGATGGCCTCGGTCAGCCGGGTCCCGGTGGTCAACGCGCTCACCGACGAGTACCACCCGTGCCAGATCCTCGCCGACCTGCAGACCATCGCCGAGCGCCGGGACTCCCTCGCCGGGCTGACGATGACCTACCTCGGCGACGGCGCCAACAACATGGCGCACTCCTACCTGCTCGGCGGCGCCACCGCCGGCATGCACGTGCGCATCGGCTCCCCGGAGTCCTTCCAGCCGTCCAAGCAGGTGCTCGAGCGCGCCGAGGAGGTCGCGGCGCAGACCGGCGGCTCGGTGCTCTGGACTCCCGACGCGGCCGCCGCGGCCGACGGCGCCGACGTCCTGACCACCGACACCTGGGTCTCGATGGGGCAGGAGGACGAGTACGACGCCCGCGTGGCGCCGTTCCTGCCCTACGCGCTGGACGAGGCGGCGCTGGCCCGGGCCGCGGACGACGCGATCGTGCTGCACTGCCTGCCGGCCTACCGCGGCAAGGAGATCGCCGCCGAGGTGATCGACGGGCCGCACAGCGCCGTGTGGGACGAGGCGGAGAACCGGCTGCACGCCCAGAAGGCGCTGCTCACCTGGCTGCTGGCGCGATGACCGGCGCCGTGACCCGCTCGGCCCGCCAGGCCCGCATCCGCGCCCTGATCGAGGCCCAGCCGGTCACGTCGCAGTCGCACCTGGCCGGGCTGCTGGCCGAGTCGGGCATCGAGGTCACCCAGGCCACGCTCTCGCGCGACCTGGAGGAGCTCGGCGCGGTCAAGCTCCGCGGCTCCGACGGCGCTCCGGCGTCCTACGTGCTGCCGCCGGAGAACGCCCCGCTGCGGCCGGCGCAGACCGCACCGGCGCGGCTGACCCGGCTGCTGGCCGACCTGCTCACCAGCGCCGAGGGCAGCGCCAACCTCGCCGTGCTGCGCACGCCGCCGGGCGCCGCGCAGTTCCTGGCCTCCGCGCTGGACAAGGTCGGCCTCCCCGACGTCCTGGGCACGATCGCGGGGGACGACACTCTGCTCGTCGTCTCCCGCGACCCCGACGGCGGCGCGGCCCTCGCCGGACGCCTGCAGGCGCTCGCCGAGCGCACGCCCGCCGTCTACCCCGAACTGCAGTCGGACCTGGAGGAAGACCACCCGTGAGCTCGGCACCCTCGGACACCCGGCTGTGGGGCGGCCGCTTCGGCGGCGGTCCCTCGCCGGCCATGGCGGCCCTGTCCAAGTCGACCCACTTCGACTGGAAGCTGGCGCCGTTCGACCTGGCCGGCTCCCGGGCGCACGCGCGGGTGCTGCACCGGGCCGGCCTGCTCACCGACGACGAGCTCGCGCAGATGGTGCGGGCCCTCACCGAGCTGTCCAACGAGGTCGAGGCGGGCACCTTCGTCGCCCTGGAGTCCGACGAGGACGTCCACGAGGCGCTCGAGCGCGGGCTGTCGGCCAAGCTCGGCCCGCTCGGCGGCAAGCTGCGCGCCGGCCGCAGCCGCAACGACCAGATCGCCACCGACCTGCGGCTGTACCTGCGCCACCACGTCCGCGCGCTGGTCGGCGAGCTGGCCTCGCTGGAGTACGCGCTGGTCGGCCTCGCCGAGCGGTACGCCGACGTCGCGGCGCCCGGCATGACGCACCTCCAGCACGCCCAGCCGGTGCTCATCGCCCACCAGCTGCTCGCCCACGCCCACGCGCTGTCCCGCGACGTCGACCGGCTGCGCGACTGGGACCGGCGCACCGCGGTCAGCCCCTACGGCTCCGGCGCTCTGGCCGGCTCGTCGCTGCCGCTGGACCCGGACGCCGTCGCCGCCGAGCTCGGCTTCGACCGCGCCTCGGACAACTCGATCGACGGCGTCAGCGACCGCGACTTCGCCGCCGAGTTCTGCTTCGCCGCGGCCCTGATCGGCGTCCACCTCTCCCGGCTCGGGGAGGAGGTCGTCCTCTGGACGTCGACGGAGTTCGGCTGGGCCCGGCTCGACGACGCCTGGGCGACCGGGTCGTCGATCATGCCGCAGAAGAAGAACCCCGACATCGCCGAGCTGGCCCGCGGCAAGTCCGGCCGGTTCGTCGGCAACCTGACCGGGCTGCTCACCACGCTCAAGGGGCTGCCGCTGGCCTACGACCGCGACCTGCAGGAGGACAAGGAGCCGGTCTTCGACTCCATGGAGCAGCTGCTCCTGCTCCTGCCGGCGGTCACCGGCATGGTCGCGACGCTGACCCTGCGCCCCGAGGTCCTCGAGGCCGCGGCGCCGCAGGGCTTCGCGCTGGCCACCGACGTCGCCGAGTGGCTGGTCCGCCAGGGCGTGCCGTTCCGGTCAGCACACGAGATCAGCGGCGAGATGGTCGCGTTCTGCGAGGGCGCGGGCCTGGAGCTCGACGGGCTGGACGACGACCAGCTGGCCGGCATCGACGAGCGCCTGACGCCCGAGGTCCGGTCGGTGCTGTCGGTGCGCGGCGCGCTGGCCGCCCGCAAGGCCCGCGGTGGGACGGCGCCCGAGCGGGTCGCCGAGCAGCTGACCTCGCTCGCCGAGCTCGCCCGGCAGCACACCGAGTGGGCGTCGTCCTCACCCGTGGCGGCGGCGCTCTGAGCGCTCCGTCCCCCGGGCCGCTGCTCACCGCGGACGAGCTCCTCGGGCCGCCGGAGGCCGTGGCCCCCACGCTGCTGGGCTGCTGGCTGGTCACCGACCGGCCCGAGGGACGGGTGGCCCTGCGGCTGACCGAGGTGGAGGCCTACGCCGGCAACGGCGCCGACCCCGCGGCGCACTCGCACCGCGGGCCGACGCCGCGGGCGGCGATCATGTTCGGCCCGCCCGGCCGGCTCTACGTGTACTTCAGCTACGGCGTCCACTGGTGCGCCAACGTCGTCGTCGGCCCCGAGGGGCACGGGTCCGCGGTGCTGCTCCGGGCGGGGGACGTCGTCGTGGGGGAGGAGCTCGCCCGCGCCCGCCGTCCTGCCGCCCGGACGGCACGGGACCTCGCCCGCGGCCCGGCCCGGCTCACCCAGGCCCTCGCGATCGGGCCGGAGGACAAGGCGGCCGACCTGCTGTCCCCGGGCAGCACGGTCCGGCTGCACCGACCGCCCCCCTCCCGGCCCGCGCCGCCCGCCGCGGTCTCGGCGGGCCCGCGGGTCGGCATCAGCGTCGCGACCGAGCTGCCCTGGCGGTTCTGGGAGACCGGCGCCGAGTCGGTGAGCGTGTTCCGTCCGGGGGGTCGGCCCCGCCGGCGCGGCGCGAGGCAGGATGGTCAGTCGTGAGCGACGTGATCGACGAGCTGCACCGGCGTGGGCTGATCGCCCAGAGCACCGACGAGGAAGCACTGCGGGCGCACCTCGCCGAGGGGCCGGTCACGTACTACGCCGGCTTCGACCCGACCGCGCCCAGCCTGCACGTCGGGCACCTGCTCCAGTTCATGGTGCTGCGGGCCCTGCAGCGCGCCGGGCACCAGCCCGTCGTCCTGGTGGGCGGGGCCACCGGCCTGATCGGCGACCCGCGCCCGTCGGCCGAGCGCCAGCTCAACGACCGCGAGACGGTCGCCGAGTGGGTGAGCCGCATCCGGGAGCAGGTGGCGCCCTTCCTCGAGGTCCCCGCGGAGACCGACGGGTCCAAGGGGCCGGTCTACGTCGACAACCTGGAGTGGACGGCGCCGGTCTCGGCGATCGACTTCCTGCGCGACCTCGGCAAGCACTTCCGGGTCAGCCAGATGCTGGCCAAGGAGGCGGTGTCGGCGCGACTCAACTCGGAGGCGGGGATCAGCTACACCGAGTTCAGCTACCAGATCCTCCAGGCCAACGACTTCCGCGAGCTGCACCGCCGGCACGGGGTGACGCTGCAGACCGGCGGCTCGGACCAGTGGGGGAACCTCACCGCCGGCATCGACCTCGTCCGCCGCACCGAGGGCGCGCGGGTGCACGCGCTGTCGACCCCGCTGGTGACGAAGTCCGACGGCACGAAGTTCGGCAAGTCCGAGGGCGGCGCCGTCTGGCTCGACCCGACGCTCACCTCTCCGTACGCCTTCTTCCAGTTCTGGCTCAACGCCGACGACGCCGACGCCCGCGCCTGGCTGCCGCTGTACTCCGAGCGGCCCGCCGACGAGGTCGAGGCACTGATCGCCGAGAGCGTGGAGCGCCCGGCCGCCCGGACCGCCCAGCGGGCACTGGCCGAGGAGCTGACGCTGCTCGTGCACGGGGCGGACGAGCTGCGCCAGGCCGAGGCCGCCGGCCGGGCGCTGTTCGGCCGCGAGGACCTCGCCGCCCTCGGGCCCGAGACGCTGGGTGCGGCCCTGCGCGAGGCGGGCTCGGTCACCGTGGACGGCGAGACCCCGACGATCGCCCACCTCCTACAGCAGACCGGCCTGGTCGGCAGCCTCTCCGAGGCCCGGCGCACGGTGAAGGAGGGCGGGGCCTACCTGAACAACGAGCGGGTGACCGACGCCGACGCCGTGCCGGGGGAGGAGAGCTGGCTGCCCGGGGGGTGGCTCGTGCTGCGCCGGGGCAAGCGATCGGTGGCCGGCGTGCACCGCGGGAGCAGGGCCTGACCTGCATGTGAACGGCGTGTGACGTCCAGGTCTCGGCCAGGTGTCAGGCGTCACCTCGCATCGGTTTGACACCGGCATCCCACGCACGTAACTTTCTCTCTGCGCCCGGCGAGACCGGAAGCGGGAGGCGGGAACAGACCCCGCGGACCGCCGGTTGGACCGGGTGCCGATCGCTCAGCAGACGGGCGGTCCGCGGGACTGGCTCCCGAGGGTCACCGACTGCACAGGGCTTCGCCGCCCGCGGCGGGACGGCCAGGGTCACAGACCCGCGGCTTGACAGTCACGGCGAGCGGCGTAACGTGGAAAAGCCGCCTGGAACGAGGGCCGGAAGGCCGGGTGTCCAGCGCGTCCGCTCCTTGAGAACTCAACAGCGTGCCGAAAGTCAGTGCCAAGTAACAACCCCTTTGTGGGTTTCTTTGGGTTGATGGATGTCGAGAGTGCCAACTCTTGGTTCTCGCCCGGATGCAAAT
>NZ_JBJGYQ010000033.1:0-40924 GCF_054050075.1 Geodermatophilus sp. SYSU D00965 | reverse complement strand
CCGCCCCCACCGCCCACCACCGCCACCCCCACCCCCCCCCCCCCCCCCCCCCCCCCCCCCCCCCCCCCCCCCCCCCCCCCCCCCCCCCCCCCCCCCCCCCCCACGACCAGCGCGCTGACGCTCTGGTGCAGCAGCGCGCCGGTGCGCCGCAGGCTGCCGGCGACGTCGTCGAGCAGCTGCTCGGGGACGCCGGTGTGCCGGGCCTCGATGTGCAGCGTCGAGCGCATCGTGAACGCGGTGACCGCGCTGTCCTCGGGGGCCAGGCCGCAGTCGACGGACAGCGGCGCCCAGGGCGACTGCTCCTCGTTCTCCCCGATGCAGCAGGTGTACTTGGCCGGCGTCCCCTGGGTGGCCTGGTCGAGCTCGTGCGGCCGCAGGCCCAGGGCGTTGATCGCGGCCAGCCGGACCGCCCGGCCGATGGTCGCGTTGGCCCGGAAGCCCGGGCCGAACAGGTTCCCGGCGCTGTTGACGCCGAGCTCCTGCCGGATCGGGCCGTTGACCAGCAGCAGGGTGCCCGTGCCGGTGGTGCTCTGCCAGATGCCCTTGCGCGGGTAGCCCTCCTCGCGCAGCGAGTCCCAGGCGGCGACGACCACCGGGAAGTACTCGGGCAGGCAGCCGGCCATCACCGCGTTGATGGCGGCCAGCCGCACGGTGACCGCGCGGTTGAGCTGCGGCATCTCGAGCAGCACCTCGCCCGGGTCGCGGTCGACCCGGGCGAGGAGCGCGTCGAGCGCCTCGGCGTCGCAGGGGACGACCGGGAGCCCGTCGGTCCAGCCCTGCACGTAGACGTGCTCGACGGCCTGCTGGGTCGCGTTCACGCGCCGCCCCCGGTCACTCCTCGACCCCGAGGATCTCCAGGACGCGGGGCAGCATCTCCGCCACGCGGCGGCGGATGCCCTCGGCGTCCAGGCTGGCCACCGGGTGCGGGATGGAGACGTAGTCGAAGCCCGGGAACCCGTAGGTGCGGGCCATCGCCTGCGCGGTGATCGCGAAGGGGTCGGTGCAGATGGAGACGGCCGGCACGCCCTGCCGCTCCAGGAGGATCCCGTCGGCCAAACTGGCCGCGCTGCAGGAGCCCTAGTCGCCGATCGCGGTGATCGCGAAGTCGCACTCCTCGAAGATCCGCTGCGTCTGCGTCGGCTCCACCGGCGTCCCGAAGTACGGCTTGCTGTACATCAGGACCTCCTTCACGCCGTACCGCGCCGTGAGCACCGACCCGAGCTCGGAGAGCAGGGCGGCGCCGTTGGGCTTGGTGTTGTCCAGCAGGCCCAGCGTCCGGCCGCGCAGCGTGGTCAGCCGCGGGGCCAGCGAGGTGTCAGCGGTGGTGTCGGACGCGCCGGTGGGGTCGAGTATCGACTCCAGCTCCATGGGGCTCCTCGTCGTCGATTGTGCGGGATCCGCACACTGGTTCCCTTGCCGCACGGCGACCCTAGCCAGCCCGGGGGAGGGGGTCAACGTCGGACCGGCGGCGCGCCCGGCCCCCGAGCCGAGGGGTGCCTACCGTCCGGGGACGTTCCGGGCGCCCCGGGCCCCTGTGACGCCGCGAGGAGTGCCCGTGTCCCCCACCGCCGTCCCGGACGCCGCCGAGGAGGCGCCGGCCTGGTTCACCCGCGCGGTCGCCGTCGCGCCCGAGCACCGGGACGTGACGGTCGACGGCGCGCGTGTGCACTACCGGGCCTGGGGCGAGCCGGGCCGCCCGGGGCTGGTGCTGGTCCACGGCGGGGCGGCGCACTCGGGCTGGTGGGACCACGTCGCGCCGCTGCTCGACACCCACCGGGTGGTCGCCCCCGACCTGAGCGGGCACGGGGACAGCGACCGCCGCGACGCCTACGGCATGGCGCGGTGGGCGCGTGAGGTGCTCGCCGTCGCGGCCGCCGAGCAGCTGACCCGCCCGGTCGTGCTCGGGCACAGCATGGGCGGCTGGGTGGCGCTGACCACCGGCGTCGAGCACGGGGACGCCGTCGCCGGGGTCGCGGTCATCGACTCGCCGCTGGACCGCCAGCCGCCGGAGGAGCAGACGCTGCGCGAGCAGCCCCGGCGGCACAGGGTCCACCCCGACCTCGCCGCCGCCGTCGCCCGCTTCCGCACGCTGCCGCCCCAGGAGGCCTGCCTGCCGTCGGTCCGGGAGCACGTGGCCCGCGGCTCGCTGCGGCCGGTCGAGGGCGGGTGGACGTGGAAGTTCGACCCCGCGTTCTTCGGCACCCGGCCCCTCGTGCGCCAGCTCCTCCCGCGGCTGGCCGCGCCCGCGGCGCTGTTCCGCTGCCAGTACGGCCTGGTGTCGCCGGAGATGGCCGCCGAGATGGTCGCGCTGGTGCCCGGCGGCCTGCCGGTGGTCGACCTGCCCGAGGCCGGGCACCACCCGATGCTCGACCAGCCGCTGGCGCTGGTGACCGCCGTCCGCACCCTGCTCGCCGTCTGGCCGCCGGTTCGGGCTGCGTGACCGCGGGAGCCGCGTAGCCTCGGGCTCATGGCGCAGTCGGGCCGCATCCGGCACGCGGGCCTGGCCCGCAAGGTCGTCCCGGCGGAGGTCGCCGCCACCCACGTCCGGCACGGTGACACCGTCGGGATGAGCGGCTTCACCGGAGCCGGCTACCCGAAGGCCGTCCCCCAGGCGCTGGCGCGGGAGATCCACGACGCGCACGCCGCGGGCGACCCCTTCCGGGTCAACGTCTGGACCGGCGCCTCCACCGCCCCGGAACTCGACGGTGCGCTGGCCGCCGCCGACGGCATCGAGCTGCGGCTGCCCTACCAGTCCGACCCGGTCAGCCGCGAGAAGATCAACGCCGGGCTCATGGAGTACATCGACGTGCACCTGTCGCACGTCGCGCAGATGGCGTGGGAGGGCTTCCTCGGCCCGCTCGACGTCGCCGTCGTCGAGGTCAGCGGCATCACCGCCGACGGCGACCTGGTGCCCTCGTCGTCGGTGGGCAACAACAAGACCTGGCTGGACCGGGCCGACCGCGTCGTCCTCGAGGTCAACTCCTGGCAGAGCGCGGCGCTCGACGGGATGCACGACGTCTACTACGGCACCGCGCTCCCGCCGGCCCGCCGGCCCATCCAGCTGGTGCGCCCGGACGACCGGATCGGCGTCCCGTACCTGCGCTGCCCGGAGGACAAGGTCGTCGCCGTCGTCGAGACCGACGCCCCCGACCGCAACAGCCCCTTCTCCCCGCCGGACGCCGCCTCGCGGGCCATCGCCGGGCACATCGTCGATTTCCTCGAGCACGAGGTGGCCCGCGGCCGGGTCCCGCGCGAGCTGCTGCCGCTGCAGTCGGGCGTGGGCAACGTCGCCAACGCGGTGATGGCGGGCCTCGGGACATCGTCGTTCGAGGGCCTGTCCGCCTACACCGAGGTGATCCAGGACGGCATGCTCGAGCTGCTGTGCTCGGGCCGCATGGTGTCGGCGTCGGCCACGGCGTTCTCGCTGAGCCCGGAGGGGACGGCGCGGTTCGACGCCGAGGCGGCGACGCTGCGCGAGCGGATCGTGCTGCGGCCGCAGGAGATCAGCAACCACCCGGAGATCGTCCGGCGGCTCGGCGTCCTGGCCATGAACGGGCTGATCGAGGCCGACATCTACGGCAACGTCAACTCCACCCACGTGATGGGCAGCCGCATCCAGAACGGCATCGGGGGCTCGGGCGACTTCGCCCGCAACGCCTACATCTCGTTCTTCATGACCCCCTCGACGGCCAAGGCCGGCGCGATCTCGGCGATCGTGCCGATGGTCAGCCACATCGACCACACCGAGCACGACGTGCACGTGATCGTCACCGAGCAGGGGCTGGCCGACCTGCGCGGCCTGGCCCCGCGGCGGCGCGCCGAGCTGGTCATCGAGCGGTGCGCCCACCCGGACTACCGGCCGCTGCTGCGCGACTACTTCGAGCGCGCGGTGCGCGACGCCCCGGGCCGGCACACCCCGCACCTGCTCGCCGAGGCGCTGAGCTGGCACACCCGGTTCCTCACCGAGGGCACGATGGCGCCGCCCCGCTGAGGCAGCTCCATCGCCCGAGTTCCACCCGACTGTGTGCGCAGACGGGCAGGTCGGCCCGGAGTACCTGCCGGTCAGCGCACACGGTCGGCCGAGGACTCAGCCGGCGCAGGGCGTCAGGCGCTGCGGACGGCGGAGACGTCGAACTCGATCTGGATGCGGTCGCTGACCAGCACGCCCCCGGTGTCGAGCGGGGTGTTCCAGGTCAGGCCCCAGTCGCTGCGCTTGATGGCCAGCGCGCCCTCGAAGCCGACGCGGGTGTTGCCGAACGGGTCCTTGGCCGAGCCGGTCAGCGTGAAGTCGACCGTCACCGGGCGGGTCACGTCGCGGATGGTGAGGTCGCCGGTGACCGAGTAGGTCTCCTCGTCGACCTGCTCGACGTCGGTGGAGACGAACACGATCTCGGGGAACCGCTCGACGTCGAGGAAGTCCGCCGACCGCAGGTGGCCGTCGCGGTCGGCCTGGCCGGTGTCGACGCTGGCGGTCCGGATGCGCAGCGTCACCGAACTGGCCGGCGGGTTGGCCACGTCCAGGTGCGCGGTCCCCGAGAAGTCGGTGAACGAGCCGCGCACCGTCGTCACCATGGCGTGGCGGGCGCGGATGCCGATGCGCGTGTGTGCCGCGTCGACCTGGTAGTCGCCGCTGACGTCGACGAGGGCGCTGGTCGCCGCGTCGAAGTCGGTGGGGTCCGCGTCAGGTGCCCGGTGCTTGCCCACGGCCGACCTCTCCTTCCCCCGAGTGCATCCGCTCCATCCTGACTGATGCTCGGAGCGGGGACACGCCAGGGGTCGCTCCCGGTCAGTAGCGGGTCTCCCGATCCACCTCGGACTGCTCACGATCGGCCTCGGCCGCGGCCCGGTCGCGCGCGGCGGCCTCGCGGTCGTTGCGGGCGGCGTCGCGGTCGAGACGGGCGGCGTCGCGGTCCCAGGCCGCCCGGAGCCGCTCCCGCTGGGCGCTGCCGGGGCCGGCGTCGTCGCCCGTGCGATCGTCCGCTCTCCGCCGTGCCGCGGCCTCGGCGCGCTCCGCGGCCCGGTGGTCGCGCTCCACCGCGGCCTCGTCCCGCCGCCGGGCGGCCTCGTCGCGGCGGAGGGCGGCCTCGTCGCGGCGGAAGGCGGCCTCCTCCCGTCGCCGGGTCGCCTCGTCCAGGGCGCGGCGCACCGCGCGGGCGCGCTGCTCGGCACGGACCTGATCGGGCTCGCCGAAGGGCTGAGCGGGCGGCCCCTGCTGGGCGCGCCTGCGCTGCAGTTCGGCACCTGACAGGGCCTTGTCGGCCTCGGTCTCCAGCCGCCGCGCGTCCTCGAGGCGGCCCTTCCCGCGCGCCTGTTCGGCCATCCTCCGGAACGTGGCAGCGACGTGGCTCTCCGTCGCGGCCACCTCTCCGGCGATCTCGCGCAACCGCTCCTGGTGGTGCCGCACGTCCTCCCGGAGTCGTCGGGTGAGGCGCGTCGGCTCGGCCCGCGCGCGCTCGGGCCCGGCGCCCTGCACGTCCTCGTGGGCGGTCGGCCCATCGGACTCCATGCGTCGAGGGTCCCGCGGCGCGGTACCGCCGACAAGCGTCGCCGCGCCTCCGCCGGCGCCCGCCGCACGGCGCTCCGGTGGCGCACCGCCCTGCCGGGTGGGCGTGCGCGCGCCTACCCTCCAGGGGTGGCCAGCCCGGACGACGCCGACGAGGTGACGCTCCGGGCGCGGGAGACGCGGGCGCGGGTGCGACGCGAGGTCGCCGACAGCCATCGCCGCGTCGCGGAGGCGGAACACCGCACCGAGGAGCTCCTGCTCCACGTCGCCGACCGGCACCCCTCCGCGGCGCAGGTCCGCGAACACGCGCAGCGGATCTCGGAGAAGGCCGACCGGCACCTCGACCGAGCAGAGCAGGAGCACCCGGCGGACGACGGCGACTGAGCTGCTCCCGTCGGCGCCTCCCGGGGCTGCGAGCGGTTCAGGAGCCCGAGAGGCGGGGATCCGGCCGGCGGGAGCCGGTCGGCAGCCGTTCGGCGGCCCGGTTGCTCAGCTCCTGCAGCTCCTCGTTGAGCGCTCGCAGCTCACGCATGGTGGCGGCCAGCTCACGCTCGCTCTCGGCGAGGGCGCCCTGGAGCGACCGGACCTCCTGGGTGCGGATCTCCAGTTGCTCGAGCGCCCAGGCCAGGTCGTCCTCCAGCCCCGCCAGCGACCGGTCGGGGTCGGTCGGTCCGCTGTCGACCGCCCCGGACCCCGGCCGGGGCGGTGTCCTGGTGGCCAGCAGCTCCCGCAGCTGCTGGACCCTCTGGTCGGACAGCGCGATCTGCTGCCGAGCGGCCGCCAGCCGGGCGGAGGTGACCGCCTCACGCTCGTGCGGAGGGCGACGCCGCTCGACGTCGACCCGGAGGGGGTGAGGATCGACCACGACGCGATGGTAGGCGGCTCAGGCCGGGACGAGCCCCGAGTAGACGCCCAGCGCGTTGCCGCCCAGCACCAGCGGGACGACCTCCTCGGGCAGCCCCAGCGAGGCCACGGCGCGGGCGTTCGCCGCCGGGCCGGGGACGCCGGGCCAGTCGGTGCCGTAGATCCACCTCCTCGCCAGTCGGGCCAGGTCGAAGCGGGCGTAGTACTCCGGCAGCCGCTTGGGCGGCAGCCCCGACAGCTCGATCCAGACGTTGGGCCGGGACACCGCCAGGAACGCCGCGGCGTCGTACCACCAGCCCCGGCCGCCGTGGGCGAGCACGACCTGCAGGTCGGGGAAGTCGCGCAGGACGGCGTCGAGCAGCTGCGGGTCGGCGTAGGCGTTCGTCGAGCCCGGGAAGCTGCTGGTGCCGCAGTGCACGACCAGCGGGACCCCGCGCTCCACCAGGACCGCGTAGGCCGGGTACATCGCCGCGTCGTCGGCCCGGAACCCGCCGTGCACGGGGTGGATCTTCAGCGCGGCCGCGCCGAGGTCGAGCTGGCGGGTGAGCTCCCGGGCGATCGGGAAGTGCAGGTGCGGGTTGACGTTGGCCACCGGCCGGAACCGTCGCGGGTCGTGCTCGACCAGCGGCAGCAGGTCGTCGAAGAGCTGGTAGCCGGTCGCCTTGGGGCTGTACTCGCAGAACAGCAGCGCGATGTCGACCCCCTCCTCGGCGAACAGCCGGCCCAACGCGGCCGGGTCCGGGCTGCCGTCAGGCCGCCACACCTCCTCGAGGACCCCGGGCCGGCCGAACTGCCGGGCCCAGTCGATCCAGGCCGGCGCCAGCGTGGACAGGTGCGGGACGTGGACGTGCGCGTCCACGAGGAGGTGTCCGTCGAGCACGTCAGCGATCCTGCCCCGCCAGCTCGCGCCAGGCCGCCCGCGCGCGGGGGGCCCACACGGCGTGCCGCTCGCGGAACACCTCGGCCGCCCGGTTGCCGCTCCACCGCGGCGGCAGCAGCTCCCGCGGCAGCCCCGGGTCCAGCAGCGGGAACCGCCGCCACTCCTGGACCAGCCGGACCTGCGCGACCAGCGCCTGCCGGTCGGTGCGCGGCCGCCGGCGGCCCACCAGCTCCAGGAAGTCCTCGTAGCGGCGCTCGATGGCGTCGAGGTCCCAGGCGGTGCGCGCCAGTGAGCGCTCGTCGCCGACCTGCCCGGCGGCCGCCAGCCACGACCAGCTGCCCTCGAGCAGGCCGAGCTCGTCGAGGACGCCCCGCACCTCCGCCTCCCGGTCGACCCGCGGGGTCACCCAGGTGGTCGCGTTGACCGCGCCCAGGCCGGCCCACCCCAGCCGGGTGCGCAGCCGCTGCCGCAGGGGGCGGTTGTTCTCCGGGACGGCGACGCTGACCACCAGCCACCGCCCGTCCCAGGGCCGCTCCCCGGCCGCGAAGCCGTAGATCCGCTCGGTGCCCTCGCGCAGCAGCCGGACCCCGGCCTCGGTGAGGCTCCAGCGGGTCTCCCGGCCAACCCGGCCGGCCTCGATCCAGCCGCTGTCGGCGGTGCGCATGATCGCCTGCCGGGCCGCCTTCTCGGCGACGTCGAGGTCGGCGAGCAGGTCGATGAGGGTCGCCGTCCACACCGGAGCCGGGGCCGGCAGCAGGAACTCGCCCAGCACGGTGAGCAGCAGGCTGCGCGCGCTGGCCGCGCCCAGCTCCTGGCGCCGGGTGACGACCGGCCCCTCGACGACCTCCACGCCCTCATCGTGGCACCGGCGCAAGCTACAGCCCAGGTGCTCCTTGCCACGGATCGTGTAGCACGTCAGGATGAGTGACGCGCGCCACACCGACCCGATCCCTGGAGGACGCGTGACGACCCTCGACGAACGCCCGGCCACCGGCGCCGGCGGGGACCCCGAGCCCGCCGCGACGACCGAGGTCTCGTTCGACACCTCGCCCGAGCAGTACCGGCACTGGACGCTCGCGGTCGACGGCGAGGTCGCCACGCTCACCCTCGACGTCGCCGAGGACGGCGGGATCGTGCCGGGCTACGAGCTGAAGATGAACAGCTACGACCTCGGCGTGGACATCGAGCTGCACGACGCGGTGCAGCGGATCCGCTTCGAGCACCCCGAGGTCAGGGCGGTGGTGGTCACCAGCGCCAAGGAGCGGATGTTCTGCGCCGGGGCCAACATCCGGATGCTCGCGGCCTCGTCGCACGGCTGGAAGGTGAACTTCTGCAAGTTCACCAACGAGACCCGCAACGGCATCGAGGACGCCTCGGCCTCCTCCGGCCTGCCGTTCCTCGCCGCGGTCAACGGGGCCGCGGCCGGCGGCGGCTACGAGCTGGCGCTGGCCTGCGACCAGATCCTGCTGGTCGACGACAACTCCTCGGCGGTGTCCCTGCCCGAGGTCCCGCTGCTCGGCGTCCTGCCCGGCACCGGTGGGCTGACCCGGGTGGTCGACAAGCGGGGCGTGCGCCGCGACCTGGCCGACGTCTTCGCCACCACCGCCGAGGGGGTGCGCGGCGAGCGGGCGGTGCGGTGGCGCCTGGTCGACGCCGTCGCCAAGGCCCGCGACTTCCCCGCGGAGGTCGCCCGGCGCGCCGCGGAGCTCGCCGCCACCTCGACCCGCCCGGGCGCGGGGGCTGCCGGCGTCGCGCTGACCCCGCTGCGCCGGGAGGTCGACGGCGACACCACCCGTTACGGGCACGTCCGCGTGGTGCTCGACCGGGGTGCCGGCACCGCTGCGATCACCGTGCTCGGCCCGGACGCCGTCCCCGGCAGCGTCGAGGAGCTGCACGCGCAGGGCGACGCCGCCTGGCTGTTGGCGGTGTGCCGCGAGCTCGACGACGTCGTCCTGCGGCTGCGGACCAACGAGCCGGCGATCGGCACCTGGCTGCTGCGCACCGAGGGCGACCCGGCCGCGGTGGCCGACCACGACGCGTTCCTCCTCGCGCACCGCGACGACTGGCTGGTCAACGAGACGGTCGCCTTCGCCCGGCGGGTGCTCAAGCGGCTGGACACCACCTCGCGCAGCCTGTTCGCGCTGGTCGAGCCCGGCTCCTGCTTCGTCGGGGTGCTGGCGGAGGTCGCGCTGGCCGCCGACCGGCAGTACATGCTCGAGGGGCGGTTCGAGGACGACGAGGAGCCCGAGCCCCCCGCGGTGGTCCGGCTCGACGCGTTCAACACCGGGCTGCTGCCGATGGGCAACGGCCTGACCCGGCTGCAGGTGCGGTTCCTCGGGAGCGCCGACGAGCTGGCCGCCGCGGAGGCCGCCGCCGGCCGGGACCTGCTCGCCGCCGACGCCGCGGAGCTGGGCCTGGTCACCAGCACGCCCGACGACATCGACTGGGACGACGAGATCCGGCTGGCCGTCGAAGAGCGGGCCAGCTTCTCCCCCGACGCGCTCACCGGCATGGAGGCCAACCTGCGCTTCGCCGGCCGGGAGACCCCCGAGACGAAGGTCTTCGGCCGGCTCACCGCCTGGCAGAACTGGATCTTCCAGCGGCCCAACGCCGCTGGCCCCGAGGGAGCCCTGCGCCGCTACGGCACCGGCGAGCGGGCCGACTACGACAGGAAGCGGGTCTGACGATGACCGCCACCGAATCGACGCCGTCGACCGGCACCGTCACCGGCGACGCCCCCGCCCCCACCGGGCCGCTGTCGACGATCGACTACAGCGAGCGCATCCCCAACAACGTGGACCTGGCCGGTGACCGCAAGCTGCAGCGGGCGCTGGAGGGCTGGCAGCCCAAGTTCCTCGACTGGTGGAAGACCCTCGGGCCCTCCATCCCCACGCACGACGTCTACCTGCGGACGGCGATCGCGGTCGGCCGGGACGGCTGGGCGCACTTCGACCGGGTGCCCATGGAGCAGTACCGCTGGGGCATCTTCCTCGCCGAGCGCGACCCCGACCGGACGATCGGCTTCGGCCGGCACAAGGGCGAGCCGGCCTGGCAGGAGGTCCCCGGCGAGTACCGGGCGGACCTGCGCCGGCTCATCGTGATCCAGGGCGACACCGAGCCGGCGTCGGTCGAGCAGCAGCGCCACCTGGGCATGACCGCGCCGTCGCTGTACGACATGCGCAACCTGTTCCAGGTCAACGTCGAGGAGGGCCGCCACCTCTGGGCGATGGTCTACCTGCTGCACGCCTACTTCGGCCGGGACGGCCGCGAGGAGGCCGAGCAGCTGCTGCAGCGCAACTCCGGTGACTACGACTCGCCGCGGATCCTCAGCACGTTCAACGAGGAGACCACCGACTGGCTGTCGTTCTTCATGTTCACCTACTTCACCGACCGGGACGGGAAGTACCAGCTCGGCACGCTCAAGGAGAGCGGCTTCGACCCGCTGGCGCGCACCTGCACCTTCATGCTGAAGGAGGAGGCGCACCACATGTTCGTCGGGACGACGGGCGTGCAGCGCACCGTCCAGCAGACCGCCGAGCTGATGCGTGAGCACGGCACCGACGACGTGTGGGAGCACGGCGGCATCCCGCTGTCGGTCATCCAGAAGTACCTCAACCTGCACTACTCGCTGTCGCTGGACCTGTTCGGCTCGGAGGTCTCCTCCAACGCGGCGTCCTACTTCACCGCCGGGCTCAAGGGCCGGTGGATGGAGTCCCGCCGCAAGGACGACCACGTGCTGACCGACCTCACGATGGACGTCCCGATCATCGAGGACGGCGTCATGACGACGCGGACCGTCCCGATGCTCACCGCGCTCAACCTCGACCTGCGCAACGAGTACGCCGACGACTGCCGCGCGGGCGTCAAGCGATGGAACGGCGAGCTGGAGAAGGCGGGCCTGGAGCCCACGCTGTACCTGCCGCACCAGGGCTTCTCCCGCAAGGTGGGCGCCTTCGCCGGCCACTGGGTCACCCCGTCCGGCGAGATCGTGGACGAGGCCACCTGGACCGCGCAGGCCGACGAGTGGCTGCCGACGGCGGAGGACCGCGCGCGGGTCGCCGAGCTGATGGTGCCCTGCCACGAGGCCGGGGAGTTCGCGAGCTGGATCGCGCCGCCGTCGGTGGGCATCAACCAGCTGCCGGTCGAGTACGACTACGTGCGGTTCTAGAAGGACCCTCCTGCCCCCCACCGCTCGCACGCTCGCGGCGGGCCCCTGCAGGAGGGCCGCCCGAGCAGAGAGGGCCGATCCCGTGGCCGTCCTCGACACCCCGCCGCTGCCCGACCTCGCCCCGGCCGGGCCCGAGCCGTTCAACGCCGCCGAGTGGCTGGTCACCCGGCACGCGCGGGCCACCCCGCACAAGCGGGCGATCACCGCAATCGACCTCGACGGCAGCGTCCGCACGGTCACCTACGGCGAGCTCGACGAGGCGGTCACCGCGTTCGCCGCGGCGCTGATCGCCGCCGGCGTCCGCCCCGAGGAGCGGCTGCTGCTGTGCATGGCCGACACCCCCGAGCTGGTCACCGCGTTCCTCGCCGGGCTGCGGATCGGCGCGGTCCCGGTGCCGGTGAGCACCATGCTCACCGCCAAGGACATCGCCGTCCTCGTCCGGGACAGCCGAGCCCGGCTGGTCGCGCTCAGCGCGGAGTTCGCCGGGCTGGCCCCGGCCGTGGGTGGCGCGCGCGACCTCGCCGACGTCGTCGTCCTGACCGGGGACCCGCTCCCGGAGGTGGCCGGCGCCCGGGTGCGCACCTGGGCGGAGTTCCTCGCCGCGGGCGCGCAGGCCCGGGAGCAGGCCGTCGAGCCCTATCCCACGGTCGCCGACTCCCCCGCGTTCTGGCTGTACACCTCTGGCACCACCGGCACGCCGAAGGGCGCGATGCACCGGCACGGCTCGCTCCGGGACACCGCCGAGACCTACGCCCGCGACGTGCTGGCCATCGGCCCGGACGACGTCACCTTCTCGGCGGCCAAGATCTTCTTCGCCTACGGCCTGGGCAACAGCCTGACCTTCCCGTTCGCGGTGGGGGCGAGCACCGTCCTGGACCGCGGGCGGCCCAACCCGGCCAGCACGCTGCGGGTGCTGCGGGAGCACCGGCCGACGTTGTTCTTCGGCGGGCCGACCTACTACGCCGCGCTGCTGGCCGCGGGCCTGCCCGCCGACGCCTTCGCGTCGGTCCGGGCCTGTGTCTCGGCCGGGGAGGCGTTCCCGGCCGCGCTGTTCGAGCGGTTCACCGGCACGTTCGGCGTGGAGATGCTCGACGGCATCGGCTCGACGGAGATGCTGCACATCTTCATCAGCGGCCGGCCCGGCCGGACCCGCGCCGGCGCGACCGGTGAGATCGTCGCCGGCTACGAGGCGAAGATCGTCGACGACGACGGCGTCCCGGTCGCCGACGGCACCCCGGGCCACCTCTACGTCCGGGGCAGCTCGGCGGCCACCGGCTACTGGCAACGCACCGAGGTGACCCGGCGCGTGTTCCAGGGCCCGTGGGTGCGCACCGGGGACACCTACGTGCGCAGCGCCGACGGCTACTACTCCTCGCTCGGCCGCACCGACGACATCATCAAGGCCGGCGGGATCTGGGTCTCCCCCACCGAGGTCGAGGAACGGCTGCGCCAGCACCCCGACGTCAACCAGGCCGTGGTCGTGTCCATCCCGGACGCCGACGGGCTGGACAAGCCGGTCGCCTGCGTCGTGCTGCTCCCCGGCACGGCGACGACCGCCGACGACCTGGTCGCCTTCTGCCGGGAGGGGCTGGCGGCGTTCAAGCGCCCGCGGCACGTGCTGGTCTTCGACGAGCTGCCGACGACGGCGACGGGCAAGCTGCAGCGCTTCCGCATCCGCGAGCTCGCCCTCGGCGTGCTCAGCGGGGCCGCCCGCTCGGACGACGTCACCTCCAGCGGCCAGGCCTGAGCCGTGCGCGTCGTCCTGTCCCTGAGCAGTGACCAGACCGCCGTCGCCACCGAGGCCCGGGCCGCCGAGGACGCCGGGTACGACGGCGTGGCCAGCGGGGAGCACCTGTTCTTCCACAGCACGCACCCGAACGGCTTCGTCGCCCTGGCCGCCGCGGCCGGCGCCACCAGCCGCATCCGGCTGCTCAGCGCACTGACCGTCGTGCCGCTCTACCCGGCGGCGCTGGCGGCCAAGCTGGCCACCACCCTGGACCGGGTCAGCGGCGGCCGGTTCGACCTGGGCGTCGGCGTGGGCGGCGAGTACCCGCCGGAGTTCACCGCGGCCGGGGTGGACGTCGCGCAGCGCGGCGCGCGGGCGGACGAGGCGCTGGAGCTGTTCCGGGCGATGTGGGCCGGCGGCCCGGTCGACTTCGCCGGCCGGTTCACCCGCGTGCCCGGGCTGACCCTCGACCCCGGCCCGGTGCAGCCCGGCGGGCCCCCGATCTGGCTCGGCGGGCGGCGGCCCGCGGCGATCCGGCGGGCAGGCCGGTTCGGCGACGTGTGGATGCCGTACATGTACACGCCCGAGCAGCTCGCCCGCAGCCTCGCCGAGGTGCGCGAGGCCGCCGAGGCCGCGGGCCGGGACCCGGCGGCGGTCCGCGGGGCGGTCTTCTGCTGGGGCGGGGTGGGTGAGGACCAGGCCCGCTCCCGGCAGCAGGTGGTCGACACCGTCAGCGCCGTCTACCAGCAGGACTTCGACCCGCTCGCCGACCGCTACCTGCTGCACGGCGACCCGGACCGGGTGGCCGCCCGCGTCCGGGAGTACGCCGACGCGGGCGCCGAGACGCTGGTCTTCTCCCCCGTCAGCCGGGGCGCCGAGCGGGCCGCCCTGGTCGACCTGTTCACCGCCGCGGTCCTGCCGGTACTGCGCGGCGACCCGGTCCCGTGACCGCGCCGGACCTGTGCGACGAGGGGTGGCGGGAGGACAATCGAGCGATGGCAGAGGACACCCCCGGCCGCCAGGCGGCGTCGCGGGCCGCGGAGGCGGGACTCCGTGCCCGGGAGGTCGGCCAGCGGCTGGCCCGCATCGGGTCCGAGCGCGCGTCTTCGCCGGAGGACGTCGCGTCGGCGCAGCAGCGCGCCGAGCAGGCCGCGGAGCGCGCGCACGAGGCCCACGACCGGGCCGTGTCCGGCCACGAGCGGGCCGCGCGGAGCCACGACGCCGCGGCCGACGCGCACGAGAAGGCCGCCCGGCGCGGGATCGGGGACAGGGACGAGCACCTGCGCCGGGTGGCGGAGCACCGGCGCGAGGCGGCCGCCGACCGCGCCGCCGCGCAGGTCGAGGCCCTCCGCTCCGCCGCCGGGGGCCCGGACGGCCCGGCACCTGAGCCCGCCGGTGCCGGGCCGGACGGCGCCGGCACCAGCTGACCGAGGAGAACGACATGGGAACCCACTCCGATCCCGCCGCGCGGTCACACCCTGCGCTGCCCGCGGCGGAGGCGCTGCAGACCCTCGCCGACCTCGAGGTCGCCCACGAGGAGCTGCGGGTCGCCGAGGAGGAGGTCCGTGTCCAGCAGGAGCAGATCGAGCACCTCCTCCGCCGCTACGAGTCCGAGCGCCGGTGGAGGAGCCACCTGTCGGGGCTGGCCCCCGTGGCCCTGGGCAGCACCGACGGGGCCGGCCGGCTCCTGGACGCCAACACCGCGCTGGCCACCCTCGTCGAGGTGCCGCTGGTCCGCCTGAGGGGCAAGCCGCTGAGCGTCTACCTCTCCCCCGGCGACGTCCCCGGGTTCCGGTCGGCCGTGGGCGACCTCTCGACGGGCCGGGCCACCGAACGACGGCTGCACGCCACCGTCCACGGCCGCCGGCGCGGCGAGACCCCCGTCGACCTGTTCGGCTTCGTCGACGTCCCCGACGGTCGGGGCCCTGGTACCCGGCTGCAGTGGGTGCTGCTCCCCGTCGTGCCGGCCGAGGAGGCCCCGACCGGTGTGGACCGGCCGGCCGCGCGGGCGGACCTCTCCCCCTCCGAGTCCCTGGGGCTCGCCGCGGCGCTGGCGGAGCTCTCGACCCTGCCGATCGGCGAGGACGACCGCCAGCGGCTGCTCACCCGGATGGCGGTCCTCGTGCGCAGCGCCGTGCCCGCCGCTGCCTCGGTCAGCATCACCCTCGGCTCGCCCCTGGAGCCACAGGTCCTGGGCAGCGACTCGATCGACGCGCAGTCCTTCGACGGGCTGCAGATGCAGGCCGGCGAGGGACCGTGCTGGGACGCCCACGTCACCGGGACGGCCGTGCTGTCGCCGGACGTCACCGTCGACGAGCGCTGGCCGACCCTGGGCCGCATGGCGGCGGGGGACGTCCGCGCCGTCCTGGCGCTCCCCCTGCGCGAGGGGGAACAGCCGGTCGGTGTCGTCAACGTCTACGCCTCGACGGTCGACGCCTTCGGCCCCGACAGCTTCCGCATCGCCGAAGCGGTGGCCGCGGCCGTGGGCGGCGTCCTGCAGAGCGTGGCCGAGCGGGAGTCGCTGCGGGAGCTGGCCGCCAACCTGGAGAAGGCGCTGACGTCTCGCGCGGTCATCGACCAGGCCAAGGGGGTCCTCATGGCCCGCCTCGGGATCGGGGCCGACGAGGCGTTCGCCCGGCTGGTCGCGCTGAGCAACCGGCTCAACGTCAAGCTCCGCGACCTGGCTCAGCTGGTGGTCGAGGGCCACGCCTCGGAGGTGATCGCCGCCGCGGAGCGGTGACGGCCCCTCCTCAGGCGTCGATCGGGTCCATCAGGACGACGGCCCCGCGGCGCTCGTCCGGCGCCTCGGTGAACGCTGTGACGGTCAGCCGGACGCGCACCGGCCGGCCCCGCCGGTTGACCGCGTCCACCTCCACCGTGTCGTGCCCGTCGCCGTGGTCGGAGACCTGCCGGCGCAGCAGCGGGTGCAGCGGGCCCATCGGCAGACCCGTGTCCAGGTTGAGCAGGTGCCGCCCCTGGACCTCGTCCTGCCGCAGACCCCACAGGTCCTCGGCCGCCGCGTTCCACACCAGCACCCGCAGGTCGGTGTCGACGACGGCCACCCCGGCGCGGAAGCTGCTGAGCACGCCGTTCATGAACCGGTTGACCGCACCGACCTCGTCGGTGGTCTCGCGCAGCTCCTCGTTGGTGGAGTGGAGCTCGTCGTTCATCGACTGGAGCTCCTCGTTCATCGTCTCCAGTTCCTCGTTGGTCGACTGGAGCTCCTCGTTGGTGGTCTCCAGCTCCTCGACCGTCGACTGGAGCTCCTCGTTGGTGGTCTCCAGCTCCTCGTTGGCCGACTGGAGCTCCTCGTAGGCGGTCTCCAGCTGCCGGTTGGTGAACTCCAGCTCGCGCTGCAGTCGCTGGAAGCGCGTGACGTCGTCGAAGACGACCGTCGTCCCCAGCAGCTCGCCGTCCTCGCGGTACATCGGGACGATCTGGACGTCGAACAGCGTCGGCTCCTGCCCGGGCCGCCTCCGCTCCACCCCCCGCAGCCACAGCGGACGGCGGGTCTTTACCGCCTCGGCGATCGACGAGCGCAGCTCCACCGGCCGGTAGGAGATCTCCAGGTCCTGGAAGGGCCGGCCGATGTCCCGTTGGTCCACGTCGAACACCCGCTCGGCCTGGTGGTTGACCACGGCCAGCCGGCCGTCGGGGTCGATGGCCAGCTGGGCGGCCGGCCCGGAGAGCAGGGCCTCGCGCCGGAGCCGGGAGAGGTGCTCGCTGGCGGGGTCGGCCACGGCGCGCACCGGGACGACCGCCGTCCGCCGCTCCGGCGTGGCGACGCCGTCGCGCTTCCGGAAGAACCGGCGGGTGAGGTCCACCGGCGAGAACAGCTCGTTGTGCGACAGCAGCATCTCCGCCTTGCCGAGGAACAGCACGCCGCTGGGGTTGAGCGCGTAGTGCAGCCGGCCCAGGATCCGCGCCTGCGTCTCGGCCGTGAAGTACATGAGCGTGTTGCGGCACAGCAGCAGGTCGATGTGCGAGATCGGCGCGTCCTGCACCAGGTCGTTGCGGCCGAAGATCACCGAGCGCCGCAGGTCCTTGCGGAACGCGTACCGGCCGCCCTCGACGGTGAAGTACTCCCGGGCCTGCTCGGGGGTCAGGCCGGCCATCTCCCGCTCGGTGAACAGGCCCTGCCGCGCGGAGGTGAGCGCGTCCTCGTCGACGTCGGTCGCGTAGACCTTCACCCGCTTGCGGAACTCGTCGGCTCCGAGGACGTCGGCCAGCAGGATCGCCAGGCTGTAGGCCTCCTGTCCGGAGGCGCACCCCGCGCTCCAGACCCGGATCGCCGGACCGCTCGTGGCCAGCAGGTCCGGCAGCAGGTCCTGGCGCAGGTGGTCCCAGGCCGCACGGTCGCGGAAGAAGCTGGTGACGTTGATCAGGATGGTGTTGAACAGCGGGGTGAACTCGTCGGGGTGGACCTCCAGGTGGTCCAGGTAGTCACCGAACGAGTCGACGCCCACCTCGGCCATGCGCCGCCGGACCCGCCGCATGAGGCTCGGGCGCTTGTACCCGGTGAAGTCGAAGCCCCGGCGCTCGCGCAGGAACACCAGGAGCGCCTCGAAGTCCGGGTCCGGTCCCGCGGCGGCGTCCGCCGCCCCGGCCTCGACGGCCTCGCTCTCCTCAGCCTCGTTCTCGTCGACCGCGTCGTCCTCCGCGTCGTCGACCGCGTCGAGCCCGGGGTCCGGGCCGTCGAGGGAGGGGGCGTCGACCTCCTCGGCCCCCGGGTGGTCCGCCCGGCGGGTGTCACTGCGGTGGTCCATCGTCTCAGGCCTCGTTCATCTCATCGGGCAGGCTGCTCCCGCTCAGCTCTCCGCGGTGCAGGAGCCGGCGCAGCAGGGCGGCCGCGTCCTGTGCCTCGTCGTGCCGCTGCTGGAAGCGCAGCGCGCTGTGCTGGTGGCCCCGCTCCTGGGCGCGCCGGCCCATCTGCAGGCTGAGCGCGGCCCGCTCCTCGAGCCCGCGCAGCGCCATCCACAGGGCACCCTCGAGCGCCTGCGACTGCTCCTCGGCCAGCGCCTCCGGGGACCACGCGTGCCCGACGCGGCAGCGGTAGCGCTCCATCGCCCCCTCGTTGATGGTGAACAGCGCTCCGTGGCAGGTCGGGCAGCCGAACCCGGAGGGCACCCCCGGCCGGTCCTCGTCGTCGAACGTGTCGCCGTCCAGCTCGGCCATGGCGGTCTCCGTCTCCATCAGGTCGGTCGGCGGCGGGACGTCCTCCACCTCGACCTTCTCCGCGAGCAGCCGGACGAGCAGCGCCCCCATCTCGGCGACGGGCACGGCGTGCTCCGCGCCGCCTACCTCCAGCGCGTGCAGCGGCATGCTGGCGTACATCGCGTCCTCGGGGTCCTGCACCACCCCCACCCCACCCCGGCTCCGGACGGCGACCATGCCCGCGGTGCCGTCGTCGAGGGCGCCGGAGAGCACGACCGCCACGACCCGGGGACCGGCCGCCCGCGCCGCCGAGCGGAACAGGACGTCGATGGCCGGCCGGTGGCCGTTCTCGCGGGGGCCCCGGGTCAGCGAGACCGCGGAGTCCATGACCATCAGGTGCTGGTCGGGCAGGCAGACGGTGACCGTCCCGGCCTCCAGCGGGGCACCGTCCGCGGCCACGCGGACGGGGAGTGCCGAGATCCGCGCGAGGATGCGCGGCAGCGAGCTGCGCCCGCTCGACGGCATGTGGAGGACCACGAGGACCGCCGCCGGCAGGTCGGCCGGCAGGCTGGCCAGCAGCTCACGCAGCGCCTCGACCCCGCCCGCGGAAGCGCCGATCACCACGAGATCGCGTTGTGCCGTCACCACCTGGCCCACCATCCCGTCGTCCCCGTCGACCCCCACTGGTCCGTCTGCAGTCGACGGTGTGTGCTGAGAACGGTAGTGCCCCGGCCGCCGCAGGGGCGGGTGACGTTCACGGCCCGCCGGGCCCGGGAGGGTCTCCCCCGTCGGGGTGCTCCCGGCGCCGCGGACGAGGGCGCGCCGCCCCGGCCGCCGATATCGTCGCCTGCGTCCAGCGACGACGCGGAGGGGGAGCCGATGGCCGGGCGCGGTACCGGGCCGGACTTCGTGGAGGCCCTCGCACGCGGGCTCGACGTCATCGCCGCGTTCAGCGCCGACCGCCCCACCATGACGTTGACCGAGGTGGCCACCGCCACGGGGCTGGCCCGCCCGACCGCGCGCCGGTTGCTGCTGACCCTCGAGGAGATGGGCTTCGTCCGCACGTCCGGCGGCGCGTTCCAGCTGACGACCCGCGTGCTGAGCCTGGGCATGGCCTACGTCAGCTCGCTGGGTCTGTGGGACATCGCCCGTCCGCACCTCCAGGCGCTGGTCAGCAGGACCGGGGAGTCGTCGTCCATGGCGCAGCTCGACGGGTCCGACATCGTCTACGTGGCCCGCGTGTCAGTGCCCAAGATCATCACGCTGCGGGTCGAGATCGGCACCCGCTTCCCCGCCGTCCGCACCTCGCAGGGCAAGGTGCTGCTCGCCGCCCTCTCCCCCGACGAGCTCGACGCCGTGCTCGCCGAGCCCAGCCGCGCCGGGCTCCCCGCGGCGGCCGGCCCCTCCCCCGAGCAGCTCCGCGACGAGCTGGTGCGGGTCCGGGCCCGCGGCTGGGCGCTGGCCGACGAGGAGCTCGCCCCCGGCATCCGCTCGGTCGCCGTCCCGGTCCGGGACCGCACCGGCGCCGTGCGGGCGGCCATGAACGTCACCGTCCACGCCGCCGAGACCTCCACCGAGCGACTCGTGCAGGAGCACCTGCCCCTGCTGCTGCGCACCGCCGGCGACGTGAGCGCCGAGTGGGCGCTGTGGCAGAGCCGCCCCCACGTGGAGGTCGCCCGCTCCGAGGAGGGCCCGGCGACCGCCTGAGGGCACCGGTCAGCCCAGGCCGGTGGCCGCCGGGCCGAGGGTGTGCCCCATCCGGTCGCGCTTGGTGCGCAGGTACCGGACGTTGTGCGGGGTGACCACCGTCGGCAGCGCGACCCGGCCGACGACCGTCAGCCCGTACCCGTCGAGGCCGCCGTACTTGGCCGGGTTGTTGGTGATCAGCCGCAGCCGGTTGACCCCCAGGTCGCCGAGCACCTGCGCGCCGACGCCGTAGCTGCGCGAGTCCGCCGGCAGGCCCTGGGCGGTGTTGGCGTCGACGGTGTCCAGGCCCTGCTCCTGGAGGGCGTAGGCGCGGATCTTGTGCCCCAGCCCGATGCCCCGCCCCTCGTGCCCGCGCAGGTAGACGACCGCGCCGCAGCCCTCCTCGGCGATCGCCCGCAGCGCCTGCTCCAGCTGCGCACCGCAGTCGCAGCGCAGGGATCCGAGGATGTCGCCGGTCAGGCACTCCGAGTGGACCCGCACCAGCGCGCCGGCCTCGCTGCGCCCGGCGGCGGCGACGTCGCCCATGACCAGGGCCAGGTGCTCGGTGCCGTCCAGGGTGCTGCGGTAGGCCAGCGCCCGGAAGTCGCCGAACTCGGTGGGCATCTGCGCGCTCGCGACCAGCTCCACCAGCTGCTCGGTCGCCCGCCGGTAGCGGACCAGGTCCGCGATCGCCAGCACCGGCAGCCCGTGCTCGGCGGCGAACCGGGCCAGCGAGGCGCCCCGGCGCATCGAGCCGTCCTCGTCGACGATCTCGCCGATGACCCCGACGCCGGAGAGGCCGGCCATCGTGGTCAGGTCGACGGCGGCCTCGGTGTGCCCGGCCCGGACCAGGACGCCGCCGTCCCGCGCCCGCAGCGGGAAGACGTGCCCCGGCCGGCGCAGCCCGCCGGGGGTGGTGGCGGGGTCGGCCAGCGCCCGCAGCGTGGCGGCGCGGTCGGCCGCGGACACCCCGGTGCCGGTGCCGACGGCGTCCACGGTGACGGTGAAGGCGGTGCCGTGCGCGTCGGTGTTGTCCACGACCATCTGCGGGAGCTGCAGCGCGTCGGCCCGCTCCGCCGTCATGGGCGCGCAGACGATGCCGGTGGTGTGCCGGACCAGGAACGCCACCTGCTCCGCCGTCACCAGCTCCGCGGCGACGACGAGGTCGCCCTCGTCCTCCCGGTCGGCGTCGTCGGTGACCACGACCATGCCGCCGGCGGCCAGTGCGGCGACCGCGCGCTGCACCGCCTCCGCGGCCGGCCGCCGGGCGCTCACTCGGTCTCCAGCGCCGCGTGGGTGCCGAACACCCGGCCGTGGTAGGTCAGCGGCCGGCCCTCGGTGGTCTCGGCGGCCACGACCGTGCCCAGGGCCACGACGTGGTCCCCGCCGTCCACCAGGGTGGCGACGTCGCAGGCCAGCCACCCGGGCGCCCCGGGCAGCCGCGGCAGGTCGTCGGCGAACTCCCACCGGACGCCGTTGAACTTCCCGGTGCCGCCCTTCTTCGCGAACGCCAGCGCGAGGTGCGACTGGTGCGCGCCGAGGACGTTCACCCCGAAGCGGCCGGACTCCCGGACGACGGCCAGCAGGTCCGACCCGCGGTCGAGGGAGACCAGGACCATCGGCGGGTCCATCGACAGGGACGCGAACGCGCTCACGGTCGTGCCGTGCGGCAGCCCTCCGGCGGTGCTGGTGATGACCGACACCGGGGTGGGGACGCCGGCCATCACCTCCCGGAAGCGGGCCTGCAGCTCGGGGTCGACCGGCGGCTCGGCCGGCGCGTGCACCGTCTCGACCTGCGGGGTGGTGGGGTGGGTCATCAGGGGGTCCTCCCGGTGTCGTCGTCGGCGGGGGCGGCGAAGGGGCGGACCGGCTCGCTGCCGTCCCAGTCCCGCGACGCCTGCCAGAAGGCGGTGAAGGCGGCGTCCATCCCGGGGCCGTACTCGATCAGCTCGACCATGCCCGGCCGGGTCGGCCCGCCGTCGAGGTAGGCCACCTCCCCGCCGGTGGGGACCCCGGCGCGGAAGGCCAGGGTGTAGCCCTTGGCCTCCAGGTCGGCGATGCCGGCGGCGACGTCGTCGGTGACCACGCCGAAGTGGTGGAAGCCGTGGCCGCGCTGCTCGATCGTCTCCCGGTACACCGAGGGGTGGTCGTCCTTGGGCGCGATCAGCTCGATCTGCACGTGGCCGGCGAAGGCCATCGCGATCGCGACGTCGGCGCGGCTGGGCTCGCCGCGGTAGACGGCGTCCACGCCGGTGAACGAGTCGAGCAGGAACCACGGCCCCACGCCGAGCTCCGTCGTCCACTGCGCGATGGCCTCGTGGATGTCGGGCACGACGTAGGCCATCTGGATGATGCCGTCGCGCGGCTGGCCGAAGCCCAGTTCGAGCACGTCCCCCTCCGGTGTCAGCTCGGAGCGGGGCCGCCGGCCGGCGGCCCCGCTCGGTGGTCAGTTGCGGCGCAGGTAGCGGGAGATGGCGACCGCCGCGACCAGCGCGCCGCCGTAGAACAGCTGCTGGGCGAAGTCCTGGGCGCCGAGCAGCTGCAGGCCCGCGGTGCCGGTCGCCAGGAACAGCACGGCGACGCCGGTGCCCAGGGCGTTGAACCGGCCCGGCTGGATCGTGGTGGCGCCGAGGAAGACCGCGGCGTAGGCGGGCAGCAGGAAGGTCTCCACGGAGGTGGGGCCGGCCGAGCCGGTGGTGCCGACGTAGAGGATCCCGGCCAGCGCGGCGATGACCCCGGCGAGGGTGAAGGCGCCGAAGCGGATGCGGTCGGCGTTGATGCCGCTGAGGACGGCGACCTCGCGGGACTGGCCCACGAACAGGTTCCGCACGCCCAGCGGGGTGTGGTTCATGACGTACCAGGTGACCAGCATGACCAGCAGGCAGTAGTAGAACTGCACCGGCACCTGGCCGATCTGGCGCAGGTAGGTCCACATCGACAGGTCGCGGTCGACGCCGACGATGGTCGTGGAGTTCGCGATCCAGAACACCAGTCCGCCGAAGAGCGTTCCGGTGCCGAGCGTCATGATGAACGGCTCGGTCTTGAACTTGACGACGAACAGGCCGTTGAACGCCCCGCAGAGCGCGCCGCTGGCGACGGCGATCAGGCAGGCCAGCGGCAGGGACACGCCGTGCTGGACGTTGAGGACCGCGACGAGGATCGCCGACAGGCCGCCGATGCTGCCCAGCGAGAGGTCGAGGTCGCCGGAGCGGGTCGGCAGCAGCGCGGCCAACGCCAGCATGAACAGGATCGACGTCGACCCGAGGATGTTGGCGATGTTCCCCATCGAGAGGAACGTGTCCGGCGCCAGGATCGCGAAGACGGCGAAGAGCACCACCCACGCGACCGGCAGCGCCGCCTTCTCGCCCCAGCGGCCGCGGACCGACCCGCTGCCCTGGGCGACGCTCGGCGCCGGCTGGCTGTCCTTGGTCTCGACGGCGTCGGTCGTGCTCATCGTGTCACCTGTTCAACGGTCGGGAGGATGGAGGACTCGCTGGTGCTGGCCCCGTAGACGGCCGAGGTGATCGCCTCCGGGGAGATGTCCGCGAGCGGGATCTCGCGGGCGGCGACCCCGCCGCTGACCACGACCACCCGGTCGCAGACGGCGGCCAGCTCGTCGAAGTCGCTGGAGACCCAGACGACGGCCATGCCGGTCTCGGTGGCGCGCTGGATGACCCGGTAGATCTCCGCGCGGGCGGCGATGTCGACGCCCTGGGTGGGCTCGTGCAACAGCAGCACCTGCGGGCCGATCTCCAGCCACTTGCCGACGACGACCTTCTGGGCGTTGCCGCCGCTGAGCGTGCCCACCGGCAGGTCGGTGCGGCGCGGCCGGACGTCGAGCGCCTCGGCCCGCTGGTCGGCGGTGTCCCGCAGCTGCCCGTTGCGCAGTCGGCCGCCCTTCCGGAAGCGGCGGACCACCAGCAGCATCATGTTCTCCGCGACCGACACCGCCGGGGCGATCGCGTCGCGGCGGCGGTCGGCCGGGATCAGCGCGAGGCCCATGCCGACGGCCTGCCCCGGGTGCTGCTTGGCGACGGGGACCGTCCGGCCGCCGAGGGTGAGCTCGCCGCCGGTCGCCTGCCTGGCGCCGAACAGCAGGTAGGGCACGTCCTCGGCGCCCGAGCCGAGCAGGCCGGCCAGGCCGACGACCTCGCCGGGCGCGACGTGCAGGTCCAGCCCGCGGGTCTGGCCGCCGCGCAGCCCCTCGACGTGCAGCCCCACGCCGGGCGAGCGGTCGAAGGTCCGCGGCGGCTCGGCCGGCGCCTCGTGGGTGCCGTGGACGTGGCCGTGCCCGAAGGCGTCGAGCTTCGCGATCGCCGGGCCGACGATGAGCTCGACGACCTCGTCGTCGGTCACCTCGCTCATCCGGACGACGGCGGCCAGCTTGCCGTCGCGCAGCACGGTGGCCCGGTCGGAGATCTCCCGGACGGCGGGCAGGTCGTGGGAGATGAACACGACGCTGGCGCCGGAGGCGACGATGGTCCGGACCAGGTCGAAGAGGAACTGCACCTCCTCCTCCGGCAGGAAGACCGTCGGCTCGTCCAGCACCAGCACCGAGGACGTGGCGCCGGTGCGCTCGCGGTACTGCTTGAGCTCCTCGGCCGCGCGGGCGATGGCGACCAGGGCCTGCTGGACCGGCGGGAGGTCGTTGACGACGGCGAGCGGGTCGACGTCCACGCCGTAGCTGCGCAGCATGGCCCGGGCCTTGCGCGCCTCGGCCCGCCACCTGATGCGGAGCCGGGAGCCGCTGCGCTCGGCCACCCCGCCGAGCAGGTTCTCCAGCACGGTCAGCGGCCGGGCGAGGCCCAGGTCCTGGTGCACGAAGCTCAGCCCCAGGTCGCGGGAGGCGCCGGCCACCAGCGGCAGCGGGACCTCCCGGCCGTCGACCAGCATCCGGGCGCCGGGCTCGGGGTCGTACACGCCGGCCATGACCTTGACCAGCGTCGACTTGCCGCAGCCGTTCTCGCCGAGCAGCGCGAGCACCTCGCCCCGCTCGATGGTGATGCTGACGTCCTGCAGCGCCCGGGTGGCGCCGAAGGTCTTGGAGACGTGGTGCAGCTCGAGGGCGGTGGTCATCCGGGGCTCCCCTGGGTGGCGGACGGCGGCGGGGCGGGGAGGTCCCGGGCCACGGCGGGCCCGGGACCTCCCGGCACGGGGCTCAGGCGGCGGGCGCGTCCTGCCACAGGCCGCGGTAGCCCGCGACGAACGAGTCGCCGAAGCCCTCACCCGGGTCGTTGATCTCCTGGGCGTTCTCCGGCGTCCACAGCCGGTACGGCGAGAAGGCCTCGTCCGCCGGGATCGGCTGCTGGCCGGCGAGGACTCGGAAGAGCTGGTCGGCACCGGTGTAGGACATCCAGTCGAAGCTCGGCCCCATGTCGGTGCCCATCGGGTTGGCCTCGTCGGTCATCAGCTGGATGAAGGTGCGGTCCGCGCCGAAGGCGTAGGTCTTGGCCGGCACGTTGGACGACTGGATGGCCGGCAGCACGAACGGCGTCTGGGCGTCGAAGACGGTGAAGACCGCCCGGATGTCGGGGTTGGCCACCAGCGCCGAGGAGACCGCGCCGGTCAGCTCGGTGGCGTAGTCGGGGATCGGGATGTTGATCGACTCGACGCCGCAGTCGTCGCCGCACAGCTCGGCGAAGGAGTCCTTGACCGTCTGCTCCATGCCGATCGACGGCGGGTTCTCGTTCGACGTGATGACCAGCGCGTCGATCGGGCGGCCCTCGGCCTCGACCAGCGCCTGCGCCACGCCGAGCTCCATGGCCCGGTTGAACTGGCCGTTGGTCTGCGCGGCGATCAGGTCCGACGGCTCCTCCGAGACGTCGGCCAGGTGCATGTCGACCACCGCGATCCCGGCGGCCTTGGCCGCCTCCATCTGCGGGGCGAGCGCGGCGGGGTCGATGCCGCACACCAGTGCGACGCCGTCGTAGCCCTGGTTGATGGCCAGGTTCATGCCCTGGACCCACGCCTGCGGGCCGCCGTCGTTCTGGAAGTAGGTGCTGTCGGTCATGCCGACGCTCTTGGCGATGTCGACGACCGTGCGGGCCATGCGGTCGCAGCCCTCGAGCTGGCTGCTCACCGGCATCGAGAGGATCTTCTTGCCCGCCAGGGGCGCGACGGAGAAGGGCTCGCCCTGCGCCTCGAACTGCGGCTGCGCCATGGCCTCCTCGACCTGCGCCTGCAGGTCGGCGAGGACGTCCTCCGAGACGACGGCCTCTGCGCCGCTGTCGGAGCCGCCGCCGCTGTCCGTGGCCGTGGGCGCGCAGCCCACGGTGGCCAGGGCCAGGGCCGCCGCAGCGGCCGGCAGGGCGAGCCGCCGCCGGGCGCGCGGCGAACGGATCACGCGATGAGCCATGGTGTCGTCCTCTTCGTCGGGGGGTCGCACAGCTTCGAGGGGGATCGGCCGCGCACGGGGCGCCGGAGGGCCGTCGGAGCGGCCGGGCGTCGTGGTGGTGGCGGAACAGTGACAGCGACCACAGTCGGTGTCAACCGTCAGGCGTACACCTGTCCGTTGTGGCGCGGGAACGGCCGTTGCCGTCCCGCGACACCTGCCACACGCCGGGGAACCGGTCTCCGCGGGACGGACGGGCCGTTGACATCGGGACGTGTCATGCGTCACGGTCGCGGGCGAGACGGACGACTGTCCGTTCCCCTCACACGGCAGGAGTTGAGCGTGACCGTTCCCGCGGCTGGACCCACCCCCACCAGGCTCCGGATGGGGTCCGGCGAGATCAGCCTGTTCCGCCAGGGCTCCGGGCGCCCCGTCCTGTTCCTGCACGCCGCGGGTGGCGCGGGCAACTGGGAGCCCTTCCACGAGCGGATGGCGCAGTCGGTGGACCTCATCGCCCCCGACCACCCCGGGTTCGGCCGCAGCGACGAGCTCCCCGAGGTGGCCACCATGGCCGACCTCGTCCAGCACTACCTCCGGTTCCTCGACGAGCTCGGCATCGACCGCTTCGATCTCGTCGGGGCCTCCTTCGGCGGCTGGACGGCCGCCGAGCTGGCCAGCACCATCCCCGACCGGGTCGAGCACCTGGTGCTCATGGCGCCGGCCGGCCTGGACGTGCCCGAGGCGCCCCCGGCCGACCTGTTCAACATGGCGCCGCCGGACCTCGTGCGCGCCCTCTTCTACGACGACGCGCTGGTCGAGGCCGCCCTCTCCGCGCCGCCCACCCCCGAGCAGATCGCGCAGACCGAGAAGGACATGGCCGCCTTCTCCCGGTTCGCCCGCGATCCGTACCTGCACGACCCCGAGCTGCCGGCCCGGCTGCCGAAGATCACCTGCCCGACGCTGGTGATCGCCGCGGAGATCGACGTCATCATCCCCCGCGAGCACAGCGAGGCCTACGCCCGGCTGATCCCCGGCGCCGAGCTGCGCGACCTGCCGCGCACCCGGCACGGCCTGCACCACGAGCGGCCCGACGAGGTCGCCGCCGAGGTCCTCGGCTTCCTCGGCGAGGACGCCGCCGGCCGATGAGAGCCGCGGTCACGGAGGGCCCGAACTCCATCCGGCTGTCCGACCGGCCGGAACCGGGCCCTCCGGGGCCGGGCCAGACACTGCTGCGGGTCGAGACCGTGGGCATCTGCGGCTCGGACCTGCACCTGTACCGGGCCGACCTCGGCCCCTCCCACGACGGCCTGCTCCCCCGCGTGCAGGGCCACGAGTTCTCCGCCGTCGTCGCCACCGCCGACCCCGCCGGCGGGCCGGCCGTCGGGGAGCGCGTGGCCGTGTGGCCGGTGCTGCCCTGCGGCGAGTGCCGCCCGTGCCGGGACGGCCGGGTCAACGTGTGCAGCCGGCTGCAGCTCATCGGCGTCCACCGGGACGGCGCCCTGCAGGAGCACCTGCTCGCCGACACCGCCTCCCTGGTCGTCACGACCGGCCTGCCGGCCGAGCTGACCGCGCTGGTCGAGCCGGTCTCGATCGCCGTGCACGCCGTCGCCCGCGGCCGGGTCCTCGCCGAGGAGTCCGTCGTCGTCCTCGGGGCGGGGCCGATCGGCGCCGCCTGCGCCCTGGCCGCCCGCGACCGCGGCGCACGGGTGCTCGCCGTCGATCCCGCACCCGCCCGCCGCGAGCTGCTGGCCGGTCTCGGCTTCCCCACCGCCGCCCCCGACTCCACCGACCTCGGCGAGCTGGTGCTGGCCACGGCCGGTCCCGAGGGGCCGCACGTCGTCGTCGACACCACCGGGGTGCCCGCCGTCCTGGCGACGGCGGTCGACCTCGTCGGCCACGGCGGCCGGGTGGTCGTCGTCGGCATGACCGCGGCGACGGCGCCGTTCGGGCCCGGGCCGCTGCCGATCAAGGAGCTGGACGTGCTCGGCGTCAGCTGCTGCACCTACGAGGAGTTCGCCGCCGCGGCCGACCTGGTGCGGCGCTGCGCCGACGACGCCGGGGCGCTGGTCAGCCACGTGCTGCCGCTGGCCGAGACCGCCGACGCGCTGCAGCTGCTCGAGGACGGCACCGGCTCGGCCGTCAAGGTCCTCGTCGACCTGCGCACCCCGACCGACCACCCCCGAGCAGAGGTCCCCGCATGAGCGCCACGACCCCCGACCCGCGCCCGCTGCCCGACCGGCTGCGACTGGACGGCCGGCACGCCCTGGTGACCGGCGCCGCCAGCGGGCTCGGCCTGGCCATCGCCGAGGGGCTGCTGCAGTGCGGCGCCGCGGTCACCCTGCTCGACGTCGACGGCGAGGAGCTCGAGCGCAGCGCGGCCGCCCTCGCCGAGGCCGGGGGCCCGGTGTCCACCCGGCGCTGCGACGTCTCCGAGCCCGCGGCGGTGGAGGCCGCCGTCGCCGAGGCAGCCGCGGAGCGCGGCGGGCTGCACGCGGTCTTCGCCAACGCCGGCATCGCCGGCGGGCCGTCGGTCCAGGCGCCCGAGGGCCGGCTCTACGACATGGACTGGAAGACCTTCGACGGGGCGCTGGCGGTGAACCTGGTCGGCACGCTGGCCACGATCCGCGCGGCGGCGAAGGTCATGCGCCCGGCCGGCGGAGGCTCGATCGTCGTCACCGTCTCGACGGCGGGGCTGCGGGCCGACGCGATGGTCGGCTACGGCTACAGCGCGTCCAAGGGCGCCCTGGCCAACCTGGTGCGCCAGGCCGCGGTCGACCTCGCTCCGGACGGCATCCGGGTCAACGGCATCGCCCCCGGCCCCTTCTACACCAACATCGGCGGCCGCGGCCCCAAGGACCCGGCCATTGACCAGGCGTGGGCCGACACCGTGCTGCTCCGGCGCATGGGGTCGCCGTCGGAGGTCCAGGGCCTCGCCCTGCTGCTGGCCTCCGACGCGGCCTCGTTCATGACCGGCGCTGTGTACCCCGTCGACGGCGGGACGCTGACCGGCGTCTTCTGACCGGCGCTCCCCGCAGACACGAGGGCGGGGCGGGACCCAGGTCCCGCCCCGCCCTCGCCGCGTCCGCGTCCGTGCCCGCGCAGACGACGGCGGCCGGCCCGGGAGGACTCCCGGACCGGCCGCCGTGGATCGGGACCGCTCAGCCCTTGGGCACGAGGTTCATGTAGAGCCAGGTGTGCTCGGGCGCCAGGCCGGCCAGGTACTTGCCGCAGCCCTCGAGGACGTGCGGCGCCGACGTCACGTGCTGCGTGCCGGCGTGCATGTCCCGGAAGTACTGCTGCAGGGCCCCGGTGCGCAGCGCCGCGGTGCCGGCCGCCTTGTAGACCTCGACGCTGATCGCCTCGGCCGTCCAGGTGGCGTTGTAGAGCGCCAGCCGCAGCCGGGTGCGCTGGTCGACGTCGAGCTCCCCGCCGTTCTGCAGCGTCTCGGTGGCCTCCCGCCACACCTCGTACACGAAGGCACGGGCGGCGTGGTAGCGGGCCTCGAGCTCGCCGTAGGTGGAGTGGAACCGCGGGTTCTCGGCCATGGAGCCGGCGCGGCCGGCCTTGGCGCGGACGGACTCGGCGAGCTCGTCGAGCATGCGGCGGGCGACACCCAGCGCCCAGCCGGAGTGGCCGATGAGCGCGAAGTGCATGATGCCGAGCTTGAAGATCCAGCCGCCGCGCCGGCCCTCCTCGACCGGGCCGAGGTGGGTGAAGGAGTCCCGGACGAAGACGTCGCGGGTCTTGTAGTCGATGCTCCCGGTCGCCTTGAGACCCATGACGTCCCAGGTCTCGATGAGCTCGGCCTGCTCCTTGGGGAGGACGAAGATCCGCGGCTCGCCGGTCTCCTCGATGATGCCGAGGGTGTGGATCCACTGGGCGTGCTTGATGCCCGAGGCGAAGCTCCAGTCGCCACTGAGCCGGTAGCCGTCGCCGTCGGTCACGGCCTTGCCGGGCCGGGTGCCCTGGCCGGCCACGACCGGCAGGCGCTCCCCGGAGAACATCTCCTTGACGGCCTCGTCGGAGAGGTACGCGCCGCCGGTGCCGGTGGCCAGGGAGGCGGCCATGTGCACCCACGCGGTCGACGGGTCGGCCGCGGCGAGGGTCTGGACGATCTCCAGCGAGGAGATCGGGTCGCACTCGGCGCCACCGAGCTCGCGCGGCGTCCACATCCCGTAGAGGCCGGCCTCGTGCAGGGCGTCGTCGACGGCGTCGACCAGCTTCCCGGCGGCCTCGTTGGCCGGGGCGTTGTCCCGGACCAGCGACTGCAGCGCGCGGGCCGCCGCCACGAGGTCGGCGGGCTCCCGGCCGGCCGTGTCGGGTGCGGTCGTCGTCATGGGGGCTCCTGTTCTGCCGAGTCGGGCTCGGTCGGGTCGGGAGAGAGCGGTGCCAGGGTGTGGTCGCCCGCCCGAGCGGGCACGTGTCCGTCTACCGGACAACCATCCGGGGGCAAGTGTTGGCTGGAACGCGGGCCTGTGTCAAGGGACACATTGCCGAGGCGGAAGACGGGACCCGCCGGGCACACTGAGGCCGGAACACTCGGGGCCGCGGCCGGGAACGTACAGGCCGACGGCATACGGACCCCAGGACGGACGGTTACGCGATGACCCTCACCTCGCCGGCCGGCACGGTGTCCCTGGCCTACGGGCGCGGCACGGTCGAGGTGCCCCTCGCCGAGGGCGCCCTGGTCATCACGCCGCGGGACGATCCCGCCCTGCCCGACCCCGACGCGGCGCTGCGGGCGGCCCTGCGCGCTCCCCGCGGCGCCCCCCCGCTGGCCGCCCTGGTCCGCGACGGCATGTCCATCGCCGTGTCGGTCTGCGACGGCACCCGCGCCCAGCCGCGCGAGCCCGTGCTGCGCGCCCTGCTGGAGGAGATCGACGGCGCGGCCCGGGGCTGCCAGGTCACCGTCCTCGTCGCCACCGGCACGCACCGGGGCAACACCCCCGAGGAGCTCCGGGACATGCTGGGCGACGAGGTCGTCGCCCGCTGCGAGGTCGTCAACCACGACGCGCGCGACCGCGACTCGCTCACCTTCGTGGGCACCGTCGGGGACGGCGTCCCGCTCTGGCTGAACTCGCGGTGGCTCGAGGCCGACCTGCGGATCACCACCGGGTTCGTCGAGCCGCACTTCTTCGCCGGCTTCAGCGGCGGCCCCAAGATGGTCGCGCCGGGCCTGGCCGGCCTGGACACGGTGATGGTCCTGCACGACGCCGCCCGCATCGGTAGCCCCCTGGCGACCTGGGGCGTGGTCGAGGACAACCCGGTGCACCGCGACATCCGGGCGTGCGCGGCCGCCGCGCCGCCGGACCTGGCCCTCGACGTGCTGCTCGACCGCGCCAAGCGGATCACCCACGTGGTCTGCGGCGAGCTGTCCACCATGCACGCGCACGCCTGCGAGCTGGCCCGCGCCGCCGCGATGCGCGCGGTCCCCGAGCCGATGGACGTCGTCGTGACGACCAACTCCGGCTTCCCGCTCGACCAGAACCTCTACCAGGCGGTGAAGGGGATGGCCGCCGCCGAGCGGGTGGTCCGTCCCGGCGGGACCGTGGTGGTGGCCGCCGAGTGCGCCGACGGGCTGCCCGCGCACGGCTCCTTCGCCGACGTCCTGGGGTCCGCGCCGGACCCCGCCGGGCTGCTGGAGCTGATCGGCTCCCCCGGCTTCAGCGTGCCCGACCAGTGGCAGGTGCAGGTGCTGGCCCGGATCCTCGCCAAGGCCGACGTGCGGCTGTACTGCTCGGGCCTGCCCGCCGACGAGGTCCGGGCCGCGCACCTGGTCCCGGTGGCCGACCTGGCCGCGGGGATCACCGACGCGGTGGAGCGGCACGGGCGGTCCGCGCGGGTCTGCTACCTCCCCGAGGGGCCGCAGACGATCCCCTACCTCGCCGGCTGAGCGCCCCGTGGCCGTCCGGATCGTCCTGGCCCCCGACAAGTTCAAGGGCTCGCTGACCGCTCCCGAGGTCGCCGCGGCGCTCACCCGTGGCCTGCGGCGGACCCTGCCCGACGCCGAGGTCGTCGAGCAGCCGATCGCCGACGGCGGGGAGGGCACCGTCGAGATGGTGCTCTCCGCCGGGTTCGCCGCGCGCACCTGCGTCGTCCCCGGTCCGCTCGGCGACCCGGTGACCGCGCGGTACGCCGTCCGCGGGGAGACCGCCGTGGTGGAGATGTCCGCCGCCGCGGGGCTGGCGCTGCTGCCGCCGCCGGGCCCCACCGAGCAGACGGCGCTGTCGGCCACCACCCTCGGCGCCGGCCGGATGGTCGCCGACGCCCTCGACGCGGGCGTCCGGCGGGTCGTCATCGGCGTCGGCGGCAGCGCCACCACCGACGGCGGCGCCGGCGCGCTGGTCGGCCTCGGGGCCCGGGTGCTCACCGCGGAGGGGGACGACGTCCCGCCCGGGGGCGCCGGGCTCGCGAGAGCGGCGCTCCTCGACCTCTCCGGCCTGGACCCGCGGCTGGCCGACACCGAGGTCGTGGTGGCCTGCGACGTCGACAACCCGCTCACCGGCCCCTCCGGCGCCGCGGCCGTCTACGGCCCGCAGAAGGGCGCGACGCCCGCCGCGGTGGCCCGGCTGGACGCCGCCCTGGGCCGCTGGGCCGACGTGGTCGCCGCCGCCACCGGCGCCGACCTGCGGGACGGTCCGGGCGCGGGCGCCGCGGGCGGCATCGCGTTCGGGCTGTCGAGCATGCTGGGGGCGCGGCTGACCCCCGGCGTCGGGCTGCTCATGGAGCTCACCGGGTTCGCCGAGTGCGTCCGCGGCGCCGCGCTGGTCGTCGTCGGCGAGGGGTCGCTGGACGCGCAGAGCCTGCGCGGCAAGGGCCCGATCGGGCTGGCCGCGCTGGCCCGCGAGGCCGGGACGCCGGTGGTCGCGGTGGTGGGCCGCAGCCTGATCAGCCCCGACGAGGCGCGGGCCGCGGGGCTGGGCGCCGTCCACGCGCTCACCGACCTCGAGCCGGACCCGGCGCGTTCGATGACCGACGCCGCCGTCCTGCTGGAGACGGTGGGTCGGCGCATCGGCGAGGAGCTGCGGGCGTCCTCCTGACGGCGGTGCCCCCGGTCGCCGGGGAGCGCGCTCAGGCGGGGTCGACGGTGACGTCGACCCGGCCGAAGGCGCGGATGAGGTTGTTCAGCGCCCGCTCGGTGCCCTGCAGGTTGAAGCGGGCCACCCGCGGGGCCAGCGCCCGCAGCAGCGACTCGGTCTCCATCCGGGCCAGGCCCGCGCCCGCGCAGCCGTGCTCGCCCATGCCGAAGCCGAGCTGGTGGACGGCGTTGGCGCGGGTGACGTCGAACTCGTCGGGCCGCTCGAACTTGCGCTCGTCGCGGTTGGCCGAGGCGTAGATGACCAGCACCCGGGAGCCCTCGGGGACGTCGACGTCGCCGATCCGGGTGTCCGTGCTGGTGATCCGGCCGAAGGCGCGGATCGGCGACTCGATGCGGACGACCTCGTTCACCGCGTTGGGGATGAGCTTCGGGTCGTTGCGCACGAGGTCCCACTGGTCGGGGTTCTGCGCGAACAGCCAGACGGCGCTGCCGACGGCGCTGATCGTGGTGTCGAGGGAGGGCGCGAGGTAGTCGAGCATGAGCATCATCGCCTGCTCGGTGGAGATGGTCCCCTCGTCGACGGCCTCCAGCACGCCGTGCCCCAGGCTGCCGGGCGAGACGTTGCGGGTGCGCACGATCTCCGCGCCGAAGGCGGCCATCTCCCCGCACTGGGGCAGCGCCCGCTGGGCCCGGTCGTTGAGCGGGCCGAAGGAGTCGAAGTTGGCGCCGGCCCAGCGCAGCAGGTGCTCGCGGCCCTCCTGCGGCCAGCCGATGAAGTCCGGGACGATCGACAGCGGCAGCGCCCGGGCCAGGTCGGCGACCGCGTCGAAGGAGCCCTTCTCGACCAGGCCCGCGACCAGCTCCTCGGCCTTGTCGGTGACGAGGTCCTTCATGGGGCGCAGCGCGCGCGGGGTGAGCCGGTGGGCCACGACCTGGCGCAGGTGGGCGTGCAGCTCGCCGTCGCTGGCCAGCGTGCAGCCGAGGATCGCCTGGTTGGCCGGCTCGTTGAGCGCGATGCCGTTGGCCGAGCGGAACGTCTCGCCGTCCATGAGGACCGCCTTGGCCTCGTCGTACCGGGCGACGGCGTAGGCCCCGTGCTGCGACAGCCAGACCGCCGGGCCGAGCTCGCGCAGGGCGCGGTAGTCCTCGTACGGCTCGAGCAGCGCCTCGTCGGTGTAGATGTCCCCGTCGTACGTGGGTGCCGAGGTCGGGGCGGTCGTGGTCATGTGCGAGGGGTCCTTCCAACGCGCGGGACCGCAGAGCTGCGGGTGTGGACACTTGTCCGCGTCGCGGACACGGCGACGATGCCCGAGCCCCTGCGGTGTGTCAAGGCGCACATCCGCCCGCCGGAGACCCGTCAGGCAGCCGGTTTCCCGGGTACCAGGACGACCCGTCGGCCGAGGCCCTCGGCGGACAGCGCCCAGCCGCGCTCGACCTGTTCGAGCGGCAGCACCTCGTGGTCGAGCCGCAGCGCGCCGCGCTCGGCGTGGCCGAGGACGGCGGTCAGCGCCTGCGCCCGCTGCTGCACGGTGAGCGCGTTGTTCGTGTAGCCGAGCACCTCCGCGCTGCGGCTGCGCAGCACCGAGGAGGAGAAGCTCGCGGTGTCCCCGGAGGCGCCGCCGAGGTTGACCAGCCGCCCGGACGGCGCGAGCACCCGCGAGGCCGCGGTCGCGGCGACGCCGAACACCGGGTCGACGACGACGTCGACGTGCCCGCCGCAGGCCTCGGCCAGCCGCGCGGTGAGCTCGTCGACGTCCCCGGACAGCGGGACCACCGCGTCGGCGCCGGCCCGGCGCGCCCGCTCCTGGGCCGCGGCCGACCGACAGACCGCGACCACCCGCTCGGCGCCCAGCAGCCGCGCGGCACCGACGGCCACCTGGCCGACCGCGCCGCCGGCGCCGAGCACCAGCACCCGCTCCCCCGGCTGCATGCGGCCGCGCCAGGTCAGCGCCATCCACGCGGCGACCGCGGACAGCCCCAGCGCGGCCACCACCGTGTCGGGGACCGCCGCGGTGACCGGGACGACGTCGGCGTCGGGCACCGCGCACCGCTCGGCGAGGCTGCCGTCGCCGGGGGCCATGCCGGCCGAGGTCGCGAACCACACCCGCGTCCCGGGCGCGTGTGCGCCGGACTCCTCGACGACGCCCACGCCCTGGACGCCGGGGACGTACGGCGTCGCGGGGACGCCGAAGTAGGAGGTGCCCGAGGCGCACAGCTGGTCGAGCGGGACCACCGGCGCGGCGGTCACCCGCACCAGCGTCCGCCCCTCCCCCGCCTCCGGGTCGGGGTGCGGGCCGAACGCCGGCGGCGCACCGGGGGTGTGCAGGACGGCGGCGCGCATCGGGCTCCTCCTCGACAGGCGGGACCGCCCCCGCCCCGGTGACCGGGGCGGGGGCGGATGAGGGCCAGGCGGCCCCCTCCAGGGCACCGTCCCGAGCCTGCGAGGGACGGGGAGGAGGGGGTCCTCCTCGCTAGGTGGCGATGTCTGGGTACGGCCTGGTGATGTGCGCCATCGCCTTGCCGTAGGCCTTCTGGTACTCCAGCGGGCCGTGGTCGCGCTCGAACATCGCGATGAACAGCGTGAGGGTCAGGAACGGGTGGGCGCCCATCTCGAACAGCCGCACGTGGTCGTGCTCGCGCAGCGCCGTGCGCTCCTCGTCGGTGAACGCCAGCCAGGTCGACTTCTCGGCGTCGATGGAGTTGAGCAGCTTGTTGGCCATCTCGGCCTCCCACCACTCGACCGTGCCGGCCGGGTCCTCGCGGTAGCGCTCGACCAGGTCGGGGTCGCGGTCGACGGTGTAGAGGAACTTGTCGAGCAGGTACTTGCTCATGCAGGGATCTCCGTTCCGGTCGTCGTCCGCGGGCTCAGGCCGGGGCCCCGTTGGGGTACCAGGTGAAGTAGGCCTCCATCGTGTGGAACAGGTCGAGGCTGTCCACGTGGGCGGCCTTCTGGCCCTCGCCGGCGACGCCCATCATCAGCATGAAGTCCATGAACCCGTGGGTGGCGTTGCCCGGGGCGTGCAGGCTGTCCAGGCTGACCTCGGCCAGGCAGCCCTCGATGTCGCCGCTGGCGATCCACTCGATGGCCTTGCGGTCGAACTCGGGGTCGGGGCCGTGCTCGCCGAACTGGCGCGGGCCGCCGAGCTCCAGCGACAGGTGTCCGGTGCCGATGATCGCGACCCGCTTGTCGCTCTCCCAGGACTCGACCATCTCACGCAGCGCCTTGCCCAGCTGCACGAAGCGCCGCGGCTGCGGCAGGGGCGGGGCGAAGATGTTCGTGTACACCGGCACGATCGGCAGGTCGGCCTCCGGCCGCAGCGCGATGATCGGGCAGGTGATGCTGTGGTCGATCCGCAGCTCGTTGGAGAACGCCAGGTCGAAGTCCCGGTCGAGGCCGTCGCGCAGGATGTGCGCCGCGAGGTCCTCCTCGCCGCGCAGCTTCAGCCGCGGCAGGCCGAACTCGCGCTCCTCGTTGTACCAGTTGGCGTCGAACCAGGGCGCCTTGCCGACGAGGAACTGCGGCATGTTGTCCAGCCACAGCTGGTGGAAGTGGTCGCTGCCGACCATCACCAGCACGTCGGGCTCGGCACGATTGAGCGTCTCGGCGAAGGCCTCCTGCTTGGCGACCCACTCGTCGGCGAACGGCGGCCGGTCCGCGCCGGTCGACGTCTTGGCCCGGTAGTAGAAGGGGTGGTGCGTGGACGCGATGACCGCGGCTACTTCAGCCACGACGACCTCCGTTGGTGTCGGTGTCCGAGGTGTGGCCCGGGAGGGGATCCGGGACGTAGGGGTCGGGCGCGACGGACCGGTTGTTGAGGTCCACCGACAGGAAGACCTCGTTGCCGACCGGGTGTCGCAGCTCCTCGGCCAGCTGGCCGATCAGCCCGGCGGTGCGCGCCAGCAGCGCGAAGCCGCGCAGCAGCTCCAGCGGCAGGCCGAGGTCGGCCAGCGCGGCGCCGCAGACGCCGGCGCCGTTGAGCGGCAGCGTCTTGCCGAGGACCTGGGGGTGCACGCGGCCGATCGCGGCGAACAGCGACAGGTGCGGGCCGTAGAGGCCCTCCTCCGCGGCGATGGCGAACAGCCGCGGCGTGCGCGGGTCGCCCTTCTTGTGCACGTGGTGGCCCAGGCCGGGGACGAAGCGGCGCGCGGCCCGCTGGGCGGTCACCGTCTCCAGCGCCAGGGCGTCCCAGCCGGCGTCGTCGGTCGGCAGGGCGCCGTCCACACCGGTGAGGACGTCGTGCAGGAAGCGGCCGCAGTCCTCGGTCACCCCGAGGAAGCGGGAGCCGCCGCCGAGCAGGCCCGCGGCCAGCGCACCCTGCACCGAGTCCGGCGCCGACAGGTAGGTCAGCCGGGTGACGATCGCGGTCGGGGTGAAGCCGTGGTCGGCCAGCGCCGCCAGCACCGCCTCGAAGACCCGCGCCTCGCCCTTCGACGGGCGCCGCTGCGTGGCCAGCCAGAAGGCCAGCTCGCCGAAGCCGACCTCGCCCATCACGTCGCGAGCCAGGTCCTGCCCGAGCAGCGTGATGCTCTCCAGGCTCGAGGCACCCAGCGCCGTCGGGTAGACCGGTCGGCCGTCCTCGTTCACGCCCTGCCCTCCTCCGCGTCGGTGCCGCGGGCGGCCGGCGCGGCCAGCCACTCGCGGATCTCCGCACCGTGCTGGTCGAGGCGGGGTGGTGGCAAGCGGTAGTCGGCCGGGGTGGAAGAGAACCTGATCGGGTTGCGCACCGACGGCACCGCGTCGTCGCCGTCCCCCACCGTGACGACGGGGTCGAGACCGACCTCCTCGGCGAAGGCGACGCCCTGGTCGACGGTGTTGATCGGACCGCAGGGCACGCCGGCGGCGATGATGTCGCGGAACCACTCCTGCTTGGTCCGGGTGCGCAGCCGCTCCACCAGCAGCGGCCGCAACTCGTCGCGGTTGGCGGTGCGGTCCTCGTTGCGCAGGAACCGCGGGTCGTCGGCCAGCTCGGGCACGCCGAGGACCTCGACCAGCTTGCGGAACTGCCCGCTGTTGCCGGCGGTGACGATCAGGTCGCCGTCCGCGCAGGGCAGGGGCTCGTACGGGAACAGGCTCGGGTGGCTGTTGCCCATCCGGAACGGGACGACGCCGCCGGCGACGTACGCGCTGGAGTGGTTGACCAGCCCGGACAGCGCCGAGGACAGCAGGTTGACCTCGACGTGCTGCCCCGTGCCGGTCTCGTGCCGGGCGTTGAGCGCGCTGAGGACGCCGATGGTGGCGTGCAGCCCGGCCATCACGTCGAACACCGAGATGCCGGCGCGGTACGGCTCGCCGTCCGGGGCGCCGGTGAGGCTCATCAGGCCGGAGATGGCCTGCACGATGAGGTCGTAGCCGGGCAGCGACCGGCCCCCGGGGCCGCTGCCGAACCCGCTGATCGAGGCGTAGACGATCCCCGGGTTGCCCTCGGCCACGGTCTCGTAGTCCAGGCCGAAGCGGGCCAGGCCACCGGGCTTGAAGTTCTCGACGAACACGTCCGCGCGGCGGGCCAGCTCCCGGGCCGCGGCCGCGTCGTCGGGGTCCTTGAGGTCGAGCGCGATCGACCGCTTGTTCCGGTTGACGCCGAGGTAGTAGGTCGAGACGCCGTCGCGGACCGGCGGGGCCCAGCTGCGGGTGTCGTCACCGCCCGGGCTCTCCACCTTGACCACCTCGGCGCCGAGGTCGGCGAGCAGCATGGTCGCGTAGGGCCCGGCGAGGACCCGGGAGAAGTCGGCGACCAGCACGCCGGCGAGGGGCCCCCGACCCGGCGTCGCGCCCGGGACGAGCTGCTGTGCGGTCATGGATCAGTGCACCTCTCCTCGTTGCCGACCGGCATGCGGACGTTGGTCCGCTCGCCGTGCGACGGAGTCTTCGCGCGGTACCCAGAGGTGTCAAGCAACACTCTTTCCACCTCCGTAACAGCGCGCTACGCGCGGGCGCGTCTTGACACCCTCCTCGCGCCGCGACCAAGGTGACCGGGTCCGATGCACTGACCGTTCTACGGACGTAGGTCCGCTGAGTCGCGAGTCTCGAGGAGGAGACCATGACCAGTTCCGACGGCGGCACCACCCCCCAGCCCGGCCGGCCCGTGCTGCTGCGCGGCGGCACGGTGCTGACCATGGACGACGCCTGCACCGTCCTCCGCGACGCCGACGTCCTCGTCGTCGACGACCGGATCGCCGCCGTGGGCCAGGGGCTGGAGGCCCCCGAGGGCGCCCAGGTGATCGACGCCAGTGACGGCATCGTCATGCCCGGCATGATCGACACGCACCGGCACATGTGGCAGACCGCGATGCGCGGCTACGGCGCCGACTGGACGCTCACCCAGTACTTCGTCTGGTACTACCTCGAGCACGGCAAGAAGTTCCGCCCCGAGGACATCGCCGCCGGCAACCGGCTGGCCGCCATCGAGTCCCTCGACGCCGGCGTCACCACGACCGTCGACTGGTCGCACGGTCTCCAGTCGGTGGAGCACGCCGAGGCCGCCCTCGAGGCGATGCGCTCGGTCCCCGGCCGGTTCGTGCTGGCCTACGGCAACATCCAGCAGGGCCCCTGGGAGTGGACCGCCGACCCCGCCGTCCGGTCGTTCCTCGAGCGGCTGCGCGACGCGCGCGACGACATGATGGGCGTGCAGATCGCCTTCGACGTCACCGGTGACCCGGCGTTCCCCGAGAAGGCCGCCTTCGAGGCCGCCCGCGACCTGGGCATCCCGGTCACCACGCACGCGGGCGTGTGGGGGGCCACCAGCGACACCGGCATCCAGCAGATGTACGACCACGGCTTCATGACGCCGGAGACGACGTACGTGCACGCGTCCACGCTGACCCGGGACAGCTACCAGCGGATCGCCGCCACCGGTGGCTCCATCTCGGTCGCGACGGAGTCCGAGTGCAGCGCCGGCCAGGGCCACGCCCCCACGGCGCAGGTGCTCCAGTACGGCATCCCGGTGTCGCTGTCCATGGACACCAGCGTGTGGTGGAACTGCGACATGTTCTCCGCGATGCGGGCGACGCTCAACGCCGACCGGATGGCCGAGCACATGGACGCCCACCTCAAGGGCGAGACCATCACCCACCTGCGGCTGCGCGCCCAGACCGTGGTCGAGTGGTGCACGAAGGGCGGCGCGCACACCATCGGCCGCGACGCCGACCTGGGCAGCCTCGAGGCGGGCAAGAAGGCCGACCTCGTCCTGCTCAAGAACGACCGGTCCCCCGTGTCGTTCCCCCTGCTCAACCCGCTCGGCCACGTCGCCTTCCAGGCCGGGCGGGCCGACGTGCACACGGTCATCGTCGACGGCCGCGTCGTGAAGTACGCCCACGAGCTGGTCGACGTCGACCTCGCGGCGGTGCGGCGGGAGGTCGAGAACACCATCGACCACCTGCGCCAGGAGTGCGGCGAGGAGGTCTGGCAGGCCGGGATGTTCCCCGAGATGCCCGAGGCCGAGGCCGCGATCCTGGACAACCCGTACCAGTACAGCGACTTCAAGGACGAGTCCAAGCGCTCCGGCTCCGAGGACCGGGTGCTGGGTCGCTGAGGTCCTGGGGCGGGACCGTGCGAGATCGCCGATCTCGCACGGTC
>NZ_JBJGYQ010000032.1:0-41035 GCF_054050075.1 Geodermatophilus sp. SYSU D00965 | reverse complement strand
GGGTACGGGGAAGCTGGCGTCGGGGGCGGTGATCTCCGCGGCGCGGGCCCGCTGGCTGGCCTGCGACGGGCAGCTCACCCGCATCGTGCTCGGCCCCGACGGGCGGCCACTGGACTACGGCCGCACCCTCCGCCTGGTGCCACCGCACATCCGCCGCGCCGCGGAGGTCCGCGACGGCGGCTGCGTGTTCGCCGGCTGCGGCGCGCCGACCTGGTGGTGCGACGTGCACCACGTGCTGGAGTGGATCAACGGCGGCCACACGTCGCTGGAGAACTCCGCGCTGCTGTGCGAGCGGCACCACACAAAGGTCCACCACGGCTTCCGGGTCGAGCGACAACCCGACGGCCGATGGCGCACCTGGCGCCCCGACGGCACCCCGATCCACACCGGCCCGCTGCTCCCCGCCGCCGCCTGACCCACCCCGGGCCCGCCGCGGCCTGAGCCGCTCCGCTCCTGCCGGCCGCCGCCTGACCCACCCGACCCGATCCGTTCGGCGTCGGGCGTCGGCGCGTGCCCGATCGACGGGGTGGCGGGTCAGCTCCGCAGCGGGCTCTCCAGCTCCTTCCTGGGGTCACCGCCGTCGGTGATCGCCTCCGGCGCCTCGACGGCCTCCGGTCCCTCGACGGCCTCGCCGCGGGCGACCATGCCGGAGACCTGCGACAGCGGCAGCTCCTTGAGCACCAGGGCCAGCACGAGCCCGACGCCCAGCACCGGCAGCAGGTAGCCGAACACCGGCGCCAGGGAGCCGGCGTAGGCGTCGACGAGCGCCGACCCCAGCGGCTCGGCCGCGCGCTGTACGGCGGACGGCACGAGGCTCTCGGCGTCGGAGATGCCGGCGGCCGCGGCCTCCGCCGGGTGCGCGGTGAGCGCCGCCGCGAGCGACTCGCCGAGCCGGCTGGTGAACAGCGACCCGAACACCGCGACCCCGAGGGTCAGCGCGGACTCCCGCACGTGGTTGTTGGCCGCCGTCGCCGCGCCCAGCACGTGCGGGGAGACCGCGTTCTGCGCGGCCAGGACGACGTTCTGCATGACCAGCCCCATGCCGGCGCCGACCAGGAAGACCATGCAGCCGACCGTCCACAGCGGGGTGTCGCCGGAGAGGGTCGTCATCCAGCCGATGGCGGCCAGGCCGACCGCCACCCCCGCGACGAGGAAGGCCTTGTACCGCCCGGTCCGCGGGATGACCGCGGCCGAACCGTGGATGGTCAGCGCGATCCCGGCCACCATCGGCGTCATCAGCAGGCCGGAGACCGCCGCCGAGGTCCCCGACGTCATCTGCAGGAAGGTCGGCAGGAACGTCGTCGCCGAGATCATCCCCAGCCCGACGCAGGCGCCGATCCCCGTGGCGACGACGAACGTCGGGTTGGTGAACAGCGCGGGCGGCACGACCGGCTCGGCCGCCCGCCGCTCGACGACCACGAACGCCCCGAGCGACGCGAGCAGCAGGCCGAGCAGGGCGAGCACCGGCCACGACGTCCAGCCCTCCCGCCCACCGAGGTCGGCGAGGAACACCAGCGCCGTGGTCGCGGCGGACAACAGGACGATGCCGGCCACGTCGATCGGCGCGGTGCTCCTCCGGCGCGGCAGGGTGAGCGCGAAGCACGCGACCAGGAGCGCCCCGACACCGACCGGGACGTTGATCCAGAAGCACCACTGCCACCCCAGGCCGGCCGCGTCGGTGAGGAACCCGCCCACCAGCGGCCCGGCGACCGAGGACACCGCGAACACCGCCCCGATCGGCGCCATGTACCGCGCCCGCTCCCGGGCCGGGACGACGTCGGCGATGATCGCCTGGCTCAGGATCATCAGCCCGCCGCCGCCGAGGCCCTGGATCCCGCGCCAGACGACGAACCACGTGAAGTCCGGCGACAGCGCGGCACCCACGCTGGCGCAGGTGAACAGCGCGATCGCGACGAGGAACAGCGTGCGCCGGCCCCACAGGTCCCCGAACTTGCCGTAGACCGGCATGACCAGGGTCGTGGCCAGCAGGTAGGCCGTGGTCACCCAGGCCATGTGCGAGACCCCGCCGAGGTCGCCGACGATCGTGGGCATCGCCGTCGAGACGATCGTCTGGTCCAGGGCCGCGACGAGCATGCCGGCCAGCAGCGCCGCGAAGATCGTGTTGATCCGCCGCCGGGTGAGGACCAGCGGTGGGGGAGCGGACGGGGCGGACATGGGCGCTCCTGGGCGTCGGGTAGGCGTGCGGGACCCACCGGGCCGGTGCGGGACCGGTCCGGCGGAGGGGAGTCGGATCAGCGGGGCGGTGCGGGCAGCCCGGCCTCGACGAGGTCCCAGGCCTCGTCGACGAGGTCGGCGAGCGGGGCGGCGAACCCGCTGGTGAGCCAGCGGTGCAGCGAGGTCCGCATGACCGCGGAGTGGACGGCGGCCAGCAACGCCGGATAGCCGTCCACGTCCGCTCCGGTGCGGGCGGCGACGGCCGCGGAGACGATGCGCTCCGCCTCGGCGAAGCTCGCCATGAGCCGGGCGACGAGCACCGGATGGGCGTCGACCACGCGCAGCCGCATCGGCCACAGCTCGGCGTCCTGGAGGATCTCCGCGACGTCGTCCCCGGCGATCGCCCGCAGGACCTCCACCGGCGACTCCGACGCCGGCCGCGCCAGGACCACCTCGACGAGGTCGTCGCGCGCGGTGGGCACGGTGCCGATCACCGCGTCGTCCTTGGTGGAGAAGTAGTTGAAGAAGGTGCGCGGGGAGACCTCGGCGCGGGCGGCGATGTCGTCGACCGACACCGCATCCAGGCCACGCTCGGCCACCAGTTCCAGGGCCGCCCGGTGCAGGGCGCGCCGCGTCGCGACCTTCTTCCGCTCGCGCAGGCCCGGCTCGGTCACCGCACCAGTGTCGACGGAACTTGCGAAGACTGCAAGTTTGCGGAGACTGCACGGAGTGTCGCTGCGGCAGGATCACCGGTGTGGCCAGCCTGCGCGTCCCCTGCCGAAGGCTGCTCCTGGACGCCGACGGCGTGCTGGTCGACTCCGACACCAGCGTCGAGCTGTCCTGGTCGCGCTGGGCCCGGGAGCGCGGGCTGGACCCCCGGGCGGTCGCCGCGGTGGTGCACGGGCGGCGGACGGCGGACACCGTCGCGCTGCTCGTGGACGAGGCCGGGCGCACCGACGCGCTGGCGGCCATCGACCGCTACGAGGTCGAGGACGCCGCCCGGGTGAGCGCTGTGCCCGGGGCCGCGGACCTGCTCGCGTCCCTGCCCGCCGGGACGTGGGCGGTCGTCACCTCCGGACGCCGGGAACTGGTCACCGCCCGGCTCGCCGCGGCCGGCCTCCCGCAGCCCGCGGTGCTGGTCTGCGCCGAGGACGTCTCCGCGGGCAAGCCCGACCCGGCCGGGTACCGCGCCGCCGCCGAGGCGCTCGGTCGGCCGCCGGGGGAGTGCGCCGTCCTCGAGGACAGCCCGGCCGGGATCGCCGCCGGTCGCGCGGCCGGGGCCACCGTCGTCGGCGTCAGCGAGCGCGCCCTCGCCACGGACGTCCCGGTCGTCGTCCGGGACCTGCGGGGCACCTCGTGGGACGCCGACGCGCTGCTGGTCGACCCGGGCGCCCTGCTCCGGGGATGACCGGAGGGACGGGGCAGGATGCCCGCCGTGACCAAGCCCGAGGACGTGCCGCCGTGGACCTGACCGCCCACGCGCTGCGGTACTTCGTCGCGGCCGCCGAGGAACTGCACTTCGCACGGGCGGCGGCCCGGCTCCACCTCACGCCCCCGTCGCTGAGCGAGCAGATCGCCCGGCTGGAGAAGCGGGTGCAGGCGCCCCTGTTCGTCCGCGACCCGCGCGGCGTGAGCCTCACCCCGGCCGGCGCCGAGCTGCTGCCGCTCGCGCGGGCCGTCGTGGCCGCGCACGACGCCGTGGCCGACTGGGCGGCCGGACGCCGGACGGCCGTGGCGGGCACCGTGCGCGTCGGGGCCTTCGCCGCGTCGGCGGCACCCCTGCGGACCGCCGTCCTCGGCGCCGCGGAGGCCGAGCACCCGGGCATCCGGGTCGCCACCCGGCGGATGGGTCTGGACCACCTGCTCGCGGGGGTCCGCGACGGGGACGTCGACGTGGCCTACGTCCCCGAGCCCATGCCGGACCCGCTGCCGGGCCTCCGCTCGCTCACGGTGGCCTGGCACCGCCGGGTCCTGGTGCTGCCGGCGGACCACCCGCTGGCCGCGCGGGCCGAGGTGAGCATCGAGGAGACCAACGACGAGGTCTTCATCTCCCTGGCGGAGACGACCCCGGAGGGGAACGCCCGGTGGTTGGTCGACCCCCGCGCCGACGGCAGCAGTCCGCGCCGGGGCCCGGTGGCGACCGACGTCGACGAACTGCTCGACCTGTGCGCGGCCGGCAAGGGGCTCAGCATCGCCGCCGAGCCGGTCACGTCGCACTACACCCGGCCCGGGGTGTGCTTCGTCCCGCTCGGCGACGTCGAGGCCGCCCGGTTCGCCCTGGTGTGGCGGTCCGACGAGCGCGACTCCGCGGTGCTGGCCTACGTGGCGCTGGCCCGGCGGGTCGCCGCCGGGCGGCCCGAGCCGGTCAGCGGACGTCGAGCTCCATGAGGTCCTCGCCGACGACCAGCCGCCCGGAGTAGCCACGCGCCGCCGCCTGCCAGACCCGCTTCGGGTTGTTGCCGGGGACCTGGTGGGTGAGCACGAGGGTGCGCGCGCCCGCCGGCTCCGCCACGTCGCGCCCCACCTGCTCGATCGTCGTGTGCGCGCCGAGGAGGTGCTCGGTCAGGGCGGTCGCCTGCTCGGGCGGCAGGGTGGCCGCGAGCCGCTCGACGAACGCGGGGTCGATCACCTCGTGGACCAGGTAGTCGGTGTCGCGGGCGAGGTCGATGAGGTTCTCGCTCACCGTCGTGTCACCGGAGATCGTGACCGAGCCGTCGGGGGTGTCGAAGCGGAACCCGAACGCGGGGGCGGTCGGGTGGTGGTCGACGAGCGTGGCGGTCACCCGGACGTCGCCGTCCTCCCACACCGGGATCGGCGCCGTCAGCCGCGGCGGGACGCCCGCGTCGTCGGGGGACCAGACGCCGGCCAGGTCGATGTCGTGGACGGCGAAGACGCTGTCGGGGCCCGGGAAGGCGCTGTCCCGGGCGCGGTCGTTGAAGTCGTTGGCCCAGGCCTGACCCAGGTACCCGGTCATGCCGGCGATCCCCGGGGTCGGCCGGTCCGGGTTGTGCACGGCCGGCGCCGGGCGACCCGGTGGGAAGACCCGCGGCAACGTGCCCCGGTCGCCCGGTCCGAACACCTCGATCCGCGGCCCGCTGCGGCCGACGGTGTTGATCGGCCCCGTGGCGTAGGCGGCCGGCCAGTCCATGAGGTGGTCGCTGTGCATGTGCGTGAAGAAGACGCCGCGCACCTTCGTCCACGCCGAGGCCACCCCGGCCTCGCCCGACGCGGCGCTCTGTCGCAGCCGCAGCATCGAGCCCAGCCCCAGGTCCACGACGTAGACCCGGTCTCCGTACAGGACCGCGGTCGAGATGCCGTAGCGGCTGCCGTCGAGGACACCGGGACCACCTGCGGTGCCGAGCAGCACCAGGCGGGTGCGCGCACCGCGCCGTCCGGCCGGCCGCGCGGGCGCCGCCGAGGCCGAGCCGGCCCCGGCAGCGACGACGCCGGTCGCGGCCGCGGTCGTGGCCAGCACCTTCAGGAACTGGCGGCGATTGGACTCCGGCAGTGCCGGGTCCGCGGCGACGCGGCTGATCTCGTCACACATGGGGGCGGGTTCCTCCTGTCCAGCGGGTCCCCGGGAGTGTTCCCGCGGCTGCACCGCACCGGCCAGAAGGACCGTCCGAACGGCCGTCAGGCGCTTCCGAACGGCCGTCGGGCAGGATCGCTGCGGCCCGCACCCGACCGCCCGAGGAGAACCGTGACCGTCGTCCCGCCGCCGCTCGAGCACGTGCTGCACCTGGAGGTGACCGTCGACCGGCCGATCGAGATCGGGACGACCGCCGCCGGGCACCGGCGGGTCATCCCGATCACCGGCGGGACGGTGTCCGGGCCGCTGATGACCGGGCGGGTGCTCCCCGGCGGCGCGGACTTCCAGGTCATCCGCACCGAGACCGAGACCGTGGCCGAGGCGCGCTACGTCCTGGAGAGCGACCGGGGCGAGCGGGTGTACGTCGAGAACCTGGGCCTGCGCACCGGCTCGGCCGAGGACGTCGCCCGGCTGCGGCAGGACCTCCCGGTCGACCCGGCGCGCATCTACTTCCGCTCCACGCCCCGCTTCGAGACCGACGCGCCCCGGCTGGCGACGCTCACCTCGCACGTCTTCGTCGGCTCCGGGGTGCGCCACCCCACCGCGGTGGTCTTCGACTTCTTCCGCGTGGGCTGAGCGGGGGTCAGCGGGGCAGCGACGTCGGCGCGTAGGCCAGCATCCGCCAGCTGCCGTCCGCGCGGGTCCAGACGGCGAGGGCGAGGTTGTCGATGTGCTTGGGCGTGCCGTCCACCACGACGTCCGAGGTCATCCGGCCGATGACGATCGCCGCGTCGCCGGCCACCTCGACCCGCTCGACCGGGTGCTCCGCGCTGCGGTAGACGTAGTAGCCCGTCCTGAGCTTGTCGAGGTACTCGTCCTTGGTGTCGCGCCTGCCGCTGGAGTGGGCGTAGCTCATCCCCGGGGCCAGGAGTGCGTCCAGCGCGGTCAGGTCGCCCTCGACCATCGCCCGGTAGCGGCGGTCCTCCGCCTCGAGCACCGCCTGCACGTCGTCGCTGGTGTCGGCCATGCCCCCATCGTGGCGGGCGGGCGCGGCGCCGCGCACGCCGGGTCCCGCCGGCGACCGGTGCCGTCGGCGGCCGGGAGGGTCCAGCGTCCGCGCGTGGACGGCGACGAACGCGCAGGTCCCCGCCCGGGGGAGCCGGCCGCCCGGCGCCCCGCCGACGAGGCCGGCTGGTTCCGGCAGGCCCCGCCCTGGCTGCGGCGCGGCGTGGTCTTCGCGCTCGTCGCGGTCGCCGTCTTCCAGGTGGCCGTGTGGGCCTTCGCCAGCCTGCGCGGCTTCCTCGGGCTGCTGTTCCTCGCCTGGCTGTTCTCCATCAGCGTGGAGCCGGTGGTCGAGCGGCTGACCGGCGCCGGCCTGCGCCGGGGCGCGGCCACCGGCCTGGTCCTGTTCGCCGTGACCGCGCTGGCCGTGGGCTTCCTCGCGGTCTTCGGCACGCTGCTGGTCGACCAGCTCATCGAGCTCCTCCGGGCGCTGCCCGGCGTCGTCGAGGAGGTGGTCCTCTGGGTCAACCGCAGCTTCGACTCGTCCTTCCGGCCCAGTGACATCGTCGACTCCCTCGACCTCACGCCGGCGCGGGTGCAGGGCATCCTGTCCGACCTCACCCCGGGTGTTGTCGGCATCCTCACCGCGCTGGTCGGGCTGCTGTTCCAGGGCCTGACGTTCCTGCTCTTCGCCTACTACATGTCCGCGCAGGGCCCGGCGCTGCGCGCCACCGTCTCCCGGTGGTTCCCGCCCCGGCACCAGCGGGTGATCTCCACGGTGTGGGCGATCGCCGCGCAGAAGACCGGCGGGTACGTCGTGTCCCGCTTCCTCCTGGCCTTCATCAGCGCGTTCTGCACCGGCATCCTCCTGTGGGTCCTCGGCGTCCCGTTCTGGCTGCCGCTCGCGCTGTGGACCGGGGTGGTCTCGCAGTTCATCCCGACGATCGGCACCTACCTGGCCATCGGCGTCCCGGCGCTCATCGCCCTGGCCGGCCAGCCGCTCGACGCGGTCTGGGTGGTCGTCTTCGGCGCGGTCTACCAGCAGGTGGAGAACTACCTCCTCGGCCCGCGGATCACCGCACGCACCGTGGACATCCACCCCGCGGTCGTGTTCGGGTCGGTCATCGTCGGGGCGGCACTGTTCGGGCCGATGGGTGCGCTGGTCTCCATCCCCGTCGTCGCCGCGGTCCAGGCGGTGGTCGAGACCTACGGCCGCCGCTACGAGCTGGTGCCCGCCGAGGAGGCGGACGGTCGCGCCGATGAGTCCGTGCCGGAGGTCCGGTCGGAACCGGCATGAGCGACGACGACGCGGCCATCCGGGACCTGGTGACCCGCTGGGCGGAGGCGGTGCACACCGGCGACCTCGACGCGGTCCTCGCCGACCACGCCGAGGACGTCGTCGTGTTCGACGTCCCGCCGCCGGACGACGGCGTCCGCGGACTGGCCGCCTACCGCGAGATCTGGCCGGCGTTCTTCGCGTGGCAGCGCCAGGGGGCGTCGTTCGAGCTGGTCGAGCTCGACGTCACCGCCGGGTCCGACGTGGCCTACGCCCACGCGCTGCTGCGCTGCGGCACCCCCGAGGAGCTGGCGGAGGCCCCGGGCCGGCGGCTGCGGCTCACCCTGGGCCTGCGCCGGGAGGACGGCCGCTGGGTGGTCGCGCACGAGCACCACTCGTTCCCGCTGCCCTGACCCGCCGGCCGCCCCGGGGAGCGGCCGGCGGAGCCCCGTCCAGGGGGACGACCGGGTCCTTCTTCAGTGCTCGGCCTTCTCCTTCTCGTACCGCTCGGTCATCGTGGCCACCGCCTGCATCTGCTGGGCCGCGTAGTCCTCCCGCTTGCCGCCGGCGTACTCCTTCCAGTCCAGCGTCTGCTGCGCGTGGCTCACCTCGCCGCCCTGGAAGTGCGGCATGACGCGCTGGGCGATCAGTTCCCACGACCGCTTGGTGGCCTGCGGGTTGGCCCACTCGTGGCCGAGCAGCAGCATGCAGCCGAACCCGCCGGACTGGTCCCACAGGCGCTGCACCTGGGCGCGGGCGTCCTCGACGGTGCCGATCGCACCGATCCCGGCCTCGTTGATGAAGTCGATCATCTCCTTGGCGTCGCCGCCCTCGACCGCCATCTGCGGGAAGGCCGCGGTCTTCTGGAAGTACCGGAACCAGGTCTCGATGCCGTGCTGGACGTCGGCGTAGGCCTGCTCCCGCGTCTCGGCGACGTGCATCAGCCCGACCAGCCGCCAGTCGCGCCGTGACACCGTCTGGCCGAAGTGCTCGGCCCGCTCCTGGACGACGTTCCAGTGGTGGGCGAGCGCGTCGAAGCCCTCCTTCGTGAGGGTCGCCCCGATGGAGAGCAGCCCGATGCCGTGCTGGCCGGCCATGCGGGGCCCGGTGGGGGAGGCGACCGCCGCGACGGCGACCTCGAAGCGCGGCTCGGTGTAGGGCCGCAGGTGCAGTCGGGCGTTGACCAGCTCGTGGGTGCGGGTCTTCTGGGTGACCGTCTCCCCGCGCAGCAGCCGCATGATGATGTCGAGGTCGACCTCGAGCAGCTCGCGGGTGTCGGTCGGGTTGAGCCCCAGCATCATCGAGTCGGTGGGCAGCGAGCCGGGGCCGCAGCCGAGCATCGCCCGCCCGCGGGTGAGGTGGTCGAGCAGCACCATGCGCTCGGCCACCCACAGCGGGTTGTGGTAGGCGATCGAGGTGACGCCGGTGCCGAGCTTGATGTGCTTGGTCCGCTCCGCCGCCGCGGCGATGAAGATCTCCGGCGAGGCGATGATCTCCGTCCCGGCCGAGTGGTGCTCGCCGATCCACGCCTCGTCGTAGCCGAGGCGGTCCAGGTGCTCGACCAGTTCGAGGTCCCGTTGCAGGGCCAGCGTCGGGTTCTCCCCGGCGGGGTGGAACGGGGCGAGGAACGTGCCGAAGCGCAGCCTGTCCATGGGTCCTCCAGGAGTCGGGGCGGTCGGCCGAAAGTAACGTGGATCACACCGTGGACGGGAGATCCGCTCGCCGAGCCGATCCGGTTCCGGCGGCGTAGCGTTCCGGCACCACCGTTCGAGGGACGCCCATGGGCATGCTCCGCCGGATCGACGCCGCGCGCGGCGCCGCGGGCGCGGCTGCCCGCCTCGGCATCGGCCTGGCCGCCGCCCCCGCGCTGGTCACGGCCGGCCTGCTGGGCGGGCCGGCGCGCGCCACCGTGCGGACCGCGGGCGAGGTCACCACCGCGGCGGTCGGCGCCGGCCGCCGGCTGGCCCACACCGCGGCGGTCACCGGGGCCCGCACCGTCGGCACCGTGCTCACCGGCGCCGACCCGGTCCCCGACGGGCACCTGCACTCGCTGCTCGACGCCGCCAGGGGCATGGTCGAGCCGCCGAAGCACCGGCACACCCGGCGGGTGTGGGCCGACCGCGGGCACGTCCAGCTGGAGGTGTGCGCCCCGTCGGTCGAGGAGCAGCCGGAGGTGCGCCGGGCGTTGCGCCGCCAGCTCGAGCGGCTCGAGGGCGTCCAGTGGGCGACGGTCAACGACGTCGTCGGCCGGGTCTTCGTCGCGTTCGACGAGCGCCGGGTGGGCATCGGGGACGTCGTCGGCGCGGTGACCGCCATCGAGCAGGCCCGGGGTGGTGCGCAGGTCTTCCCCGAGTCGGTGGAGCACCCGGCCGACCTCGAGCCGCTGCTCGCCGCGGCCGTGGCGGCCGCCGTCGACACCGCCTCGGTCGGCGTCGCCTACCTGGCCAAGGTGCTGCCGATCCCGGCGGTGTCCCGGCACGTCACCCTCGCCATCGCGCTGCTGGACAGCCAGCGCTGGGTCCGGTCCAACCTGGAGAAGCGGATCGGTGTCATCGGCACCGACCTCGTGTTCAACGGGACGAGCGCGTTCCTGCACGCGCTGACGCAGAGCCCGGCCATCCCGGCGCTCAACGCCGCGGCCGCCATCCAGCAGGTGGTGGAGCTGCGCGCCCGCCGCCAGGTGTGGCAGCGCCGCGAGGCGGAGCTGTGCGGCCCCGAGCCGGAGGACGAGAGCGAGCCGCTGACCACGCCCGGGAAGCGCCCCCAGCCACTGCCGGACGGGCCCGTCGAGACCTACCGCGCCCGCCTGGAGCCGATCTCGCTCGCTGCCGCGCTGGGGATGCTGCCGCTCACCGCCAGCCCCGGGCGGGCGGCGGACATGCTCAAGTCGCAGAACCCCAAGGCCGCGGGCCTGGGCCGGGAGTCCTTCGGGGCCACGCTGGACCTGCTGATGTGCCGGCGCGGGGTCCTGCCGCTGGACGGCTCGGCCTACCGGCGGCTCGACCGCGTCGACACCGTCGTCCTCGACGCCGCGACCCTGTGCACCGGCCCGCCCGTCGTCATCGAGGCGACCGCCACCGCCGAGGGCTGGGACGACGCCGCCGTGTGGACCGCCGCCGTGCGGCTGCTGGGCGAGCACGACGCCGCGCCCGACGGCGACGACGACGGCGAGCCGCGGCTCCGGCTGGGCCCGGCGCGCACCGCGGACGGCGCCGAGGGCGGCGAGGTCCGCAGCCTGCTGCGCGGGCGCCGCCGGGTGGGCGTGGTGACCATCGCGCCGGAGCTCGACCCGCACGCCGAGGCACTGATGGCCGCCGCCTCCGAGGCCGGCCACCGGCTGGTGCTGCCGCGGCACGTCGGCACCCGCGAGGTGGCCGGCGCCGCGGACGAGGTGGCGCCCGCCGGGGAGCAGCTGGTCGAGACCGTGCGGCGGCTGCAGGCCGAGGGGCGGGCGGTGCTCCTCGTCTCGGCCACGGACGGCCCGGCGCTGATGGCCGCCGACGTCGCGATCGCCCCCGTCGTCCCCGGGTGCGCTCCCGCCTGGGGTGCCGACCTGGTCACCGGGCCCGGTCTGGTCGACGCGTGCGCTCTCGTCGCCGCCACGGTCCCGGCCCGGTCGGTCAGCCGCCGGTCGGTGACCACCGCCGTGACCGGCAACGTGCTGGGCGGGCTGCTGGCTGCGGTCGGCAGCGCCCGGTACGGGCAGGCCAAGGCGACCGCGCCGGGCAAGACGGCGAGCACCGCCACGCTGGTCGACGGCGCGCTCACCGCGGTCCGCGCCGCCCGGCGGCCGGTACCACCGCCGTCGGTGCACACCCCGTGGCACGCGCTGGACCCCGACGACGTCCTCGCCCGGTTGGCCGACCTCCCGCAGCAGCCCGACGGGCCGGACGGGCGGGTCCCCGGTGCGGTGCGCGTGGTGCGGTCCCTGCCGGTGGTGCGCGTGCCCGCCCGCTTCCTCCGGACCGTCGCCGCCGAGCTCGCCGACCCGCTCACCCCGGTCCTGGCCACCGGCGCCGGCGCCACCGCGGCCCTCGGGGAGAACACCGACGCGCTGCTGGTCGGTGGCGTCACCGTGATGAACGCCCTGGTCAGCGGGTTGCAGCGGCTCCGCGCCGAGACCGCGCTGGAGGCGCTGCTGCTGGAGCAGGACGTCACCGTCCGGCGGGAGGTCGACGGCCGGTGTGAGGACGTCCCCGCGAGCGCGCTGCGGGTCGGCGACGTCGTCTGCGTGGCCGCCGGGGACGTGGTGGCCGCCGACGCCCGGCTGCTGGAGGCGAACGACCTCGAGGTCGACGAGTCCAACCTGACCGGCGAGTCCCTCCCGGTGGCCAAGACGGTGCCGGCCACACCGGGCGCCGACGTCGCCGACCGCACCTGCGTGCTGCACGACGGCACCACCGTGGTCGCCGGCAGCGGCCGGGCCGTCGTCGTCGCCGTCGGGTCGGCCACCCAGGCCGGCCGCGCCGCCCGCGCCGCCGGCGGGGCCGCACCCCCGGCCGGCGTCCAGGCCCGGCTGGCCGAGCTCACCCGGGCGGTGCTGCCGCTGACGCTCGCCGGCGGGGCGGCGGTGACGGCGCTGGGTGTGCTGTGGCGCCGTCCGCTGCGGGAGGCGGTCGCCGCCGGCGTCGCCGTCGCCGTGGCCGCCGTCCCGGAGGGGCTGCCGCTGGTCGCCACCGTGGCGCAGCAGGCCGCGGCGCGGCGGCTGTCGCGCCGCGGTGCGGTGGTCCGCAGCGCGCGCGTGCTGGAGGCGCTCGGCCGGGTCGACACGGTGTGCTTCGACAAGACCGGGACGCTGACGGAGAACCGGCTGCGGCTGGTCCGGCTGCTGCCGCTGGGCGAGGGCGCCGACGCCACCGACGAGGACGACGTGCTGCGCCTGGCCGCCGCGGGCGTGGCCAACGGCGACGCCCGGGCACACGAGACCGACCGGGCGGTGGTCGAGGCGGCGGAGGAACGCGGGGTGGACCCGGACGGCGCGGCGCAGGCCTGCGTGCCCTTCGCCGCCGACCGCGGCTTCTCCGCGGCGGTCCGCGACGGCCGGCTGCTGGTGAAGGGCGCGCCGGAGGTGGTCGCGGCGCGCTGCGCGGGGTCGCCGGACGTGCGGTCGGCGGTGCAGGAGCTGGCGGCCGACGGGCTGCGGGTGCTCGCCGTGGCCGACCGCGACCTGGACGGCGTCCCCGACGACCTGGAGGCCGCGGCGCACGACCTGCGGCTGCGCGGGCTGGTCGGCCTGGCCGACACGCTGCGGGAGTCGTCGGTGACCGCCATCGAGCAGCTGCGCGCTGCCGGCGTCCGGGTGGTGCTCGCCACCGGCGACCACCCGGAGACCGCCGGGGCGATCGCCGCGCAGGCCGGCGTGCCCGGCGCCGACCGGGTGGTCACCGGCGCCCAGTTCGCCCGGGCGTCGGACAGCGAGCGGGCGCAGATGGTCCGGGAGGGCGCGGTCTTCGCCCGGCTCTCCCCGGAGCAGAAGGTCTCCCTGGTCAGCGCACTGCGCCGCGCCGGGGCCACGCTGGCGATGACCGGCGACGGGGTGAACGACGCCGCCGCAATCCGGCTGGCCGACGTCGGCATCGGCGTCTCCGGAGCCGAGTCCCCGGCCGCACGGGCCGCGGCGGACCTGGTCCTCACCGACCTCGACCTGACCCGGCTGGTGGACGCCATCGGCGAGGGCCGGGCCATGTGGCGGCGGGTCCGTGACGCGGTGTCGATCCTGGTCGGCGGCAACGCCGGCGAGGTGGCCTTCACCGTCCTCGGCACCGCGTTCGGCGGGCGCGCGCCGCTGGGCACCCGCCAGCTGCTGCTGGTCAACCTGCTCACCGACATGTTCCCGGCGCTCGCCGTCGCGGTGGCCTCCCCGCGGGCGGCGGTCCTGGAGCAGTCGGAGGGGCCGCTGGCCGGTCACCCCCTGGAGGCCGTGCTGCGCGCCGGGCCGCAGCGCGGGTTCTCCCAGGGCGTCCGGCGGATGGTCGTGGTCCGCGGCGCGGCCACCGCGGCCGGCGCCACCGGGGCCTGGGCGGCCGGCCGGCTCACCGGTCCCGCCGGCCGGGCGGGGACGATGGGCCTGGCCGCGCTCATCGCCACCCAGCTGGGGCAGACCGCCTGGGCCGGACGGCGCAGCCCGCTGGTGCTGGCCACCGCCGCCGGGTCGCTGGCGGTGCTGGTCGCGCTCGTCTCCACGCCCGGCGTCAGCCGGTTCTTCGGCTGCACCCCGCTGGACCCGCTGACCTGGGGCGTCGTCCTGGGCTGGGCCGCCGCCGGCACCGTGGGGGCCGAGGTCGTCCCGGCCCTGCTGCAGCGGTACCGCGCCCGGGCGGGCGGCTGACCGCCGGAGCTCACCAGCTCAGCGGGGGAGTGGGCGGTCCGCCGGCCAGGACCTCCTCGGCGCGCCGGCGGATCGCGGTGTCGCGGGCTGCGTTGGTGAGCACGTAGAACCGCCCGGTCCGGATCGCGTCCACGACGAGGTCGGCCACCTCGTCGGGCTCCCGCGGCGGCGCGGAGCGGGCCTGCAGCTCGGCGCGGGCGGCCTGGGTGACGCTGCCCTCGTCCGTGGTCGGCCCCGCGTGCGCCGGCCGGTTGCGGGAGGAGGTGTCGAAGTTGGTGCGCACCGCGCTCGGGCAGAGCACGGTGACCCCGACGTGGGAGCCGGTCTCGCGCAGCTGGAAGTGCAGCGACTCGGTCAGCGCCACGACCGCGTGCTTGGACGCCCCGTAGGCGCCGAGCGAGCCGGCGAACAGCCCGAAGACCGAGCTGGTGTTGACCACGTGGGCGACGTCCTGCTGCTGCAGCACCGGCAGGAACGCCCGCACGCCGTGCACCACGCCCCACAGGTTCACGCCGAACACCCACTCCAGGTCGGCGAGCGGGACCTCCCACAGCGGGTCCTGCGAGCCACCGACGCCGGCGTTGTTGCACAGCAGGTGCACCGCGCCGAAGGCCTCCAGCGCCGCGTCCCGCAGGGCCTCCACCGAGGCCGGGTCGGAGACGTCGGTGACCACCGGCAGCACCTCGGCGCCGTCCGCGGCCAGCTCCGCGGCCGCGGCGCGCAGCACCGGCGCCTCGACGTCGGCCATGACCACGCGCATGTCCTCCGCGGCGAAGCGCCGCGCCAGCGCCAGCCCGATGCCGCTGGCCGCGCCGGTCACCACGGCCACCCGCCCCGGGGCGACGACACCGTCAGCGCCCACCCTGCACCCCGCTCCCGCGCGGCTGGCCGCGCCGTCGTCGACCGGCGGGGAGTCCGACGGCCGGTTGCGTCTGCAACTGTGCTGGGCGACACCGGGGCCGTCAAGGACCGGAGCGGTTCCGATCCACCGCGTGGGAACCCGCGGCGCAGACCGTTGCAATGGCAACTCCGCTCTTGACAGGACCTGTGACGCAGGCCACGTTGGGCGCCACTGCCGGCCACCGTGCGGGCCCCCACGAGAGCGAGGCGACATGCGCGTCCCCAGGCACCGCAGCTCCAGGCCCGGTGCGGCCCTGGTGCTCACCGCGGCCGCGTCCCTACTGCTCGCCGCCTGCGGCGGCGGCGACGAGCCGGCGTCCACCGACGCGTCGGCGACGACGGGTTCCGGGTCCGCCGAGCCGACCACGGTGGAGGTCGGTGTCATCCCGGTGTCCGACGTGGCCGTCCTCTACCTCGGCCAGGAGAAGGGCTTCTTCGAGGACCGCGGTCTCACGCTGCACTTCAACACCGGGCAGGGCGGCGCGGCCCTGGTCCCCTCCGTGGTCAGTGGCGAGTACGACTTCGCGTTCAGCAACGTGATCTCGGTGATGCAGGCCCGCGAGCAGGGGCTGCCGTTGACGATCATCGCGCCCGCGGCCGCCGCCACCGGCGACCCCGAGGTCGGCATCAACATGCTCATGGCGGTCGACCCGGCGATCCAGGACGCCGGGGACCTCGAGGGCCGCACGGTCGGCGTCAACACCCTGAACAACCTCTCCGAGGCGCTGCTCAAGGTGTCGGTCGAGGCCGACGGCGCGGACCCGGCGAAGGTCCAGCTCGCCGAGATGTCCTTCCCCGACCAGGTCACCGCGCTGGCCTCCGGTGACATCGACGCCTTCGTCTGCGCCGAGCCGTTCTGCAGCATGGCCGCCGACGCGGGCGCCCGGGTGATCGCCAACCCCTACGACGACCTGGCGCCCGGGGAGCAGATCGTCTCCTCGTCGTACTTCGCCACCGAGCAGCAGATCGCCGAGGACCCGGACCTCTACCAGCGCATCCAGGAGTCGATCCAGGAGTCCCTGGAGTACGCCGCCGACCACCCCGACGAGATCCGCGCCCAGCTGCCCACCTACACCCAGCTGGACCCCGCCCTCATCGAGTCGATGGGACTGCCGGCCTTCAAGTCCGGCCTCGAGCCCCAGGAGCTCGCGCCGCTGGCCGACGCCGCGGTGCACTTCGGCATCGTCGACCAGGAACCCGACCTCGACCGGGTGGTCTGGACGCCGGACAACTGACCGCAGGGGCGGCGGCGCAGCACGTGCCGCCGCCCCTGCGCCGTCCCCACTGGACCCGACCCGAGGAGACGACCGTGGCTCCCTGCACCGATCGCCCGCAGCCGGACGTCGTCGTCGTCGGCGCCGGGCTGGCCGGGTTGTACATGCTCCACCGCGTGCGCGGGCTGGGCCTGTCGGTCCGCGTCATCGAGGCCGGCGACGGCGTCGGCGGCACCTGGTACTGGAACCGCTACCCCGGCGCGCGCTGCGACGTGCCGAGCCTCGAGTACTCCTACTCCTTCGACCCGCAGCTCGAGCAGGAGTGGGAGTGGAGCGAGCGCTACGCCACCCAGCCGGAGATCCTGCGCTACATCGAGCACGTCGCCGACCGCTACGACCTGCGCCGGGACATCACCTTCGGCACCCGCGTGGTGTCGGCCGTCCGGGACGACGCGGCCAACCGCTGGGTGCTCACCACCGACACCGGGGAACGCGTCACCTGCACCTGGTTCGTGACCGCGGCCGGCTGCCTGTCGGCCCCGAAACCGCCGGAGATCCCCGGCGTGGACACCTTCGCCGGGCCGATCTGGTCCACGAGCAACTGGCCGCACGAGGGCGTGGACGTCGGCGGCCTGCGGCTCGGCGTCGTCGGGACGGGCTCCTCGGGCATCCAGTCGATCCCCGTCCTGGCCGAGCAGGCGGCGTCGGTGACGGTCTTCCAGCGGACGGCGAACTACAGCCTCCCGGCGCGCAACGCCCCGCTCGACCCGGACCACCAGCAGCAGTGGAAGGCCCGGTACCGCGAGCACCGCGCGGCGGTCCTGCAGGCCCGGACGGGGATCCTCGTCGAGCGCGGGACCCGGTCGGCCCTGGAGGTGGACCCGGGGGAGCGCGCCCAGCGCTACGAGCAGTGCTGGGACGCCGGCCTGTTCGCCTGCCTGCCGGCGTCCTACACCGACATCATCACCGACCCGGCGGCCAACGAGACCGCGGCGGAGTTCGTCCGCGGCAAGATCCGCGAGATCGTCCGCGACCCCGACGTCGCGGAGAAGCTCGTGCCGCGGGGGTACCCGTTCGGGACCAAGCGGATCTGCCTGGACACCGGCTACTACGACACCTTCAACCGCCCGCACGTCTCCCTGGTGGACCTGCGCGAGACGCCGATCGTCGAGGTGACCCCGCGCGGGATCCGCACCTCCGAGCGCGAGCACGAGTTCGACGCCCTGGTCTTCGCCACCGGCTTCGACGCGGTCACCGGCCCGCTGCTGCGCATGGACATCCGGGGCCGCGACGGGATCGCCCTCCGGGACCACTGGGCGGAGGGGCCGCGGACCTACCTGGGCCTGCAGGTCGCCGGCTTCCCCAACATGTTCACGATCACCGGCCCGGGCAGCCCGTCGGTCGTCAGCAACGTGATCGTCTCCATCGAGCAGCACGTCGACTGGATCGCCGAGTGCCTGCGCCACGTGCGCGAGCACGACGTCGACACCATCGAGCCCGATCCCGAGGCCGAGGCCGCCTGGACACGGCACGTGCAGGAGGTGGCGGCCGGGACGCTGTACCCGCAGGCGCCCTCGTGGTTCGTCGGCGCGAACGTGCCGGGCAAGCCGCGGGTGTTCATGCCCTACCTCGGTGGCGTGCCGGCCTACCGGCAGCGCTGCGAGGAGGTCGTCGCCGCCGGCTACGACGGGTTCCTCCTGGAGCGGCGGGCGGTGCACGCGTGACCGTCGACGACGACCTGGGGCTCTGCGCGCCGGAGACCGACCTCGATCCGTTCTCCGACGAGTCCCTCGCCGACCCGGTGCCGTGGCAGACCCGACTGCGCGAGACGGCGCCGGTGGTGCGCCTGGCCCGGTACGGCTGCTACGTGGTCAGCCGGCACGCCGACGTGAAGGCGGTGCTGCGGAACTGGGCCGACTTCGAGTCCTCCGCCGGGACCGGCCTGCAGAACTACCGCGAGGAACCCCCCTGGCGCCCCCGCAGCCTGCTGCTCGAGACCGACCCGCCCGAGCACGAGGAGTACCGCCGCGCGGTCGACCCGCTGGTGTCGCCGCGGGCCCTGCAGGAGCACCGCCCGCGGTTCGCGGCCACGGCCGCCGCGCTGATCGACGGGCTGCTGGACCGGCGGGACGTGGACGCCGTCACCGACCTGGCCGAGCCCTACGTCGTCGGGGTCTTCGCCGACGTCGTCGGCCTGCCCGAGGACGGGCGGGAGCACCTGCTGCCCTACGGGCGCTCGCTGTTCAACAGCTTCGGCCCGCTCAACGACCGGTTCCGCCGGACGCAGGAGGCCGCGGCGGGGGCCACCGGCTGGGTGCTGGACCGGTGCCGCCGGGAGGAGTTGTCCCCGGACGGGCTGGGCGCGCGGATCTGGGCGCTGACCGACGAGGGCAGGGTCTCCGAGGACGAGGCACCGGTGCTCGTGCGCTCCCTGCTCGGCGCCGGGCTGGACTCGACGGTCACCGGGATCGCCGCCACCGTGTGGCAGCTGGCCGCGCACCCCGACCAGTGGGCGCTGCTGCGCGCCGACCCCGGCCTGGCCCGGCACGCCTTCGAGGAGACCCTGCGCCTGGACTCCCCGGTGCAGAACGTCTTCCGGACCACGACCCGCGACGTCGTCGTCGACGGCGTCCGGATCCCGGCCGGCGAGAAGGTGATGCTGCTGCTCGCCGCGGCCGACACCGACCCCCGCCGGTACGACGACCCGTTGTCCTTCCGCCTGGAGCGGCGCGGCCACGGCCAGCTCGACCTCGGCCTCGGCGTCCACCAGTGCATCGGCCAGCACATCGCCCGCGCGGAGGTCGAGGTGCTGCTCCAGGAGCTGGCCGCGCGGGTCGGGACGCTGGGCCTGCGGGGGGAGGGCGAGCGGGAGCTGAACAACTCGCTGCGGGCCTGGCGCAGCGTGCCGCTGACGCTGACCCCGGCGGGCGAGGCCGAGGGGGCGCCCCGTGCGGCCCACTAGCCTGACCACCGGCAGCGAGACGACACGGGCGCAGCGTGTCCAGGAGGGCCGGGGGGACATGTCCGGATCCGTGCGCCGGCGGCCCATGAGCCCCCGGATCGACCGCGACCGCTACCTGCCGTACTACCTCGGGGTCATCGCCAACGCGCTGTCCTCGTCGGCTTCGCAGGTGTACCTGCGGGAGTTCGGCATCGGGGTCAACGACTGGCGGGTGATCTCCCACCTCGGCATGGAGCCCGGATGCACCGCCCAGGTGATCAGCAACGTGCTGCAGGTGGACAAGTCGGTGGTCAGCCGCAGCGTCAAGACGCTGGTGGACCGCGGGCTGGTCGCCGCCGAGAGCACCCCGGGCTTCCGCCGTCTCTACCTGACCGGCGCCGGCGCGGCGCTGCACAAGGAGATGGTCCCCGTGGCACTCCAGCGCGAGCACCTCCTGGTCGACGGGCTCGAGCCCGCCGAGATCGAGCAGCTGCTCGCCCTGCTGCGCCGGTTGCACGCCAACCTGCCGGCCCTCACCGCCTACGACCCCCGGCAGCCGGGGGAGGCCGACGAGGCGGGCGGAGCACCCCTCGCCGCCGCCGGCGGCTGAGCACCCGCCGCCGCCGGCGGCTGAGCACCCACCACGAGCACCGCACCACGGGCGCCGCACGACCACCCACCGACACCACCGCACGACACCAGGGAGCACATCGAGCATGAGGACGCGGGCCGCGATCATCCGGGAGCCGGGCAAGCCCTGGGAGGTCACCGAGCTGGAGCTGGACGAGCCGCAGGCGGAGGAGGTGCGGGTCCGCTTCGCCGTCTCCGGCATGTGCCACTCCGACGAGCACCTGCGCACCGGGGACAGCGTCGCCCGGCTGCCCATGGTCGGCGGCCACGAGGGCGCCGGCGTCGTCGAGGCGGTCGGCTCGGCGGTGCGCCGCGTGGCCGTGGGCGACCACGTCGTCTGCTCGTTCATCCCCGCCTGCGGGGTCTGCCGGTACTGCTCGACCGGGCACCAGAACCTCTGCGACCGGGGCGCGGAGATGGCCACCGGGAAGCTCGCCGACGGCGGCTTCCGGTTCCACGACGACGCGGGCAACGACCTCGGCGGGTTCTGCATGCTGGGCACGTTCAGCCAGCGCGCGGTGGTCCAGGAGGCCTCCGTCGTGCGCATCGACGAGGACATCCCGTTCGAGGTCGCCGCGCTCGTCGGGTGCGGCGTGCCCACCGGCTGGGGGTCCTCGGTGAACGTGGCGAAGGTGGCCCCGGGCGACACCGTCGTGGTCTTCGGCGCGGGCGGGGTCGGGATGAACGCCGTCCAGGGTGCGGCCTACGCCGGCGCGCGGAACCTCGTCGTCGTCGACCCGGTGGCGTTCAAGCGGGAGAAGGCGCGCGAGTTCGGCGCCACCCACACCTTCGCCGACGCCGGCGAGGCGCACGAGGCCGTCGTCGAGATGACCCGCGGCCAGCTCGCCGACCACGCGATCTGCACCGTCGGCGTGCTCACCGCCGAGGTCGTCTCGGCCGCCGCGGCGATCGTCGGCAAGGGCGGCCAGGTCACCGTCACCTCCGTGGGGCGGACCGGGGAGAACCAGATCCAGCTCGCGGCCGGCGGCGGGGTCGTCGGCTACCAGCGGCGGATCCAGGGGCACATCTTCGGGATGAGCAACCCGCTCTACGACATCCCCCGGCTGCTCACCCTCTACCGCGAGGGCCGGGTCAAGCTCGACGAGCTGATCAGCCGCCGGTACACGCTCGACGAGGTCAACCAGGGCTACCAGGACCTCGACGAGGGCACGATCATCCGGGGCGTCATCGTCCACGACAGCTGACCGGCGGCACCGTTCCGCCGGCGGCACTACCGTCGCCGGCGTGACGGTCCGCGAGCTGGTCGTCCTCGGCACCGCCAGCCAGGCGCCGACCCGGACCCGCAACCACAACGGCTACCTCCTCCGCTGGGACGGCGAGGGCCTGCTGTTCGACCCCGGCGAGGGCACCCAGCGGCAGATGCTGCTGGCCGGCGTGCCCAGCAGCGCGGTCACCCGGATCTGCCTGACCCACTTCCACGGCGACCACTGCCTGGGCGTGCCCGGGGTCGTCCAGCGGATGTCGCTGGACCGGGTCCCGCACCCGGTGCACGCCCACTTCCCGGCGTCCGGCCGCGAGTACTTCGCCCGGCTGCGCGCCGCGTCGGTCTTCCACGACGTGCTCGACCTGCGCGAGGCACCCCTGACCGGCGACGGGCCGGTGGCCGCCGGACCCTCGTGGACGCTGGAGGCCCGCCGGCTCGACCACCTGGTGGAGGCCTTCGGGTACCGGCTGGTCGAGCCCGACGGCCGCCGGATGCTCCCCGGCGAGCTGGCCCGCGCCGGGATCTCCGGGCCGGACGTGGGGCGGCTGCAGCGCGAGGGCCGCCTGGACGTCGGCGGCCGGGTCGTGCACCTGGCCGAGGTGAGCGCGCCGCGGCCGGGGCAGCGGGTGGCCTTCGTCATGGACACCCGGCTGTGCGACGCCGTCTTCGCCCTCGCCGAGGGCGCCGACCTGCTGGTGGTCGAGTCGACCTTCCTCGAGGAGGACGCCGCACTGGCCTCCGCCTACGGCCACCTCACCGCCCGGCAGGCGGCCACCGTGGCCGCCCGCTGCGGGGTGCGCCGGCTGGTGCTCACCCACTTCTCCCAGCGCTACCCCGACCCGGCCCGCTACCGGGACGAGGCGGCGGCGGTCTTCGACGGCGACCTGGTCGTCGCCGACGACCTGCAGACCGTGGCCGTGCCGCGCCGGCGGGACCTGGGCGCCGGCTGAGGCCGTCGCCCCGCGGCATGATCACGTTCGACCGACCCGGTCGACCGCCGGTCAGCGCACCGGCCCGCCGCCGTAGTCGCCGAACGGCGTGACGGGCGCGGCCGCGACCGGGACCTCGGCCAGGGCCCGGCCGGCCGCGTCCAGGGTGCGCACCGTCCGCGCCCCCTCGGGCAGCCGCGCCACCGCGCCGCCGCCGGACAGGGGCAGCGCGGTGAGCACGCCGCCGCGCCGGTCCAGGACGGCGGCCTGCACGGCGTCGGACGGAGCGGCCACCACCAGCCAGCGGCCGTGCTCGTCGGGCAGCGCGCAGGTCCGCGCGACCACCAGGCCGGCGACCGCGGTCGTCCCCGGTGGGGTCGACACGCCGCACGGGGTGGCCCGCGTGCCGCTCTCCGCCCACGTCGTCACCAGCAGGCCGCCGCCCGGGCTGCGGCCGACCAGGACGGCGACCGTCCCGGGGACCCGGTGCAGCGGCAGCGGCCCCGACCACAGCAGCTGCGGCTCCAGCGACTCCGGCGTCGTGCCCAGCGGCCCGGCGAGCCCGGCGAGGGCGGCCGCGACGACCGCGGGGGCCGGCCGGACCGGGACCGGCCGCAGCGGCTCGAGGTCGGGCGCGGCGGCGGCCGGCGGCGCCGCGGTGGCGCGCTCGGGAGCGGACCGGTCCACGACCCGCCCCTCCCGGCGCACCCGGACGCTCGCGCCGGCGCCGGCCCCCTCCACCGGGACGACCGCCACGCCGTCGTCGCCCGCCACCGGCCGGTAGGTGCGGGCGACCGTTCCGCGGGGGCCCACCTGCAGCCGCGGGGACACCTCCACCCCGTCGTCCCGCCCGGCGACGACGACCAGCGTCGCGGTCCCCGGCTCACCGAGGAGCAGCGACGCGGGGCGGCCCGGGCCCAGGTGCGGGGGCACGTGCGCGACCAGGTCCCCGGCCGCGGCGCCGGCCGGCCCGGTGAGCCACACGCCGCGCAGGTCCTCGTCGACCGTGCCCGCGACCAGCGCGACCCGGCCCGACGGCGTGTCGGTGGCCAGGACGACCTGCCGCTCGGCGATCGGCGGCGCCACCAGCGGCCCCCAGTCCCGCCGCCGGACGGCCTCGACGAAGCCGCGGTCGCCGGCGAGGGTGCCCCGGGTCGGCTCGGCGAGGACGGCGGCGTCGGCGGCCAACGGGGCGGGGTCGACCGGGGGCGCGGGCGCCGGCCCCCGGAGGGCCAGCGGGACCCCGACGGCCGCCGCCCCCAGCACCGCGGTCACCGCCGCGGCCCGCAGCCGGCGGGACCGTCGGCTGCGGGCGACGGCGTCGGCGACCGCCGCCGCGGTGCCCAGCCGCCACGCCGCCGGCGGGGGAGGGGGCGCGGCGTCGAGCGACTCGAGCACCTGCTCCCCGCGGCCCAGCCGGCCGGCGGCGGAGGCGAGGGCGGCACCAGCGGCGGCCCGCGGATCGGTGCGGCCCCAGCGGCGGTGCACCCGGGCCAGGGCCGCCTGCACGGCGTCCTCGGCGCGGGGAGCGTCCCCGGTCAGCCGCAGCGCCTCGGCCAGCAGCGCCGGCCGCTCGGCGGCGACGAACCGCCCGAAGGCCTCGTCGACGTCGCGCACCGCTCCAGTCTGGGCGCTGCACCGCCTGCCGCGCTGCACCGCCCGCCGCGCTCGGCCCCCGCCGCGCTCAGCCGCCCGCCGCGACCGGGGCCGGCGGGAAGGCGGCGAGGACCCGCGCGCTGCGGGCCGCCGCCACGTCCCGGTACTCGCCGTGCGTGACCGCGTAGAGGGCGTTGTCCCGCACCGCCTGGACCACGAGCGCGCCCACCTCGTCGGGCTCGATGAACCGCAGCCGGCCGGTCTCCTCGAGGTCGACGTCGACCAGGCCGGTGGCGCCGGTCGCCGGCCGGGTGCGCAGGCTGGTCTTGATGTTGCTGTGCACCGCGCCGGGCAGCAGGGCGGTGACGCCGACCCGCGAGCCCGCCGCGGCCAGCTCGGCGGCCAGCACCTCGCTGAGGCCGAGGACGGCGGCCTTGCTCGCGACGTAGGGGGCGACGTCCGGCGGGGTCACCAGCACCGACATCGACGAGGTGTTGACCACGTGCCCCCAGTCGGGGTTGCGCTCCAGCACCGGCAGGAACGCCTGGATGCCGTGCACCACCCCGTACAGGTTGACGTCGAGCACCCAGCGCCAGTCGTCGAGGCCGAGCCGGGCGACCGGCCCGAACGGCCCCACGCCGGCGTTGTTGCAGACCACGTGCACCTCGCCGTACTCGGCGACGGCCCGGTCGGCCAGCGCGGCCACGCTGTCGGGGTCGGTGACGTCGGTGCGCACGCCGAGGACGCCGAGCTCGCGGGCGGTGGCGGCGAGGGCGGCCTCGTCCACGTCGGCGATCACGACCGAGCAGCCGGCGTCCCGGAACGCCCGGGCCAGGCCGCGGCCGATGCCCGACGCCCCGCCGGTCACCACGGCGGTGGTGCCGGCGAGCTCCACGGTGCGGGTCACGCGGCTCTCTCCTCCGGCGCGACTCCGCGCCTCGGTCCGCTCCTCGCTCGTTCCTCGCTGCGATGCTCCCGAGGCTGTCGTCACGCGGCCACCCGCAGGCCCCGCGCCTTGGGCATGACCTCGCGGGCGAACAGCGCCAGGCTCTCGCGGGCCTGGTCGTAGGGCATGCCACCGAAGCACGGCGCCACGACCAGCTCGTAGTCGCCGAGGACGTCGCGGATCGCCTCGATCTGGCCGAGGATGCGCTCTGGGTCGCCCCACAGCGCGGTCGCGGCGTAGTCGTTCGCGGCCTTCTCCAGCCCGATCTCGCGGAAGTACGCCGCGCTCTCCGCGTAGCGCTCGTGGCCCTTGGTGGTGGCGAAGTGCTCGCCGGCCATCTCGTAGTGGTCGACGTTGGACATGAAGAACCGGTCGACGTACCGGAAGTGCCGCTCGCGGGCGAGCTCGTCGTCCTCGTGGCAGTACATGTTGACGTTGAGCGAGATCGGCGGGGCCACCCGGCCGTGCTCGGCTTCGAACAGCTCGCGGTAGCGGGTGAAGTTGGCCATCAGGGCCGGCACCGGGCGGACGATGAACGACATCATCTGCGCCTCGAGCTTCGCCGCCATGACCAGCGAGTCCGGCGAGCCGGCCACGACGTAGCGGCGGCCGCGGAAGCTGCCGCGCGGGCGCGGGCGCAGTTCGGCGCGCGGCTGCGGGTAGAACGGCCCGTCGCCCTCGATGACGCCGGTCTCCAGCGCCTCGAAGATCATCGGCGCGGCCTCGTCGAAGCGGTCGCGGGTCTCGTCCAGCGGGACGCGGAAGGGCACGTACTCCCGGCGCGACAGCCCGCGCCCGAGCCCCAGCAGCACGCGGCCGCCGGAGATGGTGTCGAGCATCAGCGCCTTCTCGGCCACCCGCAGCGGGTCGTTCCACGGCACGATCACCGCGCCGGTGCCGAGCTTGACGTGCGACGTCCGACCCGCGACGTGGGACAGCAGCAGCAGGTTGTCGGGGCACAGCGAGTAGTCCTCGAAGTGGTGCTCGACGGCCCAGACGCTGTCGTAGCCGAGGGCCTCGGCGCGCACGGCCAGGTCGATCTCGCCGGCGTACACCTGCTCGTCGGTGAGCTCGGGGTCGAGCTTCCCGAAGCCGAGGTTGATCCCGATGCTGAGGTCCACTGCGCCCGTCCTCCCGGTGTGATCCGCGTCTCCCGAGCGACGCTACGGAGCACCCGGCCCCCGGCCGTCCTGCTCTCCGGCCAGGCGGAAGACTTCCTCAGCCGACGCCGGGGTTCATGATCCCGAGCGGGTCGACCGCGGCCCGGACGCGGGCGGCGAGGTCGAGGACGTCGGGACCGACCTGCTCGGCCAGCGCCGCGACCTTGGCCCGGCCGACACCGTGCTCACCGGTGATGGTGCCGCCCGCCTCGATCGCCGTGCGCAGGATCGCGTCGAACGCGGCCCGCGCCCGGACGACGCTGTCGGCGTCGCCGGGCACGTAGAGGATCGCCGGGTGCAGGTTGCCGTCCCCGGCGTGCGCGAAGACGGGGATCTCGACGTCGTGCTCGGCGGCGATCGCCGCGATGCGCTCGAGCACGGCCGGCAGCCGGTCGACCGGGACGCAGACGTCCTCGGGCATCACCGCGCCGCGGGCGTCGATGGCCGGCCCGGTCGCCCGCCGCGCCTCCAGGAACGCCTCGCCCTCGGCGGGGTCGTCGGTCTCCAGCACCTCGCGGGCGCCGGCGGCCCGGCAGCACCCGGCGATGACCGCGACCTCCTGCGCGCGGGCCGCGCCGGGGGCGTCGGACTGGGCGATGAGCAGCGCGCCGGCGGTGCGGTCCAGCCCCATCGGGCGGAAGTCCTCGACCGCGTTCACCGCCGCCCGGTCGAGCAGCTCCACCATCGACGGGCGCACGCGGGCGCCCATCGCGGCGACCGCGGCGCCGGCGTCGGCCGGGGTGTCGAACCAGGCGACGACGGTGGCCGCCGGCTCCTGCGCCGGGACCAGCCGCAGCACCACCCGGGTCACCACGCCGAGGGTCCCCTCGCTGCCCACGAACAGCGGCAGCAGCGGCAGGCCGGCGACGTCCTTGACCGTCCGGCCGCCCAGGGTGACCAGCCGCCCGTCGGGCAGGACGACGTCGAGCCCGAGGACGTAGTCGCTGGTGACGCCGTACTTGACGCAGCAGATGCCGCCGGCGTCGGTGGCGACGTTGCCCCCGATGGTGGAGATGCGGAAGGAGCCCGGGTCCGGCGGGTACCACAGCCCGTGGACGGCGGCGGCCTCCTTGACCGCGACGTTGAGGGCGCCGGACTCCACGACCGCCACCCGGGTGACCGGGTCGACCTCGATCCCGGTCATCCGCTCGGTGCACACCACCAGGCAGCCCGGCACCGCGGTCGCGCCGCCGGCCAGGCCGGTGCCCGCACCCCGGGGGACAACCGGCACCCGGTGCTCGCTCGCCCACCGCAGCGCCGTCTGCACCTGGCCAACGTCCTCGGCGCGGACGACGGCGACCGGCTGCCCGGCGTCGGCCGCCCGCGTCCAGTCCTGCCGGTACTTCTCCGTCCGCGCGGGATCGGTGACGACCACCCCCTCGGGCAGGGACTCCACCAGCCGGCGCACCGCACCCTCGTCCATGGCAGCAGCCAACCACCGGCGCGCCGGGGACGGCGGTCACCCGCGCGACCACCGCCCGCGACGGCGCGCGCCGCGACACCAGGCAGCTCCGGATCGCCGGTCATCGCCTGCGGCTGACGGCCCTGGCCTGCGCCTGGCCCGCCACTGCGAGGAGGCACCCATGAGGACGCACCGGATGACCGTCGTCGGGGCCGCCGCCCTCGCGCTGGTGACCGTGCCGGCCGCCGCGGCCGGCGCCCAGGAGGGCGTCACCACCGTGGCCGGCAGCCTGGACGGTCCCCGCCAGGTCGCCGAGTACACCGACGGCCGGCTGCTGGTCGCCGAGTCCGACACCGGCGAGGTGTCCTCCGTCGACCCCTCCGAAGGCACGGTCGAGGCCGTGGTGACCGGCCTGGTCAACCCGCAGGGCGTGGGGTACCGGCGCGGCGAGATCTGGATCGCGGCGGGCGAGGCCGGGCCACCGGAGGAGGGCGAGGGCCTGCCGCCCGAGCCGCCGGCCGTCGGGCAGGGCGGCCCCGGCCTGCTGGTGACCGCCACCGACGGCCAGGTGCTGCGGACCGTCGACACCCTCGCCTACGAGCTGGAGGACAATCCCGACGGGCAGACGCAGCTCGTCGACGGGGTGCTGGTCGACTCGCTGTCGAACCCGTTCGCCGTCCTCGTGCAGCGATCCCGGGTCCTGGTGGCCGACGCCGGCGCCAACACCGTCCTGTCGGTCGACCGGGACTCCGGGGAGATCTCCACGTTCTTCGTGCCACCGGTGGTGAGCCCCGACGAGGTCGCCGCCTGCGGCGAGGTCCCGAACAACCCCGGCACCGTCGGCTGCGACCCGGTGCCCACCGGCGTGGCCCGCGGCCCGGACGGGCGGGTCTACGTGAGCACCCTGGGCTCCGAGGTCCCCGGTGCCGGCCGCGTGTACGTCCTCTCCCCGGACGGCGAGCAGGAGGAGGTCATCGAGGACCTCGACCCGCTCACCGGCATCCAGGTCGACGACGACGGGACGGTCACCGTCTCCGAGCTGCTGGAGGGCGCTCCCGCGGGCGAGCCGGCCCCCGACTTCGACCCGACGCCGGTCGGACAGCTGGTCCGGGTGACCGACGACGAGCGGACCCACGCGCAGGTCACCCTGCCGACCGGGCTGCTGCTCGACGACGGCGACCTGTACGCCTCGGCGTGGAGCATCGCCGGCCTGCTCGGCCAGCCGGGCCGCGGCGAGCTGGTGCGCGTGGCGACGACGCCTTCGAGCCCGCCTCCTGAGCCGGGCCGGCCTCAGCCGGCCGCGACGAGGACGACGGCGTCGACCTCCACCGCGATGCCGAAGGGCAGCTCGGCCATGCCCACCGCCGAGCGGGCGGCGAGTCCGGCGTCGCCGAGGACGTCGGTGAGCAGGTCGGAGCAGCCGTCGACCACCGCGGGGACCTCCGTGAACCCCGGCGCGCAGTTCACCATGCCGAACAGCTTCAGCACCTGCCGGACCCGGCCGAGGTCGCCGAGCTCGGTCCGCAGCCTCGCGAGGATCTGCAGGCCGGCCAGCCGGGCCGCCTCCCGGCCGGTCTCCAGGTCCAGCGCGCGCTCGCCGACCTTGCCGGTGAGCAGGGTGCCGTCCGGCCGCACCGGCCCCACCCCGGAGAGGAAGAGCAGGTCCCCGGCGCGGGTGGCCGGCGCGTAGTGGGCGCGGGGGCTCAGCGGCTCGGGCAGCTCGATGCCGAGCTCGCGCAGCCGGTCGTCGACGGTCATGGGCCCACCCTGTCCTCCGGCCCCCGGCGTCATCAACGGGCCGGCGTCCCGCTCCGCGACCTCCGGCCCTGGAGGTCCCGGGTCCCACCGCCCACGCTGGAGGGGTGGGAGGAGGCCACGATGGCGCTGCACACCCGATGGGCGAGGGGAGAGCACCGGCGGGGACGGCTGGTCCGGGCCGTGCACCGCGGGTGGAGGGCGGTCGGGGAGGACGGCGTCCGGCCCCGGTGGGTGACCCTGGAGGTGCGGGGACGGCGCACCGGCCGCGCGACGTCGTCCCCGCTGGTCGTCGCCCCCCTCGACGGGGAGCGGTACCTGGTCGCCCTGCGCGGCGAGGACACCGGCTGGGTGCGGAACGTGCGGGCCGCGGGCGGTCGCGCGGTGCTGCGGCACGGGCGCCGGGAGCCGGTGCGCCTGGAGGAGGTGCCGCCCGCGGCGCGCCCGCCGGTGATCCGGCGCTACCTGGAGCTGGTGCCCGGCCGCCGCGGAGCCCGGCCCGCACCGGAGGCCGACGCCCCGCGGGTGGCCGCCGACGTCCCCGTCTTCCGGGTGGTCGGCGAGCCGGTCACGCCGATCCGAGGGCGGCGCGGAGGAAGCCGCTGACCGCACCCAGCACGGCCGGGGTGTCGAACGCGGGGTCCTCGTGGTTGGCGCCGCCCAGCAGGAGGAACGACGTGGGCACCCCGGCACGGCGCAGCGCGTCGGCCAGTCGGCGGCTGTGGGTGGACGGGACGAGCCCGTCGGCGTCGCCATGGGCGACGAGGAACGGCGGCGCCCCGGCGTGCACGTGGGTGAGCGGGCTGGCCGCGCGGGCCGCCTCCGGGTCGTCGGCGGTGGCCGCCAGCCCGAGCAGGCGGGCCTCGAACGAGGGCACCAGCGGCGGGCCGCTGACGAACGGCGGCAGCGGCCCCTCCGGGACGTCGGTGTCGCGGGCGAGCAGGTCGGTCACCGGGAACCAGGTCACGACCGCCTGCACCGAGCTGTCGCCCAGCTCGCCGTCCCGCGCGTCGGGGCACAGGCCGGCCAGGGCGGCGAGGTGGCCGCCGGCCGAGGCGCCCCAGGCGCCGACCCGGGCGGCGTCGACCCCGTGGGCCGCCCCCTCGGCGCGCAGCCACCGGACGGCGGCCCGGAGGTCGTCGAGCGGGGCGGGGAAGGTGGCCTGGCCGCTGAGCCGGTACTGCACGGCGGCCACGGCGACGCCGTCGGCGGCGACCGGGACCAGCCGCTCCTCGGCGCGGTCGGTGCGCGTGCCCCGCAGCCAGCCGCCCCCGTGGAGGTAGACCGCGACCGGTGCCGGCCGGGGCGTCTCGGGCACGTAGAGGTCCAGGCACAGCTCGACGCCGCCGGGGGTGGCGTAGACCAGGTCGGGGGTGACGGTGACGGCGGCGGACGGCATGGTGCTCCAGGGACGCGAGGACGGGGGCGGGCGCCAGCCTGGACCGTCCGGCAGCGGGCGGCAACCCGCCGTTACGCTCGCCGGGTGCCGGCCAAGCCGCTCCGCGACGTCGTCGCGCCGGACCTGGACGTGCTGTTCTGCGGCATCAACCCCTCGCTGCTGTCGGCGGCGCGCGGGCACCACTTCGCCCGGCCGGGCAACCGCTTCTGGCCGGCGCTGCACCTGGCCGGGCTGACGCCGCGGCGGATGACGCCCGAGGAGGACGGCGAGCTGCCGCGCCACGGCCTGGGCGTGACCAACCTGGTGGACCGGCCGACCCGCACGGCGGCGGAGCTGACCCCCGAGGAGCTGCGGGAGGGGGCCGCGGCGCTGGCCGAGCTGGTGGCCCGGTACCGGCCGCGGGTGCTCGCCGTCCTGGGGGTGGGCGCCTACCGGACCGGCTTCGGCCGGCCGCGCGCCGTCCTGGGCCGGCAGGACGAGCGGATCGGCGGCGCGCAGACCTGGGTGGTGCCGAACCCGAGCGGCCTCAACGCGCACTACCAGCTGCCGGACCTCGCCCGGCTGTACCGGCAGTTGCGACCAGCAGGGGCCGCCGAGGACTCCTCCCGGGATCAGGCGCCGACCGGTGCCGGCACGCGGGCCACGGGAGCGGAGACGGCGTAGACGCCGTCCGCCGCGGTCAGGGACGCGCCGGGCAGCAGCCGGCGGACCAGCCCGACGACGCGGTCGTTGTCCACCTGCACGTCGGCGGTGAGGGTGGCGACGCCGCGCCGTCCGGCCAGCTCGACCAGCTCCCGCAGCAGTTGCCGGCCGACCCCCACGCCCTGCCACCCGTCCTCGACGACGACGGCGACCTCGGCCGTCGCCGGGTCGGCGGGGGAACGGTCGTAGCGGGCCACCCCGACGACCTCGCCGCCCACCTCGGCGACCAGCGCCTCCCGCAGGTCGTGGTCCACGGCGACCAGGTGGGGGAGCGCGTCGACCGGCGGCCGGCGCAGCGGCGCGTGGAACCGGCGGTAGACCGTCTCCGGGGACAGCCGGCTCCACAGGCGGCAGAAGCGCGGGCCGTCGTCCGGCCGCACCGGCCTCGTGCGCACTCCGATGTCCATGCCGCACCTCCTCGGTTCGGGAGGTGAACTCTGCTCCGTCCGGGTGAGTTCGTCAAGCGAACCCAGCGAGGTAGGATCGCGGTGTGGGCGAGGCGCTGTGGGACCGGTCGCGGTGCTCGGTCGCGGGCGCGCTGGCCGTCGTCGGGGAGAAGTGGAGCCTGCTCGTGCTGCGCGAGGCGTTCCTCGGCGTGCGCCGGTTCGCCGACTTCCAGCGGGTGCTCGGCGCGCCGCGGGCCGTGCTCACCGACCGGCTGAACACCCTGGTCGACCAGGGGCTGCTGCGGCGGGAGCCCTACCAGGCGCAGGGGGAGCGGCAGCGGCACGAGTACCGGCTGACGCAGAAGGGCATCGACCTCTACCCGGCGCTGGTCGCACTGATGGAGTGGGGCGACCGCCACCTCGCCGGGGAGGGCGCCGCGCCGCTGGAGCTGCGGCACCGCGACTGCGGCGAGCCGGTGCACCTGGCGCTGGTCTGCGAGGCCGGGCACGAGCTCTCCGGCGCCCGCGACGTGCGCGCCGTCCCCGCCGGCGCCGAGGCCGCCCGTTCCCGCTGACGGAAGCGGGGCCGGCCGGCCGGGCGCCCGCTGACAGACTCGGCCGCATGCCGGTCCCGGGGGCCTCGAGCCGACTCGCCACGCTGTCGCTGCCGAACACGACCGTCGACTCGGTCGTCGACGACCCGGGGGACGCGACGACCCCGCCGTCCTGCCGCGTGCAGCTCACCGTCACCCACCCGCCGGCCGACGACCGCGTGACCGTCTGGGTGCACCTGCCCACGCAGACGTGGAACGGCCGCTTCCAGGGCGTGGGTGGGGGCGGCTTCCTCGGCGGCTCCCCGGAGTCCCTGCTCGAGCCGCTGCGCGCCGGGTACGCCGCGGCCGCGACCGACGCCGGCCACCCCGACGCCACCGCCTCCTTCGCCCTCGACGGCCGGGGTCGGCTGGACTGGCAGCGCATCCGGGACTTCGGCCACCTCGGCATCCACGACATGACGGTCGCGGCCAAGGCGGTGGTGACCGCGTACTACGGGCAGCCGCCGGCGTACTCCTACTTCAACGGCTGCTCGACCGGCGGCCGGCAGGGGCTGATGGCGGCGCAGCGCTACCCGGCCGACTACGACGGCGTCCTCTCCGGCGCGCCGGCGATCAACTGGCCGCGGATGCAGGTCGGCCAGATCTGGGGCCAGCTCGTCATGCTCGAGCGAGGCAACTTCGTCTCCGCGGCCAAGTTCGAGGCGGCGCTGGCCGCGATCATCGAGCAGTGCGACACCGTGGGGGACGGCGTCCGCGACCGCGTGGTGGGCGACCCGCTGGCCGCGCGGCCCGACCTCGACGCCCTGGTCGGGCTGCCGACGCCGGACGGCCCGCTGACCGAGACCGACGTCGAGGTGGTCCGGCTCATCGGTCAGGGGCCGCGGCGGCGGGACGGGGAGTTCCTCTGGTACGGCCTGGCCCCCGGCGCGCCCTTCGCCGGCCTGCACGACACTGCGGTGGTCGACGGCCAGCTGGTCGGTCAGCCGTTCGTCTTCGACCTGTGGTGGATCGGGCTGTTCCTGGAGCAGGACCCGGCCTGGGACTGGCGCACCCTCACCCGCGAGGCGTTCGAGGCGTACGTCGAGCGTTCGGTGGAGATGTACTCCGCCGTCCTGGCCGCCGACGATCCCGACCTGACCGCGTTCGCCGACCGGGGTGGGAAGGCGCTGCTCTGGCACGGCGCCGCCGACTTCGGCATCCCGTTCCAGGGCACCGTCGACTACTACGAGCGGGTCCGGGCGCGGATGGGCGCCGAGCGCACCGACGAATGCCTCAGGCTGTTCCTCGCCCCCGGCGTCGGCCACTGCGGCGGCGGCGTCGGACCCCAGCCGGGTGGCCAGTTCGAGGCGCTGGTGGCCTGGGTGGAGGAGGGCCGCGCGCCCGAGGAGCTGGTCGCGACGAGGACAGCCGAGGACGGGACCGTGCTGCAGACCCGCCCGCTCTACGCCTACCCGGGCATCGCGCGGTGGACCGGCGAGGGGGACCCGGACGACGCGGCCGGCTTCACCCGCGCCGAGGGCACCCGCCTGGCCCCGCACCGCGACTGAGCGCCGCGGCCCGCGCCTCGCGGGCCAGCCGGCGGGCCTCCCGCAGCGGCTGCGGCGTGCGCGTACCGGTGCTCGCGGCCAGCACGACGTCGGCGGCCGTCGCCGCGGTCGTCCGCCAGGCCGCGGACGCGACCACCGGGCGGACCCCGGCCGCGGTCCGCACGCAGCGGGCGACCTCCTCGCCGTCCAGCAGCAGGGGCGCGGTGTCGCCCCGACGCGGGCCGGGACCGGGGCCCCGGGCCCGCAGCGGGACGTCGGTGACGCCCACGCTGGGCAGCCCCAGCACCGCGCCGAGGTGCAGCGCGAGCCCGGCGCGGCGGGGGTGGTCGCGACCGGACGCGGCGAGGAGCAGCACGTCGGGGGAGTCCTCCAGGTGCTCCACCGCCGTCACCAGCAGCGGGCCCTCCCGGAGGACGAGCAGCGAGGGGACGTAGGGCGCCGCCGCGGCCCCCTCGACGACCCGCGCGGCCAGGACCCGCGTCCCGCGCGCCAGCACGGCCGCGGCCCAGCAGCGCTCCTCGCCGCCGCCGGAGACCACGACCGCGGCCGCGACGAGCGGAGCGGTCGCGCCGGGCGTCCAGGCCGGCGGTCGCCGGTCGGCCAGCCGCCGCTGCTCGGCGACCGCCGCGGCCGCGTCGGCCGGCCACCGACCGGTCAGACCGGCTGCGGGCCCTCGGGAGGAGGGGCGGTCGGGTCGGTGGGGCCCGGCTGCGGCACCGGCGCCGGGCCGGGCGGGGAGACCGGGTCCATCGGCGACGGGGAGGGCGACGGGGGCTGGGGGCCGGGCAGGGGAGGCGTCGTCATGGGCCCGCTCCTACCCGGCCGGGCCCGCGCCATCCCGCGTCGAGCGGCGACCGCCCGCCGGGTCCCCTACGGTCCGGGGGTGACCAAGCGGGTGGTCGTGGTGGGCGGGGACGCAGCCGGCGGCAGCGCCGCGTCGCAGGCGAAGAAGCGGCAGCGCGACCTCGACGTCGTGATGTTCGAGCGCGGGCGGGCGACGTCCTACTCCGCGTGCGGCATCCCCTACTGGATCAGCGACGCGGTCGACTCCGAGGCCGAGCTGATCGCCCGCACCCCCGAGCAGCACCGGGCCGCGGGCATCGACGTCCGGATGCGCACCGAGGTCGTCGGGATCGACCTGGACCGCCGCGTCGTCCACTGGCGGGACCTGGACGGCGGTGGCGAGGGGACCGAGGGCTTCGACGAGCTGGTCTACGCGACCGGCAGCGTCCCCATGCGCCCGCCGGTCCCGGGCATCGACGCCGCCGGGGTGTACGGCGTGCAGGTGCTCGACGACGGCGTGGCGCTGCGCGCGGAGCTGGAGAGCGGCGACGTCCGCCGGGTGGTCGTGGTGGGCGGCGGCTACATCGGCCTGGAGATCGCCGAGGCCTGCCGGATCCGCGGGCTCGAGGTCACCGTCGTCGACCGCTCGGCCACGCCGGTGGGCACCTTCGACCCCGACGTCGGGCAGTTCATCGCCGACGCCGTCCGCCGCGAGGGGATCGAGCTGGTGCTCTCCGACCCGGTCGCGGCGATCGAGGTCGACCGCACCGGGCGCGCCCGGGCGGTGGTCACCGCCGGCGGCAAGGAGCTGCCCGCCGACCTGGTCGTGCTGGGGCTGGGCGTGCGGCCGGCCGTCCGGCTGGCCGAGGAGGCCGGCATCCCGCTCGGGGTCTCCGGCGGCGTCGCCGTCGACGTGCGGATGCACACCCGCGCCGAGGGGGTGTGGGCCGCCGGGGACTGCGTCGAGTCGCGGCACCGGCTGACCGGGCAGCCGATCGTGGTGGCGCTGGGCACCCACGCCAACAAGCAGGGACGGGTGGCGGGGATCAACATCGGCGGGGGCTACGCGACGTTCCCGGGCGTCATCGGGACCGCCATCACCCGGATCTGCGACCTGGAGGTGGCGCGCACCGGCCTGTCCGAGGCCGAGGCGGCCGCGGCCGGGTACTCCTTCGTCACCGCGTCGGTGGACTCCACGACCAAGGCCGGGTACTTCCCGGGCGCCCAGCCGATCCGGGTCAAGATGATCGCCGAGCGGCGCAGCGGGCAGCTGCTCGGCGCCCAGGTCGTCGGCCGGGAGGCGGCGGCCAAGCGCATCGACGCGCTGGCGATCTGCATCTGGAACGAGATGGGCGTCGACCAGGTCCTCTCCCTGGACCTCGCCTACGCCCCGCCGTTCTCCCCGGTGTGGGACCCCGTGCTCATCGCGGCCCGGAAGGCGTTCGAGGCCGTGGAGAACGACCTGCGGCTGCTGTAGCGGCCGAGGGGGCCCGGTCCGTCGCCCTGGGCGGGAACCGTTACCCGGGGGGCGTCCGCGGGTAGACCAGGGCGGCTCAGGACGGGAGCGACCGCAGGGGGAGACGTGACCACGACGAGCGACAACCACTTCCTCGCCCAGGCCGTGCACGACCTCGGCTCGGCGCTGTGGCTCGGCGGCGCGGTGATGGGCATCGCCGGGGTGAACAAGTCCGGCAGCGACCTCAGCCAGGGCATCGACCGCATCCGGGTGGCCAACTCCGCCTGGAGCCGGTTCGCCCCGGCGCAGTGGGGCGGCATCGCGGCCACGCTGCTGGCCGGGCTGCGGCTCACCCAGGTCGGCGGCCGCCGGCTCGCGCTCCAGGAGGGCTTCGCGTCGGTCGGTGCGCTCAAGGCCGCCCTGGCCGTGGCCGGCGCCGGCGCGACGGCGTACGCCGCCTACAGCGGCAGCCGCATCGGCACGCTGGCGGAGGAGGCCGAGCGGCGCGGCACGCCCGTCGAGGTCAAGGACGCCACGCTGCCCACCGCGGGCACCCCCGAGGAGATCGCGACCTGGCAGCGGCGCCAGCGGATCACGCAGTTCGTCGTCCCGGCGCTGGCCGGGGCGAACATCGTCTGCGGCTCCTGGCTCGTGCAGTCCTACCGGCCTGCCGCCACCGCCCAAGGCGTCCTCGCCCGGCTGGTGCGCCGCTGACCTCGACGCCGGGAGCCTGCCGCGGGCGCAGGCCGGCCCGCGTCAACCCGCGTAGCGCGTGGCGAACGCGCGCGGCGTCATCGCGGTGACCCGCGCGAAGTCGCGGCTGAAGTGGGCCTGGTCGGCGTACCCGAGGACGGCGGCCACCTCCGCCAGGGTGGTGGACCGGCTGCGGAGACGCTCCGCCGCCTCCTGCAGCCGGCGTCGCTGGATGAGCCACTTCGGCGTCAGCCCGAGCCGGCGGTGCACCAGCCGCTGCAGGGCCCGCTCCGAGAGCCCGAACTCGGCGCAGACCTGCGCCACGCGGGTCACCCCGGCGTCCCCCTCGACGAAGGCGACCACCCGGTTGACCAGGTCGCCCTCGGCGTCGACGGGGAGCAGCGGGCGCAGCGCGTCGCCGAAGGCGTCCATCGCCGCCCGGTGCGCGGCGGGCGCGGCCGGGGCGGGCGCCATGGCGGTGCGCACCCGGTCGACGAGCCGGCTCCCCTCGGCACCCAGGACCTCGGCCAGGTCGACGTACCGGTCGGTGTAGGCCGCCAGGGGCTCCCGGGCCAGGAGGTACCCGGCCGCCGGCGCGCACATGAGCCCGACCGCCCAGCCGTCCCCGGTGAGCGTGGTCGTGGACAGGCCCGAGACGACGCCGTAGAAGCGCGCGTACCCCGCGGAGACGACCAGCAGCGTCACCGGGTACTGCAGCACGCGCTGCGGTGCCTCGGCGCCGGGCGGCACCGACCAGACCGGGATCCAGAACCGCTGGAGCAGTCCGGCGAACTCCGGGTCGGCCGCGTACCGGTGCATCACGTGCGACCCGTCGCGGGGATCGCGCAGGTGGGCCCGCTCGATCGCGTCCAGCGGGACCGCCCGGGCGGTGTCGGGTTTCATCAAGACCCCACCCTGCCGTGGTCAACGTTCGGCCATGACCGACACCGCGAGCTCGTACGAGGCCGCCGACCGCCCGCTGACCGCCGTCCTGGACGCCGTCCCCGCCGACCGGTGGACCGCACCGTCGCCCTGCGCCGGGTGGGCGGCCCGGGACGTCGTCCGGCACCTGGTGGAGACCCAGCGGGAGTTCCTGACCGGGCACGGCGTCGACCTGGGGGAGGCCCCGGACGTCGACGCCGACCCGGCCGGCGCGTGGCGCCGGCACGCCGAACGGGTCTCCGGCGCGGTCGCCGACGACGCCGTCGCCGGCGCGGAGTTCGACGGGTACTTCGGCCCCACGACCGTCGGCGCCACCCTCGAGCGGTTCTACGTCTGGGACATGCTCGTGCACCGCTGGGACGTGGCCCGGGCCGCGGGCATCGACGCCGGGTTCACCGACGACGAGCTCGACCGGATCGAGCAGGGGGCCGAGGGCTTCGGGGACGCCCTCTACAGCGAGGGCATCTGCCGGCCGGCGGTCGAGGCGCCCGCCGGCGCCGACCGGGCGACCCGCGTGCTGGCCCGCCTCGGGCGGGCCTGACCGGCGCGGCGCTCAGGCCGCGGGGCGGGTGAGGGCCCAGCGCGCCTCGAGCCACTCGTTGAGGCGGGCCTCGGCGGCCTGGCAGGCGGTGAAGGCGGCGATGCTGGGCGAGTCGGTGAACTCCGAGCGGGCGACCCCCAGGTCACGGTGGGCCTCGGCGATCAGCAGGTCGATCTCGGACACGGGCAGGGCAGTGGAGAGCATGGCGGCTCCCTGGCGAGGCACGGATCCGGGACCGTCTCGCCCGGGGCTCTGCCGCAGTAGTACCCGCGTTCCGGGGCTCAACCCCACCGGGGCCGGGTATGCGCGAGTCCGGGCCGCCCGGCGCGACCGGGTCCGGGCCCGGACGGCCGCGAACCGGTGGGGACAGCACACGAGGAGGACCAGATGAGCGAGCCGACGGACGCCGCGCAGCAGGGCCAGGAGCAGGAGGGCTCGTCCGACAGCCCCGGGCAGCACCCGGAGCGCGCCGGCGGCGGCCGCACGCAGGGCGAGACCGCGGTCGACGACGCGATGGGCCAGGGGACGGCGCCGGGCGAGTGACCGGCCGGGGGGAACGCCCCCCGGCCAGGGGGGGGGGGGGGGGGGGGGGGGGGGGGGGGGGGGGGGGGGGGGCGGGGGGGGGCGGGGGCGGGGGGGGGGGGGGGGGGGGGGGGGGGGGGGGGGGGGGGGGGGGGGGGGGGGGGGGGGGGGGGGGGGGGGGGGGGGGGGGGGGCGGGCGGAGTGTGGGGGGCGGGAGTCCGGCCGCGGCGCCCCCCCCCCCCCCCCCCCCCGGGGGCCCCCCCGGGGGGCGGGCCCCCCCCCCCCGCGGTCGGTCAGACGCCCGAGACGTCCTCGGCCTGCGGGCCGCGCTGGCCCTGGGTCGTCTCGAACTCGACCCGCTGGCCCTCGTCGAGGCTGCGGTAGCCGCCGCGGTCGGCGATGGCCGAGAAGTGCACGAACACGTCCGGCCCGCCGTCGTCGGGCTCGATGAACCCGAAGCCCTTCTCGGCGTTGAACCACTTCACCGTGCCGCGGGCGCGCCCGCCGCCGCCGGAGCGCCGGCCGCCGCTCTCCCGCGGACCGCTGTCGCGGTACCCCGAGTCGCGGTAGCCGCCGTCCCGGCCACCCGAGTCGCGGTAGCCGCCGTCCCGGCCGCGGGACCCGCCCCCCGCGCCCCCCTCGGGGCGGACGTCCTCGGCCTGCGGGCCGCGCTGGCCCTGGGTCGTCTGGAAGTCCACCCGCTGGCCCTCGTCGAGGCTGCGGTAGCCGCCGGTGTCGGCGATGGCCGAGAAGTGGACGAAGACGTCGGCCGAGCCGTCGTCGGGGGCGATGAACCCGAAGCCCTTCTCGGCGTTGAACCACGACACGGTGCCCGTGCTGCGCCCGCCCCCGCGCGAGGACGGCCGGCCCCGGTCCCCGCCCCGGTCGCCGCCCCGGTCACGGTCGCGGGGCGGCGCCTCCCGCTGAGGACGGCCACCGCCCAGCGGCCGGACGTCCTCGGCCTGGGGGCCCCGCTGGCCCTGGCTGGTCTCGTACTCCACCCGCTGGCCCTCGTCGAGGCTGCGGTAGCCGCCCGTGTCGGCGATGGCCGAGAAGTGGACGAACACGTCCGGCCCGCCCTCGTCGGCCTCGATGAACCCGAAGCCCTTCTCGGCGTTGAACCACTTCACCGTGCCCTGCGGCATCTCTTGCTCCTGCACCCCTCGCGTCGGCGGGTCCGTCCCGCCGACCGCCCGCGCGGGCCTCTCTCCGGCTCGTGCGCGGTACTGGCAGCGTGCCTTACCCGTCCGACGGGACTTCGCGCACCCCCGTGGATCGCGGATCTCCCGGGCGGGCCCGGCGGCCGCCGCCAGGGTGCGGTCAGACCCTGACCAGGATCTTCATCCCGTCCCCGTGGCGCAGCCGGCCGAAGGCCCCCACGAGGTCGTCGACGGCGATCTCCTCCACCCACCCGGTCGGGTCGTAGCGCCCCTCGGCCATGGCGGCGATGACGGCGTCGAAGTCGCGCGGCAGGTAGGCCAGGGCCCCGGTCATCGAGGTCTCGCCGAACACCAGCACCGACGGGTTGAACTCGAAGCCCTTCTCGTGCAGCGCCACGACCACCAGCCGGCCGGCCGGGGCGAGCAGCCCGACCGCCGCGGTCACCGCCGCGCCGGCGCCGGCGGCGTCGAAGGCGACGTCCACCCCGTCCCCGCCGGTGACCTCGGCGACGACCGCGGCGAGGTCGTCGGCCGTGGGGTCGACGACGTGCGGCGCGCCGAGCCGCTGCACCGCTGCGCGCCGGGCCGCGCTCGGCTCGGAGACGACGACGTCGGTCACCCCGCGGGCCCGCAGCGCGAAGTACAGGCCGATGCCGATCGGGCCGGCTCCCGCGACCAGGGCCGACCCGCCCGGCCGGACCCCGCTGACGTCGACGGCGTGCCAGGCGACCGACATGGGCTCGACGAGGGCACCCATGCGCAGGTCCACCGCGTCGGGCAGCCGGTGCAGCATGGTCGCGGGCACCGTCGTGTACTCGGCCATGCCGCCGCCGTCGCTGGTCAGCCCGTGGAAGCCGAAGCTGCGGCAGGTGTTGACCATGCCCTTGCGACAGGCCGCGCACGTCCCGCAGGAGTAGACCGGCCAGACGGCGACCCGGTCGCCGACCGCCACCCCGTCGACCCCGTCGCCGAGGTCGACGACGGTGCCGGAGAACTCGTGGCCGAGCACCTGCGGGGGCATCGACCCGGTGAGGGGATGCGGCTGCGTGTAGTCCAGGCCGGAGTTCTCCGGCGAGTAGAAGACGTGCAGGTCCGACCCGCAGATGCCGGCATAGGCGTTGCGCAGCTTCACCTGACCGGGGCCGGGCGAGGGTTCGGCGACGTCCTCGATGCGGACGTCCTCCTGTGCGTGGAACCGGGCTGCCCTCACGGTGTCCTCCTCGGGGGGTGGGGGGCGGGGGGGGGGGGGGGGGGGGGGGGGGGGGGGGGGGGGGGGGGGGGGGGGGGGGGGGGGGGGGGGGGCGGGGGGGCGGGGCGCTGCCGGGGTGGGGGGGGCCGGGGG
>NZ_JBJGYQ010000031.1:0-46375 GCF_054050075.1 Geodermatophilus sp. SYSU D00965 | reverse complement strand
TCGCGCACCATGAACACGTGTTCTGCCCCCGGACCAACTGGTTAGGATCTCCGGCAGGACGGGCGGGCCCCGTAACGCCCCCCGCGCCGCCCGGGCCCCGCCGGTGGCGTCAGCGCGCGGCGGCCAGCGTCCGCAGCAGGGCGTGCTGGCGGCGCACCTGGTCGCGGCCGCGGTGGGGCTCGCGGCGGCCCTCGTACTCGCTGGACAGCCAGCCCGACCAGCCGGCCCGCTGCAGCGTCGGGATGATCTCCCCCCACGGGACGTGCAGGTCGCGCAGGTCGTCGTCCACCTCGGCGAACTTGGCCTGGATGAAGTGCACGTGCGGCAGCACCTCCACCAGGTCGGTCATCGGGACGGCGAGTGGCCGGAGGTGCTCGGGCACGTCCCCGCCGTCGCCCGACTCGATCTCCTCGGAGAGCTCGAGGACCGGAGCGGTGTTGAAGATGCCGGTGTCGATGAGCAGCTTGAAGTGCTCGGTGCCGGTCTTCTCGATGAAGTCCACGTAGCCCTGGGTGACCGGGTGCCGGATCGGCGTCGGGGCGTGGATCTCCGGGCAGATCACGACGTCGAGGTCGGCGGCCAGGTCGAGCGAGCGCTCGACCGTCTCCTGCCAGATCGGGTGCGGGTCGAGGTCCCAGGACGTGACGCCGAACTTCGGCCGCACCGAGGTGAAGCCCAGCCGCTTGGCCAGCCGCAGGTCCAGCTGCAGCTGCTCGGCGCCCTCCTCGGGGGTGAGGGCGCGGTCGGCCCACCGGGTGGTGTCCACCCAGGACCCGAAGTTCGTCGCCGTCAACCCGTGCTGCTCGAGCAGGCCGTGCCAGGTGTCGACCCAGGCGGCGTCCGGCGTCGGGTAGCCCGGGACGTTGCCCTCGCCCAGGATCTCGATGCCGGTGGCGCCGAGGTCGGCGATGTCGGCGAAGACGTCCTCCAGCGTCATCGAGGTGTGGATGTCGCCGGTGTAGCTGTAGGTGGAGACGCCAAAGCGCAGCCCGCCCTCGGGTGCCGGCGGCACGATCACCCCCGTCCCCGTCGCCGTGAACGGCGTCCGGGAGACCAGCGGCGGGAAGTACGACCGCCGCAGGTGGACGACGACCTCCAGGTGGTGGACCCCGGCCGCCAGCCCACCGGGCCGGGGCACGGTGATGGTCGCCGGCTCGTCGAGCTGCCAGCGCAGGTCGGTCGAGGCGCGCAGCTCGTCGGCGGTGCAGGTGCGGCCCTGCAGCGTCCACAGCGGGACGTGGCCGGGGACCCGCTCGCCGTCGATGACGACGTCGATCCCGTCGAGCAGGCTGGCCGCGACGCCGCGGTAGTTGGGGTTGCGCAGCTGGAACGAGAAGCCGGTCACCCGGCCGCCCTCCACGACGTTGCGGAAGCCGCGGCCCTGGATGATCGCGAAGTCGAGCACGGGTCAGTTCCTCTCGGGGGTGAGCTGGGCGGCGATGTCGCGGGCCCCGCCGACGGCGAGGGCGACCGCGGTGAGGGTCGGGTTGCAGGCGATCGGCGTGGGGATGACGCCGTTGCCGGCGACGTAGAGGCCCTCGACGTCCCACACCTGCGAGGTCGGCGAGCACACCGACGTGCCGTCGTCGGTCCGGCCCATCCGCACGGTGCCCTGGTAGTGCAGGGAGGCACCGGGCGGGAAGGTGAGCGGCTCGCCGCCCAGCGGGTCGCCCAGCGCCTCGGCGGCCCGGCGGACGGCGGCCCGCGCGGCCTCGATCGAGGCGTGGTCGCGGTCGGTCAGCCGGTAGTGGATCCGCATCGCGGGCATGCCGTACGGGTCGACCGCGGTCTCGTCGAACTCGACGCGGTCGCTCTCCTGCAGGTCCTTGGCGCAGAACCAGCCCAGGCCGACGATCGACCCGGGCGCCGGGACGTCGTCCGGCGCGAGCGGCACCGGGGAGGCGTCGAGCTGCATGACCTGCCCGTGGAAGGGCTCCTCGTCGGTGTAGGGCACCCAGCTCACGCCGCTCTGCGGCACGATCTCCGGCTCGTCGCGCGGGTCGACCTGCTCCTCGGGCGTGGGCGCGACGTCGCGCAGGCGGACGGCGAACACCGTCTGGGGCTGGTCGTTGAGGTACCGGCCGAGAGCCTGCGGCCGTACGCCGGAGGCCCACAGCAGCTGCGGGGTGCGCAGCGCGTCGGCGGCCACCACGACGAACCGCGCCCGGACGACGTGCTCCTCCCCCGTCCGCAGGTCCCGGGCCCGCACCCCGGTGGCGCGGCCGTCGGTGACGACCACCTCGGTGACCAGCGCCTCCGGGACGAGGGTGAAGTTCGGGTTGGCCCGCGTGGCCTCGCCGAAGACGACGTCCGAGCCCGACCAGGTGACCCGGCCGTCGTCGTGCCGGACCACGCCCAGGGGCATGGGCGCCACCCGGCGGTCGTCGTCCCGCCCCCCGTCGAGGGCGGTGGACAGCCGCTTGCGGACCTCGTCGGCGAACGGCGCGTCGTCGAAGGCGTGCGCGTCGACGCTGAGCAGCCGCTCGCCCTCGGCGAGGAGCTCGTCGAGGTCGGGCAGGTACGCGATCCGCTCGCTCCCCCCGGGGCGGGGGCAGGCCCCGGTCCAGTGCGCGCCCATCCCGCCGACGTTGCTCGACATCGCCGCGCCCGGCAGGCCGTCCTCGCCCGGCTGCTGGTACCCGGTGGCCAGCAGGAAGGTGCCGGGGCGGACCAGCCGGGGCGCCTCGTCGGCGTAGCCCTCCATCGTGTCGGTGGGGGTGTCCGCGCCGAGCGGCGCCGGGCCCTCGGAGCGGCGCTGGGCCAGCGCCCGCTCGTCGGCGTCGACGATGTTCTTCACGTGCACGCCGGGCGGGTCGGCCAGCAGCGGGCCGACCTCGAAGGTGGCGATCGTGGCGTCGGGGCACCGTTCGCTGAGGACGCGGGCGTACGCCGCCCCGCAGGGACCGCTGCCGACGATGGCGACATCGACGCGGTCGGGGAAGGTCCTGGTCATCTTCGGTCTCGTCTCTCCTGCGGTGGTGGGGTCAGTCCGCGACGTCGACCCACGAGCCCCGCGCCGAGGACTCGAGGACGGCGGCGGTCAGCCGGGCGGCGCGCAGGCCGTCGGCGAAGGTGGGCAGGCCGTCGGGGGCCTCGCCGGCGACGGCGGCGTGGGTGTCGGCGACGAAGGCGTCGAAGACGTCCTGGTAGCCCTGCGGGTGCCCGGAGGGCACGACCGCGTAGCGGGCGGCCGCCGGGTGCTCGCTGGTGCCGCGCAGCAGCTGCCGGTTCACCTCGCGGCCGCCGATCCACAGCGACTCGGGGTTCTCCTGGTCGAAGCACAGGCTCTCGGCCGCGCCGTCGAGGGAGAACCACAGCCGGTTCTTGCGGCCGGGGCTGACCTGGCTGACGGTCAGGTTGCCGAACGCGCCGTGGTCGGTCTCGAACAGCAGGACGGCGGCGTCCTCGGTGGTCACCGGCCGGCCGCCGCGCTCCGGGACGACGACGACGGTGCGCGCCGCGAGCCGGGTGATCCGGTGGCCGGAGACGAACTCCACCAGGTCGCACCAGTGCACGCCGATGTCGGCGAAGGCCCGGGACGCCCCGCCGGCCGCAGGGTCGACCCGCCAGTCGTCGTCGGTGTCCTCGACCAGCCAGTCCTGCAGGTAGGAGCCGTGCAGCAGGCGCAGCGGCCCGGTGCTGCCGTCGGCGACCCGGGCCCGCGCCTCGCGCACCGTCGGGTAGAAGCGGTAGACGAACGGCACGGTCGCGGTCACGCCGGCGGCGGTGGCCAGCGCCAGCAGCTCCTCGGCCTCGACCGGGTCCACCGCGAGCGGCTTCTCGCAGACCACGTGCTTGCCGGCCGCGATCGCCGCGCGCACCAGCGGCGAGTGCGTGGCGTTGGGGGTGCAGACGTGCACGACGTCCACGTCGTCGGCGGTCACCAGCTCCTCGACGGTCCCGGTGGGGACCTCCGGGGCGAACCGCTCGGCCGCGGCGCGGGACGACTCCGGCGACGATCCCGCGACCCGGGAGACGACTCCCCCGGCGCGCCGGATCGCCCGCGCGTGGACGGTGCCCATGAAGCCGACGCCGACGATGCCGGCACGGACGCGATCGGACACGCGTCGCTCCTCTCACTGGTGGACGGCGTGGCCGGTGGGGGCCACGAGGACGTGCTCGCCCGCCCCACGGCCGGTCGGCCGCGGGTTCGGGAGGCGGGACGGGTCAGGAGGCGGCGGGCGCCCCGGTGGGGATCCGCCCGGCGAGGCGGTGCCGCTCGGCGCGGCGCTCGGCCTGGCGGCGGGGGTCGGGCACGGGGGCGGCCAGGAGCAGCCGCCGGGTGTAGGGGTGCTCGGGCGCGGTGGTGACCGGGACGGCGTCGCCGGTCTCGACCAGCTCGCCGTGGTACATGACCGCCACCCGGTGGCTGACGTGCCGGACGACGGACAGGTCGTGGGTGATGAACAGGTAGGCGACCCCGGTCCGCTCCTGGATCTCGATGAACAGGTCCAGCACCCGCGCCTGCGTCGACAGGTCCAGCGCGCTGACCGGCTCGTCGCAGACGACCAGCCTCGGGTCCCGGGACAGGGCCCGGGCGATGGCGATCCGCTGCCGCTGCCCGCCGGAGAACTCGCGCGGCAGGCGCTGCCCTGCGTCGGCGGGCAGGTGCACCTCGTCGAGCAGGGCCCGCACGCGCCGCCGGGCGTCGGTGCGGGAGGTCCCGGAGACCAGGAGCGGCTCGGTGAGGATGTCCTCGACGGTCTTGGCCGGGTTCAGCGAGGAGTACGGGTCCTGGAAGACGACCTGGATGTCCTTGCTCAGCGCCCGGCGGGCCCGCTTGTCCAGGCCCGAGACGACCCGCCCGTCGAAGCGGACCTGGCCACCGGTCACCGGCGCCAGGCCGAGGACGGCCCGGCCCAGGGTCGTCTTCCCCGACCCCGACTCGCCGACCAGGCCGACGGTCTCCCCGGCGTGGACGTCCAGGGAGACGCCCTTGAGGACCCGGACCGGCCGGCGGCGCCAGCCCTTGCCCACGTAGTCCACGACGACCCGGTCGGCGACGAGCAGCGGCTCGGGGGCGCTGCCGCGCGGGGTGGGGACGGCGGTCATCGGGGTCCTCCCGGGGAGGGCAGGGGCAGCGGCTCGGCGCCGGCCGGGGACGTGTCGGCGGGCCGCAGCGCCTGCCGGGCCGGGCTGTCCTCGAGCGTGGCGGCGAGCAGCATCCGGGTGTACTCGTGCTGCGGGGCGGCGAAGAGCCGGCCCACCGGGGCGGCCTCGACGATGCGCCCGGACTGCATGACGGCGACGGTGTCGCACAGGTCGGCCACCACCCCGAAGTCGTGGGTCACCAGGACCACGCCCAGGCCCCGCTCGGCCTGCAGCTCCCGGATCAGGTCGAGGACCTCGGCCTGGACGGTGACGTCGAGGGCGGTGGTGGGCTCGTCGGCGATCAGCAGGTCGGGGTCGCAGGAGACGGCGCCGGCGATGAGCACCCGCTGCGCCATGCCCCCGGACACCTGGTGCGGATAGGAGTCGAAGACCCGCTGCGGGTCCTTGATCCCGACCCGCGCGAGCAGCCGCAGCGCCTCCGCGCGGGCCGCGGCCCGGGACAGCCCGAGGTGGTGGCGCATCGGCTCGGTCAGCTGGGTGCCGATCCGGAAGGACGGGTCGAGGTTGGACATCGGCTCCTGCGGGATGTAGCCGATGCGGCGACCCCGCAGCCGGTTCACCGCCGAGGGCGACAGGCCGCGCAGGTCCTCGCCGTCGAAGGTCAGCCGCGCGGCCGACGTCCGTGCCTGCGGCGGCAGCAGACCGAGGACGGCGAAGGCGGTCTGGGACTTGCCGGAGCCGGACTCCCCCACCAGGCCGAGGACCTCCCGGCGCCGCACGGTGAGCGACACCCCGCGGACGACCTCGGTCTCGGTGCCGTCCGGCCGCGGGTAGGCCACCCGCAGGTCGTCGACCACCAGGACCGCGTCGTCGGGGACCGGCCGGTCGGCGGTGCGCCCGGCCGCCCGCGGCGTGGAGACCGCCGGCGCCGGCCGTCGGCGGCGCACCCGGGGGGTGCGGCCGGTGACCCCGAGGACGTCGCGCAGCGCGTTGCCGAGGAGGGCGAGGGCGGTGACGGTCAGGACGATCGCCAGGGCCGGCCACAGCAGCAGGCGGGGCTCGGCGTAGATGTTCTGGAAGGCGTCGCTGAGCATCCCGCCCCAGCTGGCCTGGTTGGCCGAGCCCAGGCCGAGGAACTCCAGCCCGGCCTGGACGACGATGGCGATGCCGAGCAGCTGCGAGACCTGGATGACCGTCGGCGCCACGACCACCGGCAGGACGTGCCGGCGCATGATCCGCCCGTCGCCCAGGCCGGAGACCCGGGCGGCGTCGACGAACAGCTCCTCGCGGACGGCGACCACCGAGGACCGGACCAGCCGGAAGACCCCCGGCGCGATGACCAGGCCGAAGACGGCCATGGCCAGCGCGGTGCTGCGGCCGAACAGCGCCAGCACCACGAGCAGCACGATGATCGCCGGCAGCGCCATGAGGAGGTTGGCCACCCAGGCAGCCACGGCGTCGAAGCGCCCGCGGTAGTAGCCGGCCACGATCCCGGCGGGCAGGCCCAGCCCCACGGACACGACCGCGACGATCAGGGCGCCGACCAGGCTGGTGCGCGCGCCGTACAGCAGCTGCGCCAGCACGTCCCGGCCCACGCCGTCCGTGCCGAGGGGGTTGTCGCCGCCCAGGGGCGCCAGCGCGTTGGTGATCTGCGACGCCGTCGGGCTGGCCGAGGTGAGCAGCGGGGCCAGGACGGCCAGGACCGCGACGACGACCAGCCAGGCGACGCAGACGACGGCGACCGGGTTGCGCAGCAGCCGGCGGGCCGTGCCGCGGCGGGGACGGGCGACGGCGTCGGCCGGGGCCGGGTCGGCCGGCCCCCCGACGAGGCCGCCTTCGGACAGGAGGGTCATGAGATGCGCACCTTCGGGTTGAGCCAGCCCAGCGCCAGGTCGACCAGCAGGTTGACGACGACGACCACCACCACGGTGACCACGACGATGCCGAGGATCAGCGGGACGTCGCCCTGGTTCGCCGCGGCCGTGGCCCGCTCGCCGATGCCGTTGAGGCCGAAGACCTTCTCGATGACCACGGCGCCGCTGATCAGCGCGATGAACTGCAGGGAGAGCACCGTGAGCGACGCCGGTGCGGCGTTGCGCAGCGCGTGCCGCAGCACGATGCTCCGCGGCGGCAGACCCCGGCTGCGCAGCGTGCGGACGTAGTCCTGCTGCATCACGTCGATCATGGAGCCGCGGGTCTGGGTCGCGACCGTGGCGACGGCCCCGACGGCCAGGGCGATCGCCGGGAGGGTGATCGAGGCCAGCCACAGCCCGGGGTCCTCGGCGAAGGGCGTGTAGCCCAGGGCCGGGAACAGGCCCAGCTGGACGGCGAAGACCAGGGAGAGGAGGAGGCCGACGAGGAAGTTCGGAACGGCGAAGGCGACGATCGAGACGCCCTGCAGCAGGCCGTCCAGCCAGCCGCCGCGGACGGCGGCGACGACGCCCAGCGCGATGCTCACCGCGGCGGTCAGCACGGTGGCGGCGAGGACCAGGGAGAGGGACACCGGCAGCGCGTCCGCGATCAGCCGGCCCACGGGCTGGTTGGTGAACCAGGACGAGCCGAGGTCGCCGGTCAGGGCGCCGGACAGCCAGTCCCAGTAGCGCGTCAGCAGCGGCTGGTCGAGCCCCAGCTCCTGCCGCTTGGCCTCGATCTGCGCCACGCCGGCCGTCGGGCCGAGGATGCGCCGGGCCGGGTCGGAGCCGGTGAGGTCGGTCAGCAGGAACGTCACGGTCGCGATGACGAAGACCAGGACGACGCCCGCGCCGATGCGGCGGAGCAGGAACGGGAGCACGGGCGCACCTCCGGGGGACGTGGGGTCGGTGCCGGGCGCTCGTGCCCGCGGGGGTCCCCCGCGGGCACGAGCCGGGGCTCAGCTGCCGGCGGGGGCGAAGCCGGACAGCGGGGGCACGCTCACGCCGGGCACGGGCTCGACCGCGACGTCGTCGGTGGTGACGTACGCGCCCTCGGACGCGTACCAGGGCGCGAACCAGGCCTGGTCCACCAGGTGGGCGTTGAGCTCCTGGAGGATGGCCGCCTGCTCCTCCCCGCTCGCGGTGCGGGCCTGCTCGACGAGCCGGTCCACCTCGGGGTCGGCGGTCTTGAGCGGGTTGAACGGCGACTGCTGGGTGAGGGTCAGGCCGATCATCTCGAACGGCGACCCCGCGGTCAGGGTGAGCCAGTTGGCCGGCCACTGACCGCCGATGATGCTGCCGATGAACTGGTCCCCGGTGATGGGGGCGTAGGTGACGTCGATGTCGATCGAGGCCAGCGCCTCGGTCATGGCCGCCTGCTCGTCCGGGAAGACCGGCGAGGCGTCCGGCAGCGTCATGGTGAAGCCGTCGGCGTAGCCGGCCTCGGCCATGAGCTCCTCGGCCCGCTCGACGTCGTGGTCGTACGTCGCGTCCAGGGACTCGTCGTAGGCGTCGGATCCGGGGGTGAACACCTGGACCGTCGGCGTGCCGAGGCCGCCCTTGACGACGTCGACGATCGACTCGCGGTCGGTGGCGAGGTTGATCGCCTGGCGCACCCGGACGTCGGCCAGGGCGGGGGCCAGGGCGCCGTCGCGGTCCCACAGGTACATGCCCTCGATGCCGCCGTTGGTGTAGGTCGTCACGGTGAGGCCGGCGTTCTCCGCGCCCTTGACGACGTCGCTGGTCGGCCCGTACAGGCCGTTGAGCTCGCCGGAGCGCAGCCCGTTGAGGCCGGCGGTCGTGTCGTCGAGGAAGCGGATCTCGAGGGTGTCGTACGGGTACTGCTCGGCGTTCCAGTAGTCCTCGTTGCGGGTGAAAGCGTAGGTGCTGCCCGCGGTCGAGGCGCCCTGGTCGAGGACGTAGGGGCCCGAGCCCACCGGGTTGGTGGCCAGGTCGGCGTTGCCGAGGGCGGCCGGGCTGGCGACGTACCCGGAGCTGCGGGCCAGGCTGGGCACCAGGGAGGGGTCCGGCCGGCTCAGGACGACGTCGGCGTGCGCGGCGTCGACGACCTCGACGTGGTCGATCGCGCCCAGCGCCGTCCCGGCCTCGCCGGTCTTGCTCTTGGCCGCCTCCAGGTTGGCCTTGACCGCCTCGGCGTCGAACGGCGTCCCGTCGCTGAAGGTGACGTCGTCGCGCAGGGTCAGGCTCAGCCGGGTGCCGGCCTCGTCGTAGCTCCACTCGGTGACCAGGTTCGCCGCCGGCTGGCCCTCGTCGTCCAGGGTGAGCAGCTTGTCGTAGACCGCCTGGTAGTAGTGGTCCTCCGGACCGCTCTGGGCCATCTCACCGATCGCGAACGAGGTCGGCGGGGTGATGGTGGACAGGGTGAGCCCGCCCCCGCCGTCGCCGGCGGCGGCCCCACCGGCGGACGAGCCGCCGCCGCAGGCAGCGAGGAGCAGGGCGGACGCGGCCACGGCCGCGACGAGAGACCTTCGCAATGTGAGCTCCAGAGACGTCGGGACCGGTGCCGGTCCCGGGCGGCCAGCGCCGCAGTGGCAGAGGTGGAGGACGGGCGCGCCCCGGTCGGGGGCGCGGGAGGTGCTGTGGGGCGGGTCACCCCTCTGCCGGGAGACTTTAGTGCCGCTGGAACATATGTCAACCCTCACACGACGACGGTGCGCTGGAGGGGGACGGCGTGGCCGACGGGGCTGCCGTTGTCGATCCACAGGCCCACCGACGCCGGCCCGAAGAGCTGCTCGATGGCCAGGAGTGCCGCGCCGGTGACGCCCTCGTGGAAGCCGAGGGAGGCGGGGCGGATGCGCAGCCGCTGCCCGGCGAGCCTGGTCGTCCGGCGGCGGACGGTCTCCTCGAACGTCGCGAACACCTCGTCGCCGACCCGCAGCACGCCGCCGCCGAGCACGACGGTCCCGGGGTTGACGAAGTTGACCAGGTCGGCCACGGTGCGGCCGACGACGCGGGCGCTGTCCAGGACGGCCTCGCCGGCGAGCCGGTCCCCGGCCCGCGCCGCGAGCCCGACGTCCTCGGCGGTGAGGTGGCCGCGCTCGGCCAGCCGCGCCGACAGCAGGGGGCTCTCGGCGGCGTGCGCGGTGAGCCGGCGGACCAGCCCCCACCCGCCGGTGACCGCCTCGAGACAGCCGGTCTGGCCGCACCGGCACACCACGGCCGGGTCGTCGGTCACCTGGATGTGGCCGATGTCGCCCGCGGAACCGGTGTCCCCACGGAACACCGTGCCGCGGCTGACCAGGCCGGCCCCGACGCCCTCGTCGACGAAGATGTAGAGCAGGTCGCGGCCGTCGCGCGGCTCGCCCTCGTGCCACTCGCCGAGGGCCATGAGGTTCACGTCGTTGTCGACCCACACCGGCGCGTCGTAGCGCTCCCGCAGCCAGGAGCGGACGCTGCAGCCGTCCCAGCCGGGCATGATCGGCGGGTCGACGAGCCGGCCGGTGCCGAAGTCGACCGGCCCCGCGACGCCGATGCCGAAGGCCCACGGCTCCGTGCGCGTCCTCCGCGCGAGGCGGGTGAACAGCGTGTCCAGGACCTCGAGGGTCGCCTCCGGCCGCTCGGCGGCGTCCCAGTCCTCGTGGAGGGAGGCGAGCAGCGTGCCGTCGAGCGTGGCGACGGCGGCGGTCATCTCCGTCGCCCCGACCATCCCGGCGTAGACGTGCCCGGCCTCGGCGCGGAAGCGCAGCACCCGGGACGGGCGCCCGCCGCTGGAGGGCGCGAGGTCGCCGTCCTCCAGCAACCCGACGTCGATGGCCTGCTGCACCCGCTGCGCCACCAGCTTGCGGCCCAGGCCGGTCTCCTGCTCCAGCGCCGGACGGGTCACCGCGCGCCCGGTGCGGACCAGGTTGATCAGCTGACCGTGGACGAACGCCTCCTGCGGAGAAGGGGACGTGCTGCTCATGGACGACCTCCGAGGGAGACACCGACGTCGTTGCCATCTGCGCCGACGGCACATAAGTTACGTGCTTGCCCGGCCGAACGGAACCGACGTGGCACGGTCCCGTCCCGGTTCTCCCATCGGCCGACGCCCAGCGCATCTCCACTCCACCCGGGAGGTCCCGTGCCCGACCCCGCCACCGTCCGCGACCTGCGCGGAGGGCGCCGCCGGGACGGCGCACCGTGGGTGGACTCGGCGACGCCGCTGCTGTCCTGGCGGACGGAGACCACCGCCCCCGACTGGGACCAGGCGTCCGCCTCCGTGGCGGTGACCTGGCTCGACCGCGAGAACTCCCCCGAGACCGTCGAGCTGGCCGGCCCGGACTGCGTCGCCGTCCCGTGGCCGTTCCCGCCGCTGCGGTCCGGCGAGCGGGTGCGGGTGCAGGTCACGACGGTGGGGACCGACGGGGTGACCGCCGCGCCGGCGTCGGTCGTCCTCGAGGCGCCCCTGCTGGAGCCGATCGACTGGACCGCGTCGTGGGTGTCGCTGCCCGACGGCCACCCGGAGGACCGGCCCGGCCAGTTCCGGCACACCGTCGGCACGACCCGCCGCCCGGTGCGCGCCCGGCTGCACGTGACCGCCCTCGGGGTCCACGAGGTCGAGGTCAACGGCACGCGCGTCGGCGACGAGGTCCTCGCCCCCGGCTGGACCAGCTACCGGGACCGGGTCCTCGTGCAGACCCACGACGTGACCGCACTGGTGCAGGACGGGCCCACCACCGTGGGCATCTGGCTGGCCGGCGGCTGGTTCACCGAGCGGTACGGGTTCTTCGGCCGGGCGAAGCGGGCGTACGACGGGCCGGCCGCCGTCCTGGCCCAGCTCGAGCTCACCTTCGCCGACGGCAGCCGCGAGGTGGTCGGCACCTCACCGGAGTGGCGGTGCCGTCCCGACGGCCCGCTCGTCGCCAGCGGCATCTACGCCGGCGAGGAGTTCGACGCCACGCGGTCCGACCCGTCCTGGTCGAGCGGGCACGGGACGTCCGAGGGGTGGGTGCCGGTCGCCGTCCGCGACGTGCCGCACGCCCTCCTCTCCCCCGCGATCGCCGAACCGGTGCGCCGGGTGGCGGAGGTCGCGCCCGTCGCCGTCCTGACCTCGCCGTCGGGGGCGACCGTCGTCGACTTCGGGCAGAACCTCGTCGGCCGGGTGCGGATCCGGGTCGAGGGCCCCCGCGGGCACACCGTCACCCTGCGGCACGCCGAGGTCCTCGAGGACGGCGAGCTCGCGACCCGCCAGCTGCGCCACGCGTACTCGGTCGACCGGTACACGCTGGCCGGCACCGGCGTCGAGGAGTGGGAGCCCCGCTTCACCTTCCACGGCTTCCGTTACCTGCAAGTCGACGACTGGCCGGGCCCGTTCGACCCGTCGGCCGTCACCGCCGTCGTCTGCTCCTCCGACCTCCGGCGGACCGGCCGGTTCGAGAGCTCGCACCCCCTGCTCGACCGGTTCCACGAGAACGTCGTGTGGAGCACGCGGGGCAACTTCCTGTCCATCCCCACCGACTGCCCCCAGCGCGACGAGCGGCTGGGCTGGACCGGGGACCTGCAGGTCTTCGCCGGTGCGGCGGCGTCGCTGGTGGGCTGCGACGCCTTCCTCACCTCCTGGCTGGCCGACCTGGCGCTCGAGCAGGCCCGCTCGGGGGGCATCGTCCCGATCATCGTGCCGACGGCGATGGACGAGGACCGTGACGGCGTCGTGGCGGCCTGGGGCGACGCGGCGACCGTCGTCCCGTGGACGCTGTACGAGCGCTTCGGCGACCGCGACGTGCTGGCCCGGCAGTACCCGAGCATGCGCGCCTGGGTCGAGGTCGAGCTGGCGCAGGCCGACGACGACGGGCTGTGGACCCGCGGCTACCAGCTCGGCGACTGGCTGGACCCGCGCGCGCCGGCCGACCGGCCGCGGGAGGGCCGCACCCATCCGTCGCTGGTGGCGTCCGCGTACCTGTTCCGGTCCCTGGACGTCGTGTCCCGGACCGCGCGCGTGCTGGGCGACGAGGCGGACGCCGAGCGCTACGCCGCGCTGGCCGAGCGCACCCGCCGGTCGTTCGTCGAGACCTACGTGACGCCGCGGGGCCGGATGGTGTCCGAGGGGCCGACCACCTACGCGATGGCGCTGACCTTCGGGCTGGTGACCGACCCGGACCTGCGCGCCGCGCTCGGGCGGCGGCTGGCCGAGATGGTCCGGGAGGACGGTTACCGGATCGGCACCGGCTTCGTCGGGACGCCGCTGGTGATGGACGCGCTCTGCTCGACCGGCGGGCTGCACGCGGCGGGCCGCCTGCTGCTGCAGACCGAGGCGCCGTCCTGGCTGTACCCGGTGACCGTGGGCGCCACGACGGTCTGGGAGCGGTGGGACGCGCTGCTGCCCGACGGCTCGGTCAACCCGCACGAGATGACCTCGTTCAACCACTACGCCCTGGGTGCGGTGGCCGACTGGCTGCACCGAGGGCTCGCGGGGCTGGCACCGGCGGCCCCCGGCTACCGCCGCACCCGGATCGCGCCGACCGTGCTCGACGGCATCACCCGGGCCCGCAGCGAGCAGCTCACCCCGTACGGCCGCGCCGCCGCCGGCTGGGAGCTCGCGGACGGGACGGTCACCGTCACCGCCGTCGTCCCGCCGGGAACGACGGCCGAGGTGGTCCTGCCCGACGGGTCGACCGACGACGTCGGCTCCGGGACGCACTCCTGGGCGGTGCCGTGGTCTCCCGACCGCCCCCGCCCGGTGCTCGCCGGGCTCGACACCGACCTCGCCGACCTCGTCGACGACCCCGACGCCCTGCGCCGGGTGCGGCAGGTCCTGGGCGAGCACGACCCCGGCCGGGCCCGGGCGTTCGCCGGCGCCCTCCGCTACGAGGCCGGCTCGACGCTGCGCACCGCCCTCCTGTTCGCCGATCCGAAGGCGCTGGCCGCCGTGGAGGGTGCCCTCACCGACCTCGGTCGGCGCAGGCAGCGGGGGCCCGGGTGACGCGGAGCCCGGCGGGGGGCCTGATCGTCGGACGCGCCGAGGGGGCGCGGTCGGCGTGGCGGCGCCCGGCGAGGCGTAGGTTCGACGCGGACAGAGGAGACCCCATCACGACACACCGTGGACTGTGCGCCGACGCTCATCTCGGGTGCCCCTGCCGTGGGGACGCGAGCATCCACGAGGAGCGGTCCCGCGAGATCACCGAGGCTCGCGCCCGGTCCGGTGAGCCCGTCGACTGCCCGGAGTGCGGCTCCCCCACGACGCCGCTGGCCATCGTCACGTGGGGCAACTGCCGGGCGTGCCGCACGGCGCAGTCGCGCGTGGTCGATCCGCTGCGCTGGTGACCGGCGTCGCCGCCGGCCGCGACCGAGCGTCGGCCCTCGGGTGAGGGTCGCCTCACAGAGGGGACCAGATCCGTCATCGGGCCCGTAGAGTCGGGTCCGGTCGCTGTTGTGCCTCTGCTTCGTTCTCGAACGTCCGCAGTCGTCTCTGCCTGACGTTCCTCTCGGTCCTGCCGGTCGGTGCGGCGACCCAGGACCGGCACCGGTCGGTCCTGACGCGACAGCACGGAGAGAGAAGCGACATGGCTCAGGGCACTGTGAAGTGGTTCAACGCGGAGAAGGGCTTCGGCTTCATCGAGCAGGACGGCGGCGGCCCCGACGTCTTCTGCCACTTCTCGGCGATCACCGGGAGCGGCTACCGCTCGCTGGACGAGGCGCAGCGCGTCGAGTTCGACGTCACCCAGGGCCAGAAGGGCCCGCAGGCGGAGAACGTCCGCGCGATCTGAGCACCGGGAGAGGGGCACGGCGACGACTCGCCGTGCCCCTCTCTCGTGCGCGGGTGCCGGCGGCTCCGGCCGCACGCCACCGAGCGCCCCGCGTCTCCGGAGGGGTCAGCCGGCCGGTCCTACCGTGGGTGCATGACGCATCCGGCACCCCGCCGGGAGGCCGTACGGCCGGAGCCGGAACAGGCGCGATCCCGGCCGCGGCTGCGCGGGGTGGACGTGCTGCGGGGCCTCGCCGTCGTCGGGATGCTGGTCGTCGACAACCGCGGCAACGGCGCGATCTGGGGCCAGGCGCGGCACGCGGCCTGGAACGGGCTGCACGCCGCCGACGTCGTCTTCCCGGTCTTCCTGCTGGTCGTGGGCGTGTCCGTGCCGTTCTCCCGACGGGCGGACCGGTGGCGGCCGGCGCTGACCCGGGTGGCCAAGCTCGCCGTCCTGGGCTGGCTGGTCGTCACGGCCAAGTACGGGGTCGGCACGGGGGTGGGCGTGCTCGGCCACATCGCCGGCGCCTACCTGCTGTGCTGGCTGCTGCTCCGGCTGCCCCGCCCGGCGCAGGTGCCCACCGCGGCCGGGGTGCTGGCCGCGCTGAGCCTGCTCACCGTCGTCGGGGGCGGCGACCCGGACCGGTCGTGGGCGCATCCCGTCGACGCCGCGCTCGGGATGCCCTTCTCCGCCGAGGCGCCGCACGGCTACCCGGGCAGCGCGGTCACCGTCTTCCTCGGCGTGCTCGCCGGGCGGGCGCTGCAGTCCGGCGCCGGGCGGGCCGCCCTGGCCCGGCTGGCGGCGGGCGGCGCCGCGCTGCTGGTCGCCGGGCTGGCGCTCGCCGCGGTCGTGCCGGTGAACAAGCGCCTGTGGTCGCCGTCGTTCGTGCTGGTCACCGGCGGGATCGCGCTGCTGGCGCTGGCGCTGCTGCACTGGCTGGTCGACGAGCGCGGCGTCGTGCGCCCGTTCCGGCCGTTCGAGGTGCTGGGACTCAACGCGATCGTGGCGTTCGTGGTCTCCGAGGTCGTGTTCCGCGCGGTCCTGTCGCACACGGTGCAGCCGGCGGTCGACGGCTGGGTCAGCTCGGTCGCCGGGCCGGTCGTGTCCGCCTGGCTCTACCCGGTGCTGTCGGTCGCGGCGATCGGGGGCGTCTGCGCCGTGCTGGTGCGCCGCGGCGTCGTCGTCCGGGTCTGACGCCGCTCAGTCGCCGTCCGGCGCCGCCGGTGGCGCGCTGCCGCCGATCGGCTCGGGCACGCTGCGCTCGAGCAGCCGGTTGGCGCTGACGAGGGTGATCCCGCGGTCGGCGATCTGCTGCAGCGCCGACGGCAGCGCCCGCACCTCCAGGTCGCGCCGCTGGGCCAGCGCCACCGCGAACGCCGCCTGCGGGTCGAACGTCCCCCGCCCGATCCCGTCGTGCAGGCCCAGGACGTCGCCGGCCTCGACGGTCTGCCCCATGTAGTCGCCGATCTCGGCGACCTCCGTCCTGTCCCCCGGGCCGCGGGTGACCGACCAGATGAAGGTGTCGTAGCCGAGCTCGGCGGCGATGCGCAGCGCGTACCCGGTGAGCTCGCCGCGGGGCGGCCGGAAGCTGGTGAACGGCTGCCCGAGCAGGGCCTCGACCTCGTCCTTGCAGCGCACCAGCTCGTCCCGGGTCTCCCGCTGGGTGAGCGTGGTCAGGTCCCGGTGGGTCCAGGTGTGGTTGCCGATCTCGTGCCCCGCGGCCACCACCTCGCGCAGCACCTCGGGGTGGTGGACGCCGTTCCAGCCCATCACGTTGAACGTCGCCGTGACCCCGGCCCGGTCCAGCGCGTCGAGGATGCGCGGGGTGTACTCCGTCGTCGGCCCGTCGTCGAAGGTGATCGCCGCGACCGGCTCGGTGACCGTCGTGTTCCACACCACCCGGCGGGTGCCCAGCCGGGCCACCCCCTCGCCCTCGTCCGCCGCGCCCCCGGCCTCGAGGAAGCGCTGCTCGGCCCGGGCGGTCGCCCGGCGCCGCACCGCGTCGTCCTCGTTCGTGACGAGCGCGCCGCCGGCCGCGCCCACCGCCAGGCCGGCCGCCCCGGCTCCGGCCCCGAGCAGGAAGCCTCGTCTCGTGGTCATGGAGAGGTCCTAGACCCGGCGCCGGGCCCGGGGAAGCGGTTCGGGGCCGGCCGGCGGGAGCGGCTCAGACGACGCGGGGACGGCGGTAGGCGGCGCGGGCCCACAGCCAGCCGACGACGCTCAGGGCCAGGCACCAGGCGACGGCGGTCCACAGCGTCGCCGCCGCGACGGCGCTGCCGGTGAGCAGGCCGCGGACGGTCTCGATGACCGGGGTGAAGGGCTGGTGCTCGGCGAACAGGCGGACCGCGGTGGGCATGGTGTCCACGGGCACGAAACCGCTGCCGAAGAAGGGCAGCAGCAGGAAGACCATCGGGGTGTTCGACGCCGACTCGACCGAGCGGGCCGCGGCCCCCATCGCCACCGACAGCCAGGTGAGGGCGAGGCCGAACAGGGCGGCGAAGCCGGTGAGCGCCAGCCACCCGGCGGCGTCGGCGCCGGGCCGGAAGCCCAGCAGGACGGCCACGCCCAGGACGGCCGCGGCGGCCAGCAGCGTCTGGACGACGGCCCCGAGGACGTGCCCACCCATCGCGGCCACGGGGGCGATGGGCATGGTGCGCAGGCGCGTGACGATCCCGCCGGTCATGTCCATGGCCACGCTGATCGCGGTGGACTGCGCGATGCTCGCCGCCGCGATCACCAGCACGGCGGGAGTCGTGTAGTCCAGGTAGGCGGCCCGCCCCGCCGCGCCCGGCGTGGCGCCGGAGCCGACGCCGGTGCCGAACGCGCCGCCGAACACGTAGACGAACAGCAGCAGGATCACCACCGGCGTGCCCACCAGCAGCGCCGTCATCGAGGGGTACCGGAGCATCCGCACCAGGCTGCGGCGGGTCATCGTCGCGAGGTCGCGGGCGGCGCGGGCCGGGCCGGAGGGCGCCGTCGGGAGGCGCACCGGAGCGGGAGCGGCGGCGGTCATCGCGCCACCTCCTCGGTCAGGTCGGAGCCGGAGCCGGGCCGGCCGGGGGCGGTCAGGGCGAGGAAGACGTCGTCGAGGGAGCCGGCGTCGTGGGCGGCCTTGAGGCCGGCGGGGGTGTCGTGGGCGACCAGGCGGCCCTCGTGCAGGACGGCGACGGAGTCGGCGAGCTGGTCGGCCTCGTCCAGGTACTGGGTGGTCAGCAGCACGCTCGCGCCGTCGGCCACCAGGGCGCGCACCTGGTCCCACAGGTCGTGGCGGGCACGCGGGTCCAGGCCGGTGGTGGGCTCGTCGAGGAAGACGACCCGCGGGCCGCCGACCAGCGTCATGGCCAGGTCGAGCTTGCGCTTCATGCCACCGGACAGCTGCTGGGCCGGCTTGCGCGCGGCGTCGGCCAGGCCGAGGCGTCCGGCCAGGTCCGCCGTGCGGCGGCGGCCCTCCGCGCGGGTCAGGTGGAACAGGTCGGCCATGAGCCGCAGGTTCTCGGTCACGGTCAGCAGCGGGTCGACGGCGGAGAGCTGGCCGGTCACCCCGATCACCCGCCGCACCGCCTGCGGTTCGCGGGCCACGTCGTAGCCCAGGACGCGGGCGGTCCCGCCGTCGGCGGGCAGCAGCGTGGACAGGATCGAGACGGTGGTGGTCTTGCCGGCCCCGTTGGGGCCCAGCAGTGCGGTCACGGTGCCGGCGGGCACCGTGAGGTCCAGGTCGGCGAGCACGACGTGGTCGCCGTATCGCTTGGACAGCCCGGCGATCTCGACCGCCGGGGTGGGGTGGGTGGGCATGCTCGCTCCTCGGGGCGCTGCCGGGGGCTCCCGGCGGCGCCGGGAGCGTCAGATGTCGAGGTCCTCGACCTCGGGTTCGGTGGCGTGGACCTCCACCAGCGCGGCCAGTTCGGCCGGGACCGCCTCCCGCAGCGCCTCGAACGTCTCGAAGACCTCGAGGGTGGCCGAGGCGGGGACCTGGCCCCACTGCTGGTCGGCGGTGAAGTGCTTGCGCCAGCCGGTCAGCTGGCCGTCCTTGCCGGCGGTGTGCACGAAGCCCTCGGGGCGGGCCAGGTGCACGGCGAACCGGCCGGTGCGGGTGCGGTAGACGCGGAAGCGCTCCTCGCCGCCGCCGGTGGTCCGGCTCCACTCGGCCAGCAGCACACCCTGGAAGCGCTGCAGCTTCTTCGCGCCGACGCCCACCCCGACGGTGATCTCCTCGAAGCCGGCCAGGCGGCCCTCCTCGACCTCGACGAGCCGGCGCAGGGCCTGGGAGATGGCCGCCGAGAGGTTGCCCCCGGTGAGCTCCTGCGCGCGCTGGAAGACCGGCAGGTCGGCGTCGGAGACGTAGATCGTCTTGTTCGGCACGGGACGATCGTAGTCACGGCTGCAAGTATACGTATATGTCTACGTATAGCAATCCGTGTCGTCGGTCGCGCGCGCCGTGGACGGCGAGGCGGGAGGCCGACACCATGACCTCCCCGATCCCCTGGAGTGGCCGTGGAGAGGTGTCTGGTCTGGGCGGGGACCGACGACTGGCGCGCGGAGTCGGCGCTGGTCCGGATGGCCCCGGAGCAGTTCACGGCGGGCGGTGTCCAGCTCGGGGCCGCGCCGGCCCCCTACCGGCTCGACCACCGGCTGGAGACCGGGCCCGGGTGGGTGACCCGGGCCCTGGAGCTGACCGCGGAGGGGGCGGGCTGGCGGAGGTGGGCGCGGCTCGCGCGGCACGAGGCCGGCGGCTGGACGTACCGGTCGGGGACCGAGGGCGAGGTCGCCCTGCCGGACCCGGTCTGCGACACGCGGGCCATCGGCGCCGCGCTCGACTGCGACCTGGGGTTCTCGCCGCTGACCAACACCATGCCGGTCCTCCGGCACGGGCTGCACCGCTGTTCCGGCGCGGTCGACCTCACGATGGCCTGGGTCTCCGTCCCCGACCTCGCCGTGCGCGCGTCGTCACAGCGCTACGAGCACGTCCGGACGACGTCCCACGGCGCCGTCGTCCGCTTCAGCAGCGGCTCGTTCGCCGCGGACCTGCTGCTCGACGAGGACGGCTTCGTGCTCGACTACCCGCAGCTGGCACGCCGCGTGACCGCGTCGGGCCACGATGTGTCGTGGTGAGCCGCTCCCGCCGGCGCGGGTGCGGCACTCGTGTGTCGTCGCCGAGCGCGCGGCACCGAGCGGAACGACCCCCGACGGAGCAGGAGCCCACGATGACCACCGAGCACACCTCCGCCGGGCCGGCCGAGCTGGTCGACAGCCACCACCACATCTGGCGCGCGGCCGACCTGCCCTGGCTCAGCGGCGAGCCGGTACCGCGGATCTTCGGCCCGTACCAGCCCATCCGGCGCGACTACCTGGCCGAGGAGTACATCGCCGAGGCCACCGCGGTCGGCATCACCTCGTCGGTCTACGTGCAGGCCAACTGGCCGCTGGACCGGTCGCTCGACGAGGTCCGGTGGCTGGCCGACGTCCACGCCGCGACCGGCTGGCCGATGGCCTTCGTCGGCTCGGCGGACCTGTTCGACCCGGGTGCGGTGGAGGTGATGCGCCGGCAGGCGGCGCTCACTCCCCTGGTCCGGGGCACCCGGCTGCAGCTGCACTGGCACGAGCGCCCGGAGTACCGGTTCGCCTCGGCTCCCGACCGGATGAGCGACCCCGTGTTCCGCCGGAGCATCGCCGCGCTCGCCGACCTCGGGTGGCTGTTCGAGCTGCAGGTGTTCAGCCCCCAGATGGCCCTGGCCGCGGAACTGGTCGCCGACTTCCCCGAGACCACGTTCGTCCTGGTGCACGCCGGGATGCTGGAGGACACCGACCCGGCGACCGTCGACGCCTGGCGCCGGGGCATGGCACTCCTGGCCGAGCAGCCCAACGTGGTGGTCAAGCTCACCGGCCAGGGCACCTTCGTCCACCGCGTCGACCAGGGCCTCATCGACCTCGTCACCGGCACCTGCCTGCAGCTGTTCGGCTCGCACCGGTGCACGTGGGGCAGCAACTTCCCGATCGAGAAGATCTGGACCGAGCTGCCGCCCCTGGTCGCCGCCTGGCGACGGGCCCTCGCCGACCAGCCGGCCGACGTCCGGGACGACGTCTTCGCCGGCACGGCCCGCCGGGTGTACTCGCTGGCCCCGGGTCGCTGACCCGGGGACGTCGCTGAGCGGGTCCGGGGTCAGACGATGCGCATCTGCAGGTGCACGTCCTGCGGGGCGGTGTGGGTCATCGCGACGACCAGGTCGACGGCCATCTCCTCCAGGTCGTCGACGCCGTCGGCCTGCGTGGTGCCGACACCAGGGACGTCGATCACCCAGTGGTCACCCTCGCAGACCGCCGTCGCGGTGAAGTCGGCCATCCGTCCTCCCGGGCCAGCTCGCCGGCGTGGAGACGTACCGCCTCCGTGGATCACGGCCCCGTGTCGGCCACCATCGCCGGCCACCTGTCCTTCCAGGGAGCGGCGGCCTCGAACGCCGCTGCGGCACGCATCACGGCCGGGTCGTCGAGATGGCGTCCGATGATCTGCAGGCCCACAGGGAGGCCGTCCTCGGTCCAGCCTGCGGGCACGGTGGCCGCCGGCTGCCCGGTGAAGTTGAGGGGATAGGTGAAGTGGAGCCACTCGAAGGGTTCCACCTCTCGCCCGTCGATGACGGTCGGTCCCTGGATCCCCACCTCGAAGGGCGGGACGGCGAGGGTGGGGGTGAGGAGCAGGTCGAAGTCGCGCATGAGCCGCCACATCGTGTTGGTGACCGCCTTGCGCACCATCAGGGCGTCGGTGAACTCCTCCGCCGTCCACCGGCGTCGCAGGAAGTCGACCACGTGAGGGGTCATGTTCTCCTCGCCGACCCGGTCCAGTTCCCGGCGCAGGCCGGTCAGGTCGGTCTCGTTGGCGACGATGGCCCAGAACGCCTCGTACGGGTGCGGCCACCCGGGAGCGACCTCCTCCACGACGCACCCGAGGTCCTGCTCGAAGACCCGGACGGCGTTCCCGACGATGCGACGCACCGCCGGGTCGACAGCGGCGTAGCCCCAGTCGGGGCTGTAGGCCACGCGCCGGCCTCGGAGGTCGCCGTGCAGCACCTCCGTCCAGTCGAACTCGGGGCCGGGCAGGGAGAACCGGTCGCGGTCGTCGGGGCCCGAGATGACGGAGAGCACGAGAGCGGCGTCGGCGACGGTCCGGCTCATGGGGCCGATGTGTTCCAGGGACTCCCAGCTGGACACCCCGGGGTAGCGCTCGTCCTTGGTGCCCGGGTACAGCGGGACGCGACCCATGGACGCCTTCATGCCGAACAGCCCGCAGAAGCTGCTGGGGATCCGGATCGATCCACCGCCGTCGCTGCCGATGGCGAACGGGCCCATGCCGGTGGCCACGGCCGCGCCCGACCCGGCGCTGGACCCGCCGGAGGTCTTCGTGGTGTCCCAGGGGTTGCGCGTGGCCGGGAAGACCGGGTTGTGCCCGACCCCGCTGTAGCCGAACTCGGGGACGTTGGTCTTGCCGATCACGATGGCGCCGGCGTTCTTCAGTCGCTCCACGACGACGTCGTCCTCGTCGGGGACGAAGTCGGCGTAGAGACGCGACCCGGAGACGGTCCGCAGCCCCTTGGTGCACACGAGGTCCTTGATGCCGACCGGCACGCCCGCCAGCACCCCGACGTCTTCGCCGCTCATCAGGGCCTTCTCGACCCGCTGGGCATCGGCGCGGGCCTGCTCGGGGGCGGGGGTGCAGAAGGCGTGCAGGGTCGGTTCCAGGCGGTCCATCCGGTCCAGGACGGCGTCGACCACCTCGGTCGGGGAGATCCGCCTGCCGCGGATCTCGCGCGCCACGGTGACCGCGTCCATGCGACAGATGTCCTGCGCCGTCGTCGGCGGGGTCATCGCCGCACCGCTGCGCTTCGAGTGTGGAGTCCTGGCGATCGTCCTCCGCCGACGTGCTCCACGTCCGCCTGAGACACGGCCCACCTCCGAGCCACCGAGGTGGGCGGACGCTAGCCCTGCGGCGTCCACGGGGTCAAGGAAGCCGGGCCCGGTCAGCGGGCCGCGCGGCGCCGGTCGAGCTCCACACCGTGGAGGGCCCGTCGACCACCCCCCCCCCCCCGTCGGGATGGGGTGGACCCCCGTTCGAGAACGGGGGCGGAGGACGACGGGGCCGGGGGGTGGCTCGCTGTCGCGACGGTCCCCGCTCGCCGATCCTCGTATCGGGAGGACGGAACCGAACAGCGGTCCCGCCGCCCGGACGAAGAACTCGACATCCGCGACCGCACCCGGTGGCCCTGGCCCGGCTGGCCGGCTGAGATACGTCAGCCAGTCGGATGACCCGGTGACCGGCACGGTCCAGATCCCGAGGAGCCCCCCGTGACCACGCTCAGCGCGCACCAGCCGATCAGCGACAGCCTCTCCGCCATCACCGGGCTGTTCGACGACCTGCAGTCCGACTTCGCGCAGGCCTGCACCGAGTACGCCGAGGCCCGCCGGCACCAGCAGGCCAAGGACACGCCGGCGCACCGCGACGCCGTCCTCGAGAGCCGCGCCCGGGTCGACGCGATCCTCGACGTCTACCTGGAGACGGCGCACCGCTGACCCGGCAGCGACCCTGGCGACCGCTGGGGAACGGGGAGCGCGGGGCGATCCCCGGCGACGGGGACGGCCGGTTGCCGGTCCCGCACCTCCGCGGCCCGCCATCCCCGCAGCGAACTGAGCACGGCCACCCCCTCCGCCCGGTCGAGGTCGGCCACGCGGAGCACCCGCTCGCGCAGCACGCCGAGGTCCAGCAGCCGCCCGCGCTCGACACCCGGGAGGCACCCGGAGTCCAGGGGCGGCGTCCACCACGACCCGTCGAGCTCCACCGCGAGGGAGGCCCGGGTGGTCTCGGTGAGTTCCCCTCGCGTGTTGACCATGACCACGTCGTCGACGTCGGGCCGCCGGTCCCGGCGCCGGTCGTACGGCTCCCGCGAGCTCGTCTTGTGGCGGAGCCAGGTCTCCCCGGGGTCGACCGGCTCGTCGTCGACCGCGAGCAGCACCGGGCCGGCAGCGGGTGGAGGGAGCGCCTCGACGTCGACGGCGAGACCCCCGTCGCGGCGCAGCCGCAGGCGGACGCGTGCCGCCGGCTCCCCGGCCAGCCGCGCGTCCAGCACGCGCCGCGCCGCGGACGGGTCGAAGCGGAAACCCAGGTGCTCGGCCGAGGCCGCCAGCCGCTGCAGGTGCCGGTCCTCGTTGCGCAGGCCGCGCGGAGGGTCGTGCCGCATCGTCTCCAGCAGCTCGAACTCCCGGGGCCGGGCGGCCAGGACGGCGGCCTTGGCGAGGACCTCGGCGTGCTCGGCCGACTCGTCCGACCCCCAGGTGATGCCGCTCCCGGTGCCGTACACGGCCTGTCCCGAGGACGTGTCGACCACCGCGGTCCGGATGGCCACGCTGAAGCGGGCCCGCACCGGCGCGTCCGGTGGGCCGACCAGGCCGATGGCCCCGCAGTAGACGCCGCGGGGATCCGGTTCCTGGGCCCGGATGACCTGCATCGAGCTCGCCTTCGGGGCCCCGGTGACCGAGCCGCAGGGGAACAACGCCCGGAACAGCTCGACCAGGCCGGTCCCGGGGCGGAGGCGGGCCGTGACGTCGGAGGTCAGCTGGAGCACGGTCTCGTAGCGCTCGACGGTGAACAGCGCGGGCACGTCGACGCTGCCGATCTCCGCGACCCGGCCGACGTCGTTGCGCATCAAGTCGACGATCATGACGTTCTCCGCCCGCTCCTTGGGGCTGGAGCGCAGCCGGTCGGCCAGGCGCCGGTCCTCGTCCCGGTCCCGCCCCCGCCGCGCCGTCCCCTTCATCGGGCGGAGCAGCACGTCGTCGCCGCGGCGCTCGAAGAACAACTCGGGGCTGGCGCTGGCCACGACGAAGCGGCCGAGGTCGAGGTGGGCGTTGTAGGCCCCGCGCTGGCCCAGTGCCAGGTCCCGGTACAGGACGGCGGGGTCGCCGGCCACGCGGCCCGACAGCCGCACGGTCAGGTTGCACTGGAAGGTGTCCCCGGCGGCGATCCGGTCCCGGACCGCCCGGACGCCACGGGCGTGCCCGGCCGGTGTCCACGTCGGTCGCCAGTGGGCCGCCGCGGCCGGGCCGGCCGCCTCCAGCGGGGGCACGGGCACCGGCTCGTCGCAGAGCCCGAACCACGCCAGCGGCTCGCCCAGGGGGGTGGCCGCGTGCACGGCCAGCCGCGGGTCCAGCCCCGCCGCGGCCTCGTAGGCGAGGTACCCGAACGCCCACGAGCCGGCGTCGGTGGCCCGCTCGACCTCGGTCAGGACGCCGAGGACCTCGTCGGGCCGCTCGGCGACCAGCACCCGGTGCGGCGGCGGGCAGCGGACGGCGGTCCCGGCGCGGAGGTCGTCGAACCGGGCCCACGGCGTCCCCGACGTCACGGTGCCGTCGTCCCCGGGCGCACCGCGGCGAGCAGGGAGAACGAGCCGCTGACCACGACCGGCAGCCCCGGACCGGCGCGCTCCGCGGCACGGGCCACCGCGCACAGGGGGTCCTCCTCCACCACGGCCCCGACCCCGCACTCCTCCGCGGCCCGGGCGATCCGCTCGGCGGCGATGGAGGTGCCGGCCGGGTGGTCGCCGTCCCCGGTGCTGAACTGCGTGGCGACCACCAGCGATGCCGCGGGGGCGACGACCTGCAGGACGGCGCGGAGGTCCTTGTCCTGCTTGAGGGCGAGCACCCACGGGAACCGGGCGCCCGGGTACACCTCCTGGAGGGTCCCGACCAGCGCCGCGAGCTTCATCGGGTTGTGCGCCCCGTCGAGGACCGCGGGCGGCTCCCGATCACCCGGCGCTCGAACCGGCCGGGCAGCGTGGCGCTGCGCAGCCCATCCCACACGGCGTCCGCGTCGAGCGCCCACCCGTCGCGCGCGGCCAGCGCCTCGACGGCACGCAGTGCGAGGTGGGCGTTGCCGGCCTGGTGCCGCCCGGTGAGCCCGAGGGACAGGGGTGGCTGGCCCCGCAGGCGCAGTTCGGTGCCGCCCGCCCCGGTCCAGGCCCGCACCGCCGGGGGTCCCGGGTCCACCCACCGGAGAGCGCAGCCGCGGCGGGCCGCCTCGGCGGCGAGCACGTCCTCCACCTCGGGGCTGTCCTGGCGAACCGCGACCGCGCGCCCGCCCCAGGGCAGGATGCCGGCCTTCTGCGCCGCGATCTCCCCCAGCGTGGTCCCCAGCAGGTCCTGGTGGTCCAGGCCGATCGGGGTGATCACCGCGAGCTTGTCCGCCCGGGCGATGGTGTTGGTGGAGTCCAGCAGTCCCCCGACCCCGGTCTCGACGACCCCGTAGTCGACGCGGTCGGCGAACAGGCCGAAGGCGACGGCGTTGGTGACCTCGAAGAACGACGGCCGGCCGTGCCCGGCGCGCTCCACCGCCTCGACGGCCGGCCGGACCCGGTCCAGCTCCGCGTCGACGAGCTCGGCGGCAGCCGGCGCCCCGTCCAGCTGGAACCGCTCGAGCAGGCTGTACACGTGGGGTGAGACGTGGGCGCCGACCCGGAACCCGTGCGACCGGAGCAGGCTCGCCACGACGGTGCTCACCGACCCCTTGCCGGCGGTCCCGGCGACGTGCACGGCGCGGAAGCGGTCCTGCGGGTCCCCCAGCGCCCCGAACAGCGCGCGGGCGCGGGCCAGGCCCGCGCCGGCCGGACCCCGCTGCGGTCCGAGCTCCTCCAGCAGGTACCGGAGGACCCGGTCGAGCGCTGCCGGGGACGGTGGAGCCGCGACGGGTGCCATCAGACCGGCCGGGTCAACGGAAGACGACGGTGCTGTGGCCGTTGAGCAGCACCCGCCGCTCGCCGTGCCACCGGACGGCCCGCGACAGGGCCAGCGCCTCGGCGTCCTGGCCGACGGTGGCCAGCGCGCGCGGGTCGTAGGTGTGGTCGATGCGGATGACCTCCTGCTCGATGATCGGACCCTCGTCCAGGTCGGGGGTGACGTAGTGCGCGGTCGCGCCGACCAGCTTCACGCCGCGGTCGAAGGCCTGGTGGTAGGGCTTGGCGCCCTTGAAGCCCGGCAGGAACGAGTGGTGGATGTTGATCGCCCGGCCGTGCAGGGCGGCGCAGGTCTCGTCGGAGAGCACCTGCATGTACCGGGCGAGCACGACCAGGTCGGCGCGGTGCTCGTCGACCAGCTCGAGCAGCCGCGCCTCGGCCTCCCGCTTGGTCGCCGGCGTCACGGGCACGTGGTGGAACGGCAGCCCGGCCGCCTCCGCCATCGGGCGCAGGTCCTCGTGGTTGGAGACCACGGCGACGAGGTCGGCGCCGAGGCTGCCCGCCCGCCAGCGGAAGATCAGGTCGTTGAGGCAGTGGCCGAGCTTGGAGACCATGACGAGCACGCGCTGCGGCTGGTCACCCGTGACGGAGTAGCTCATGCCGAACTCGTCGGCCACCGTCCGGAAGTCCTCCGACAGGCGGCCGGCGTCGGTGTCCTGCGAGCAGACGAACGCCGTCCGCAGGAACAGCTGACCGCGGACGGCGTCGTCGAACTGCTGGTGCTCGACGATGTCGCAGCCGTGCTCGAACAGGAACGAACTGACCGCGTGCACGATCCCCGGACGCTCCTGGCAGCTCAGCGTGAGGGTGAAGGGGTGGGACACGGGTGCCTCCTCAGCACTCGACGATGTTGAGCGCCAGCCCGCCACGGGCGGTCTCCTTGTACTTGTCCTTCATGTCCGCGCCGGTCTCGCGCATGGTCTTGATCGCCTTGTCCAGGGGGACGTGGTGCCGGCCGTCCCCGCGCACGGCCATGCGCGCCGCGGTGATGGCCTTGACCGAGCCGACGGCGTTGCGCTCGATGCACGGGATCTGCACCAGGCCGCCGACGGGGTCGCAGGTGAGCCCGAGGTTGTGCTCGATGCCGATCTCGGCGGCGTTCTCCACCTGCTCCGGGGTCCCGCCCAGGACCTCGGCGAGCCCGGCGGCGGCCATGGAGCAGGCCGAGCCGACCTCGCCCTGGCAGCCGACCTCCGCGCCGGAGATCGAGGCGTTCTCCTTGAACAGCAGCCCGATCGCCGCGGCGGTGAGCAGGAACCGCACGACGCCGTCCTCGCCGTAGGAGTCGACGAAGTCGCGGTAGTAGTGCAGGACCGCGGGCACGATGCCGGCGGCGCCGTTGGTGGGTGCGGTGACCACCCGCCCGCCGGCGGCGTTCTCCTCGTTGACCGCCAGGGCGTAGAGGGTCACCCACTCCATCGCGCGCAGCGGGTCGGCCTCGTCGCGGGCGGCCTCGAGCTGGTCCCGCAGCGCGGCCGCGCGCCGCCGCACCTTGAGGCCGCCGGGCAGGACGCCGGTGGTCCGCGTGCCGCGCTCCACGCACTCCTGCATGACCGACCAGATGTGCAGCAGGCCGGCGCGGACGTCGGCCTCGGTGCGCCAGGAGAGCTCGTTGGCCAGCATCACGTCGCTGATCCGCAGCCCGGTCTCCCGGGTGCGCGCCAGCAGCTCCTCGCCGGTGCGGAAGGGGTACCGCACCGGCGTGCTGTCCTCGACGACGACCGGGTTGCCGGCCTCGTCCTCGTCGAGGACGAACCCGCCGCCCACCGAGTAGTACTCGCGGCGGCACAGCTCCACCCCGTCGGCGTCGACGGCCGAGAAGAGCATCCCGTTGCTGTGGAACTCCAGCCGCTTGCGCCGGTGCAGCACGACGTCGTCGTCCACCGAGAACGCGATCGGGTGCTCGCCGGCCAGCCGGAGCCTGCCCTCGCGGCGGATCGTCTCGACCCGCGGCTCGGCCGCGACGGGGTCGACGAGGTCGGGCCGCTCCCCCTCCAGGCCGAGGACGACGGCCTTGACGCTGCCGTGGCCGTGCCCGGTGGCGCCGAGCGACCCGAACAGCTCGCACCGGACGCCGGCCACCCGCCCGAGCAGCCCCTCCTCGGACAGGCGCGAGGCGAAGGTGCAGGCCGCCCGCATGGGGCCGACGGTGTGGGAGCTGGACGGCCCGATGCCGACCTTGAACAGGTCGAAGGCGCTGATCGTCACCCGGTGCCTCCCTCTCCCCGCGGTGTGTCAACTGCAACCGTGTAGACAGGTACACAGTTGGTATATCAGATGTACTGTGAAGGTATGTCGATCCCTCTGAAGAGGCAAGGCCCTCTGGCCATCAACCTCTACGATCTGCTCGTGACCCTCGCACCGCTGGAGCTCGACCCGTCCGCCGCCACGTCGCTGGCGGACAAGGCCTACGTGGCGATCCGGGACCGGCTGATCATGCTGGCCATCCGTCCGGGTGACCCGATCGACGACGACGAGCTGGCCAAGGACCTCGGCGTGGGCCGCACCCCCGTGCGCGAGGCGCTCAAGCGACTCGAGGGCGACCGGCTGGTCGTCTCCTATCCGCGGCGCGGGACGTTCGCGACCGGCATGGACATCTCCGACCTGGCGCACATCTCCGAGATCCGCGCCCAGCTCGAACCGCTGGCCGCCCGTCGTGCCGCGGAGCGGGCCTCCCGCGTGGGCCACGCCGAGCTCGACGAGCTGGCCACGGGCATCGAGGACCTCGACGTCACCGGGATCGACCGCACCGAGCTGATGCGCTGGGACCTCGCGGTGCACCGGGCCATCTACCGGGCCTCGGGGAACCCGCACCTCGAGGACGTCCTCATCCGCTACGACAACCTGGCCACGCGGATCTTCTGCCTGTTCCTCGACCGGCTGCCGACGGTGGACGAGCACGTCGGCGAGCACGTGGAGCTGCTGCGGGCGATCGCCGCCGGCGACGCCGATCGGGCCGACGACCTCGCCCGTGAGCACGTCCTCGGCTTCGAGCGGGCGATCCGCGCGGTCATCTGAGGGGTGTCGCGGTGATCCTCCCGAAGGAGCGCGACCCCCGGTTCGTGACGATCCGCCGCGGTGGGACCCTCACCGACCCCGATCACCAGCTCCTGGCCCTGTGGGCGGCCTCGTGCGCCGAGCACGTCCTCGACCTGTTCGAGTCGGCTCGGCCCGGTGACCCGCGACCGCGTCAGGCGATCCAGCACGCCCGCGCCTGGGCGCGGGGCGAGATTCCGATGTCCCGGGCCCGCACCGCGGGCGGCCACGCGATGGGCGCGGCCAGAGACCTGCGTGGAGCAGCGCGCCATGCCGCCTACGCCGCCGGCCAGGCGGCAGTCGTCGCGCACGTCGCCGCCCACGAGCTCGGCGCGGCCGCCTACGCGATCAAGGCCGCACGTGCCGCCGCGCCGGACGGAGAGGCGGAGCGCGCCGGGCGACGCGAGTGCCAGTGGCAGCGCGACCGGCTCCCGGAGGCCATCCGCGCGCTCGTGCTCGACGACCAGCGGCTGCGGAACGACATCTGCTGGTCGGTGTTCGACTGCTGACGCGCGGTCGGGGCGCCGCCGGCGCGGGCCGCTCAGGCCGAGCCGACGGCGGACAGGACCGCCAGGGCGTCGCGCGTGGCCGCGACGTCGTGCACGCGAAGCACCGACGCTCCACGCTGGACCGCGACCAGCGCCGCGGCCAGGGAACCGGGCAGCCGCTCCCCCACGGCCCGCCCGGTCAGCTGCCCGAGCATCGACTTGCGCGACAGCCCCACCAGGACAGGCACCCCGAGGCCGGCGACCGCGTCGAGCGACGCCAGCAGCGCGACGTTGTGCGCCAGCGTCTTGCCGAACCCGAACCCCGGGTCGACCACCAGGTGCTCCGGGCGGACGCCGGCGTCGAGGCAGGCGGCGATCCGCTCGGCGAGGCAGGCGCGCACCTCGGCGACGACGTCCCCGTAGCGGGGGTCCTCCTGCATGGACTCCGGCGAGCGCTGCATGTGCACCAGGCACACCGGCACGTCGAGCTCCGCGGCGGCCGCGAGGGCGCCCGGCCGCTGCAGCGCCCGCACGTCGTTGACCATGCTCGCGCCGGCGGCCACCGCCGCGCGCATGACCTCGGGCCGCGAGGTGTCGACCGACAGCGGCACGGGGACCTGCCCGGCCAGCGCCTCGACCACCGGGACGACGCGGTCCAGCTCCTCGGCCGGGGACGGCGGCCGCGAGCCCGGCCGGGTCGACTCCCCGCCGATGTCGATCAGGTCGGCGCCCTCGGCCGCCAGGCGGCGGCCGTGCTCGACGGCCCGCTCGAGGTCGTCGAAGCGCCCGCCGTCGGAGAAGGAGTCGGGGGTGACGTTGAGGATGCCGCAGACCAGGGGCCGCCCCCCGCGGAGCAGCCGGCCGAGCGAGTCGGCGGTGGCGGTCGAGTGCGGGGCCTCCACCAGCGCCGTGGCCGTCACGTCGACCCGCGCGCGGAGTCGACGGTGTGCTGCAACAACAGCGCGGTGGTCACCGGGCCGACCCCGCCGGGCACCGGGGTCAGGCCGGCCGCCCGCCCGGTGACCGAGCCGGCGTCGACGTCCCCGACCAGTCCGCCGTCGGCCGTCGGGTTGGTCCCGACGTCGATGACGACCGCGTCCTCGGCGACGTGCTCGGCCGTGATGAGCTCCGGCCGCCCGACGGCCGCGACGAGCACGTCCGCGGACCGGGTCACCGCGGCCAGGTCCTTGGTGCGGCTGTGGCAGACGGTCACGGTGGCGTCCCGCTGCAGCAGCAGGTGCGCCGCGGGCTTGCCGACGACGGTCGAGCGGCCCACGACGACGGCGTGCGCCCCGGACAGCGGGACCCCGTGGGCGTCCAGCAGCGCGAGCACGGCCTCGGCGGTCGCCGGTGGGTGCGCGGGCAGGCCGGCGGCCAGCCGTCCCAGGCTGAGCGGGTTGGCGCCGTCGACGTCCTTGGCCGGGTCGATCGACGCGGCCAGGTCCTCGACGACGGCGCCGGCCGGCAGCGGGGTCTGCAGGATGATCCCGTGCACCGCGGGGTCCGCGCTGAGCGCGGCCAGCTCGGCGCGGATGCGGTCCGGCGTCGCGGTCTCCCCCAGGTCGACCACCGCGCAGGCGATGCCGGTCCGGTCCGCGGCCCGGGCGATGGAGCGGACGTACCAGGCGCTGGACTCGTCCGCCGTCGCGACGACCACGGCCAGCCGGGGCGGGGTCCCGGCCGCGGCCAGTTCGGCGGCAGCGGTGGCCGCCTCGGCGCGGATGCGGGCGGCCAGCTCGGTGCCGCTCAGCGTCGCGGTCACCGGACCAGCCCGTCCCGGACGGCGGCGGTGACCTTCTCCGCGCGCAGCACCAGGTCGTCGACGGTGTCGACGACCGCGGCGAGCTCACCCCAGGCCGTCGGGTCCTTGATGCCGCCGAGGTTGACCTCCACGTTGACCCGCGCCGTCGTGGCCGCGGCCCGGGCCGCCTCCGCCGCGGCGGCGACGTCGCTGACCACGCTGCGGTTGCCGATCGGCAGGAGCCGCTCGGCCAGGTCCAGCACCTGCTCGGCGACGGCCACGACGATCGCCGGCACGTGCGCGGCGGCGACCAGGGCCGTCGCGATGGCGTCGGACCGGGCGGCGGCCTCCTCGGCGGTCCCCTTCGGGAGCCGGTAGGCCTCGGTGACCGCGGTGAAGGCCGCGGCGTCCTCCTCGGCCAGGCCCAGCGCGTTCACGCGCAGCCGGTCGGCGGTGTGCATGATGGTGGTGATCTCCTCGGCGTGCTCGGCGTACCTCGCCGAGTCGCTGTAGCGGGCGACCATCGCCACGAGGGCGGCGGCCTGGGCCGCGTGCAGCGCGGCGGTGGCCCCTCCCCCCGGTGCGGGCACCCTGGCGGCGAGCTGCGCCAGGAACGTCTCGATGCTGTCGGTGCGCACGTGCTGTCCCTCCTTCAGCCGCGGATGCGGGCCATCTCCGGGTCGACGAGCGGCTCGGCGGCGACGGTGGCCGCGATCCGGGTGCCGAAGTACTCGATCTCCACCTGCGTGCCGACGGTCGCCGAGGCGGGCAGCCAGGCGTAGGCGATCGGCCGGCCCACGGTGTGCCCGAAGGCCGCGCTGGTCACGTAGCCGGCCGGGCGGCCGTCGACGAGGACCGGCTCGTGGCCGAGGACGACGCTGCGGCCGTCGTCGATCGTCAGGCAGGACAGCCGGCGGCTGACCGTGTCCGCGCTCTTCCCGGCGAGGGCCCGACTGCCGATGTGGCCCTGCTTCTGCTTGCGGACGGCGAACCCGAGGCCGGCCTCGTACGGGTCGTGCTCGGTGGTCATGTCGTGGCCCCAGGCGCGGTAGCCCTTCTCCAGCCGGAGGCTGTTGAAGGCGGCACGGCCCGCGGCGATCACGCCGAGGTCCTGGCCTGCGCGCCACAGCACGTCCCACAGCCGCCGGCCGGTGTCGGCGCTGGTGTAGATCTCCCAGCCGAGCTCGCCCACGTAGGACAGCCGCATCGCCGTCACCGGCACCCCGCCGATCCGCGCCCGCTTGGCGCGGAAGTACTTCAGCCCGTCGTTGGAGAAGTCGTCGGCGCTGACCCGCGCGACCAGGTCCCGGGCCCGCGGGCCCCACAGCCCGATGCAGCAGGTGCCGCCGGTGATGTCACGGACCTGGACGCTGCCGTCGTCCGGCGCCTCGCGCAGGAGGTGGTCGAGGTCGAGCGGGCCGTTGGCGCCGACCTGGAACAGCTGCTCGCCGAGCCGGGCGACGGTGAGGTCGCTGCGGATGCCGCCGGCCTCGTCGAGGGCGAGGGTGTAGGTCACCGACCCGACGGACTTGTCCATCTCCCCCGTCGTCAGCCGCTGCAGGAGCGCGAGGGCCCCGGGGCCGCTGACCTCGAGCCGCTTGAGCGGCGTCATGTCGTACATCGCCACGGCGGTGCGGGTCTTCCACGCCTCGGCCGCCGCGATCGGGGACCAGAACTGCCCCGCCCACGCGTCGCGCTCCGGCGGCACCCACTCCGCGGGCAGCTCGTCGAGCAGGCCGGCGTTGGCCTCGTACCAGTGCGGCCGCTCCCAGCCGCCGGCCTCGAGGAAGACCGCGCCGAGCTCCTGCTGCCGGGCGTGGAAGGGGCTGACCCGCAGGTCGCGCGGGGACAGGCGGGGCTGCAGCGGGTGGATCACGTCGTAGATCTCGACGAAGTTCTGCTGCGAGGTCTCGCTGACGTACTCCGGGGCGAGCTGGACGTCCTCGAACCGGTGCACGTCGCAGCCGTGCAGGTCGACCTTGCTGCGGCCGTCGACGAGCAGCTGGGCCACCGCCCGGCCGACCCCGGCGGAGTGCGTGACCCAGACCGCCTCGGCGATCCAGAAGCCGGCCACGTCCCGCGACTCCCCGATCAGCGGGCCGCCGTCCGGCGTGAACGAGAAGACGCCGTTGAAGCCCGAGTCGATCTTCGAGGCGCGCAGCGAGGGCAGCAGCAGCTGGCTCTCCTCCCACTGGGCGGCGAAGTCCTCCTCGGTGAACGGCAGCATCGAGGGCATCGACTCCTCCCCGACGCCGTCCCCCTGGGGCAGCTCCCGCAGGTCGACCGGCATCGGCCGGTGGGCGTAGGAGCCGATGCCCAGGGTGTCGCCGCGCTCCCGGTAGTAGAGGTCCTGGTCCTGGTGCCGCAGGATCGGCAGGCTCGCCTCGCCGAGCTCGGTGTTGCGGCCGACCAGGTCGGGCACCTGGCCGGTCCAGACGAACTGGTGGGCCAGCGGCAGCAGCGGCACGTCCATGCCGACCATCGCGCCGAGCTCCTGGCCCCAGAAGCCGGCGCAGGAGACGACGAGGTCGGCGGGGATGACGCCGTCCGGCGTCCGGACGCCGGTGACCCGCCCGCCGGACTGCTCGATGCCGGTGACCCGGGTCGAGCCCTGGAAGCGGGCACCCCGGGCCTCGGCGCGGCGGGCCAGGGCGACGACCGCCCGGGACGCCTTGGCCAGGCCGTCACTGGGGATGTGCAGGCCGCCGAGGATGCGGTCGCGGTCGACCAGCGGGTGCAGCCGCACGCACTCGTCGACGTCGACCACCTGAGCCTCGACGCCCCACGAGGTGGCCCAGCCCTGCTTGCGGTGCAGGTCCGCGAGCCGCTCGGGCGTGGTGGCGACCTCGAGCCCGCCGACCTGGTTGAAGCACCAGGCGCCGTCGACGTCGATGCTCAGCAGCTTCTCGACGGTGTAGCTGGCGAACGCGGTCATCGTCTTGGAGGCGTTGGTCTGGAAGACCAGCCCGGGTGCGTGCGACGTGGAGCCCCCGGTCAGCGGGAGGGGTCCCTGGTCGACGACGGTGACGCGGTCCCAGCCACGGGCGGTCAGTTCGTCGGCCAGGTTGGCCCCGACGATCCCCGCTCCGATGATGACCACACGAGGGGTGCTGGACATTGCTCTGCTCCTGACTGACGGACCGTCAGCGGTCGTGGGTGGGAACGGGGGTGAACTCGAGGGCCGCGTCGAGCAGCCACTCGGCCAGGTAGCCGGCGAAGGACGACCGGACGAGGACGACGACGTCGTCGCCGGTGTCGGAGAGGACCAGCAGGACGACGCCGGCCTGGCCGAGCGTGGTCTGCGCGCTGCTCCCCCGGCCGGCCACCCGCGGGTGCAGGTCGATGGAGCAGCCCTTGGCAAGGACGTCGCGCACCCGGGCCCCCGTCAGGCGGAGGCCGATCCGCTGCGCCGAGACGTCGGTCGCGGACCCGCCGAGCGGGAGGACGGCCGCGCGCACCCGGGCCTCGAGCTCCTCGGGAGCCTCGGTGGTGCTGGTGAGCAGCCACTCGTCCGGGCCGAGCCAGACCGCCCGCCCCGACCCGGCCGGCACCCAGGTGTTGGGCGCCGTCGGCAGGTCGACGCCCAGCGCCGCCGACGCCTCGGGGCCGACCGAGCCGAGCCGGACGTCGACCATCGCCACGTACGGCTCGGCGGCGATGCCGACGGTGTCGGGCAGGCGCTCGAAGGCGCTGCTCCACGCCTCGAGCGGGTGCGTGCGCAGCAGCTCAGCCATCGCGACGGGCTCCTTCGGGATCGACCAGCACCGACCCGGTGACCTCGACCGGGACGAGGGTGCCGTTGACGGGGACGTGGACGGTCTCGCCGATGCGCTCCCGGCCGCCCTTGACCAGCGCCAGGGCGAAGGGGCGGGCGAGCTCGGCGCTGCGGTAGCTGGAGGTGACGTGGCCCAGCATCGGGACCGGCGGGGGCGGCAGCTGGCCGTCCGCGCGGTACTCGACGATCTGCGAGCCCTCCGGCAGCACGGTCCGCCGGTCGACGGGCAGCAGCCCGACCAGCTGCTTGCGCAGCGGGTCGGAGTTGGCCGGCCGCGAGAAGCTGCGCTTGCCGATGAAGTCGGGCTTCTTCTTCGACACCGCCCAGCCCATGCCGAGGTCCTGCGGGGTGACCGTGCCGTCGGTGTCCTGCCCGATGATCGGGTAGCCCTTCTCCGCGCGGAGGACGTGCATCGTCTCGGTGCCGTACGGCGTGATGCCGTACGGGCGGCCGGCCTCGAGCAGCCGCTGCCACACCGCGACCGCGTACCAGGGGTTGACGTAGACCTCGTACGCGAGCTCGCCGGAGAAGCTGATCCGGGCCAGCCGGACCGGCACGCCGTCCAGGGTGGTGTCCCGCCAGGTCATGAAGGGGAACGCCTCGTTGGCGACGTCCACGCCGGGGAACACCGCGCCGACGACGTCGCGGGAGCGGGGGCCGACGACCGGGAAGGTGACCCACTGCTCGGTGACCGAGGTGCAGTGGACCCGCAGGTCCGGCCACTCGGTCTGGACCCACTCCTCCATCCAGTCGAGGATCTTCGCCGCGCCGCCGGTGGTGGTGAGGACCAGGAAGCGGTCCTCGGCCAGGCGCAGCACCGTGCCGTCGTCGATGACCATGCCGTCGACGCCGCACATGACGCCGTAGCGGACCGACCCGACCTTCAGGCTGCTCATCAGGTTGGTGTAGAGCCGGTCGAGCAGGACGGCGGCGTCCGGGCCCTGGACGTCGATCTTGCCGAGGGTGGAGCCGTCGAGGATCCCGACGCCGGTGCGGGCCGCGGCGCACTCGCGGAGGACCGCGGTCTCCATGTCCTCGCCGGGCCGCGGGTAGTAGCGGGGCCGCTTCCACTGGCCGACGTCCTCGAAGACCGCCCCGGCCGCGACGTGCCACTCGTGCAGGGCGGTGACCCGCTCGGGGTCGAAGAGCCGGCCGCGGTCGCGGCCGGCCAGGGCAGCGAAGGCGACGGGGGTGTAGGGCGGCCGGAACGTCGTCGTCCCGGTGTCCTGCACCGGCACCCCCAGCAGCTCGGCCACGATCCCCGAGGTGAGGACGCCGGAGGTCTTGCCCTGGTCGTGCGCGGTGCCGATCGTCGTGTACCGCTTGACGTGCTCGATGGACCGCAGGCCGGCGCCGACCGCGCGGACGATGTCGGCGACCGTCGCGTCGCGCTGCAGGTCGACGAACGAGGTGCTCCCCTCGGCGCCGGTGGTGTCCGGCACCCGCCACAGCACCAGCGGCGGGGTCGGGACGACGGGCTCCGGGGCGGCGGGCAGCCGGTCGTCGTCCGCCGGCGCGATCGCCAGCGCGGACAACGCCGCGCGAGCCGCGCGCTGCCCGTCGGCCAGGCACCCGGCCAGGTCGAGCACGCCGGCGGCCGAGCCGGCCACCGACAGGCCGTCGAGCTCCTCGCCGGGCACGAACGCGCCGAGGCCCTCGTCGTAGCGCAGCCGGCCGCGGGCCTGGCTGAACAGGTGCACCGCGGGGTTCCAGCCCCCGCTCACCAGGAGCAGGTCGCAGGCGATCGCGCTCGCGGCGCCGACCTCCCCGCCCGCGAACGGCGCGACCAGGGCGTGCGTGACCCGCTCGACGCCATGCGTGCCGGTCACGACGGCTCCGGACAGGACGCGGATGCCGGCCTGCTCGCACTCCTCGCGCCGGCGCGGCGAGCCCTCCGGCCGGGCGTCGACCACCGCCTGCACCCGCACCCCGGCGCGGAAGAGGTCGAGGGCGGCGTCGTAGGCGCTGTCGTTGGTGGTGAAGACGACGGCCTCGCGACCGGGCAGCACGCCGTAGCGGTGCAGGAACGTCCGGGCGGCGCCGGCGAGCAGAGTGCCCGGGCGGTCGTTGTCGGCGAACACGACCGGGCGCTCGTGCGCTCCGGTCGCCACGACGACGGAGCGGGCCCGGATGCGCCACACCCGCTGGCGGGACAGGTGCTTGGGCGCGGACGCGCCGAGGTGGTCGGTCCGCCGCTCCAGCGCCAGGACGAAGCCGTCGTCGTAGCTGCCGAAGGCGGTGGTGCGCTGCAGGTGCAGCACCTCCGGGCAGGCGGCCAGCTCGGCGACCGCCGCGGCGACCCACTGCAGCGCCGGAGCGCCGTCGAGCCGGTCGGTGCCCGAGAGCAGCGAGCCACCGGCCTCGGACTGCTCGTCGACGAGGGCGACGCGCGCCCCGGCCCGGGCGGCGCTGAGCGCGGCGGCCAGGCCCGCGGGCCCGGCCCCCACGACCAGGACGTCGACGTGGGCGTGGACGGCGTCGTAGCGCGCGGAGTCGGGGACGTCGGCCAGCCGGCCCTGGCCCGGCAGGCCGTGGGCGACCAGCCCGTCGGCGAGCTCGACGGTGGAGGCCAGCAGCATCGGCTCGGGGAAGGGCTCCTCGATCTGCACGAGGCCGCCCGGGTCCTCGGCCCACGCCGCGGCGATGCCCCGGGGGCGGCCGAGCTTGATGCTCGTGGCGACCTGGTGCCGGCCGTTGGCGAGCAGCGCCGAGGCCAGCGTGTCGCCGGGGTGGCCGGGGAGGGTCTGCCCGTCGAAGGTGAACTCGACGGTGGTGGTGCGGTCGATGCGGCCGCCCTCGGCGGTGCGGAACGGGCTCGTCATGGGGTCACCGGCTTGGGGTCGTCGAGGCGGTAGACGCGCTCGAAGCGGTAGGTGGCGGTGTCGCGGACGGCGTTGAACCAGCGGCGGCAGCCGGCGCTGTGGTTCCAGCGCTCGGCGAAGCGGCCCTTGGGGTTGGCGCGGAAGAAGACGTAGTGCGCCCACTCCTCGTCGGAGAGCTCCGCCGGGTTCTCCGGGTAGGGGACGTGGGCCTGGCCGCCGTAGGAGAACTCGACCTCCTCGCGGGGGCCGCACCACGGGCATGCGATGAGTTGCACGGGGACTCCCTGGGTCAGTGGGCGACGGCGGCCGCGCCGTGCTCGTCGACGAGCGCGCCGGTCACGAAGCGGTCGAGGCTGAACGGCGCCACGGTCGGGTGCGGTTCGTCGTGGGCGATGGTGTGCGCCAGGGCCCAGCCGATGCCGGGGGTGGCCTTGAACCCGCCGGTGCCCCAGCCGCAGTTGAGGTAGAGGTTGTCGTAGGGGGTGCGGCCCACGATGGGCGAGGCGTCGGGGCTGGTGTCGACGATGCCGCCCCAGGTGCGCAGCAGGTGCGCCCGCGCGAACACCGGGAACAGCTCGACGGCGGCGGCCATCTGCCGCTCGATGACGTGGAACGCGCCGCGCTGGCCGTAGCCGTTGTAGGAGTCGACGCCGGCGCCCATGACCAGCTCGCCCTTGTGCGCCTGGGAGACGTACACGTGGACGGCGTTGGACATGACCACCGTGGGGTGCACCGGCTCGAGCAGCTCGGAGACCAGGGCCTGCAGCGGGTGGCTCTGCACCGGCACCCGGATGCCGAGCATGTCGGTGAGCACGGAGGTGTGGCCGGCCGCGCACAGGGCGACCCGGCCGGCGGCGATCGTGCCGCGGGTCGTCTGCACCCCGGTGACCCGGTTGCCGTCGGTGGCGAAGCCGGTGACCTCGCAGTCCTGGATGAGGTCGATGCCCGCCTCGTCGGCCCGGCGGGCGAAGCCCCAGGCCACGTAGTCGTGCTTGGCGATCCCGGCGCGCGGCTGGTACGTCGCGCCCAGGACCGGGTAGCGGATGTCGGTCGAGGTGTTCACGACCGGGCAGACCTTGCGGACCTCGTCGGGCTCCAGCCACTCCGCGTCGACGCCGTTGAGCTTGTTGGCCTCGACCCGGCGCACGCTGTCGCGGACGTCCTGCAGGGTGTGGGCGAGGTTGAGCACGCCGCGCTGGCTGAACAGGATCGGGTAGCCGAGGTCCTCCTCGAGCCCCTCCCACAGCTTGAGCGCGTGCTCGTAGATGGCCGAGCTCTCGTCCCACAGGTAGTTGGACCGGATGATCGTGGTGTTGCGGGCCATGTTGCCGCCGGCCAGCCAGCCCTTCTCCAGGACGGCGACGTTCGTGATGCCGTGGTTCTTCGCGAGGTAGTGCGCGGTGGCCAGGCCGTGTCCGCCGCCGCCGACGATCACCACGTCGTAGGAGCGCTTCGGCTCCGCGTCGCGCCAGAGGGCGTCGGGGTGCTCCGGCAGGTCCGCGCCGGGGGTGCGCGGGGTGCGGGGGGCGTGGGAGGAACCGAGGCTCATCGGGGGACCTCCGTCAGGTCGGGGTAGAGCGGGTGGCGGTCGGCGAGCCGGGTGACCCGCGCGCGGAGCTCGGCGAGCTCGTCGTCCCCGGTCGAGGGCCGGAGCGCCGTGGCGATGACGTCGGCCACCTCGGCGAAGTCGTCGAGGTCGAAGCCGCGCGCCGCCAGCGCGGGGGTGCCGATGCGGACGCCGGAGCTGACCATCGGCGGGCGGGGGTCGAAGGGCACCGCGTTGCGGTTGACGGTGATGCCGATGGAGTGCAGCCGGTCCTCGGCCTGCCGGCCGTCGAGGGCCGACTCGCGCAGGTCCACCAGGACGAGGTGCACGTCGGTGCCGCCGCTGACCACGTCGATGCCGGCCTCGCGGGAGTCGGGGGCCAGCAGGCGCTCGGCCAGGATTCGGGCGCCGGCCAGGGTGCGCTCCTGGCGCTCGCGGAACGCGGGCTCGCCGGCCAGCTTGAAGGCGACGGCCTTGGCGGCGATCACGTGCTCGAGCGGGCCCCCCTGCTGGCCGGGGAAGACCGACGAGTTGAACTTCTTGGCCAGCTCCGCCGTCGCGAGGATGACGCCGCCGCGCGGGCCGCCCAGCGTCTTGTGGGTGGTCGAGGTGACCACGTGCGCGTGCGGCACGGGCGACGGGTGCAGCCCGGCGGCCACCAGCCCGGCGAAGTGGGCCATGTCGACCATCAGGTAGGCCCCGGCCTCGTCGGCGATCCGCCGGAACTCGGCGAAGTCCAGCTGGCGGGGGTAGGCCGACCAGCCCGCGACGATGAGCTTGGGCCGCCGCTCCTGCGCCAGCTTCTCCACCTCGGCCATGTCGACCCGGTGGTCCTCGCGGCCCACGTGGTAGGCGGCGACGTCGTAGAGCTTGCCGGAGAAGTTGAGCTTCATGCCGTGGGTCAGGTGACCCCCGTGGGCCAGGTCCAGGCCCAGGATGGTGTCGCCGGGGTCGAGCAGGGCGGACATCGCCGCGGCGTTGGCCTGGGCACCCGAGTGCGGCTGGACGTTGGCGTACTCGGCGCCGAACAGGGCCTTCAGCCGGTCGATGGCCAGTTGCTCGATCACGTCGACGTGCTCGCAGCCGCCGTAGTACCGCCGGCCCGGGTAGCCCTCGGCGTACTTGTTGGTCAGCACCGAGCCCTGGGCCTGCATGACCGCCACGGGGGCGAAGTTCTCGCTGGCGATCATCTCCAGCGTGGTCTGCTGCCGGGTCAGCTCGGCGGCGATCGCGTCGAAGACCTCCGGGTCGGTGTCTCCCAGCGATCGGTCGAGCACGCGGTCCGCGACGGCTTCAACCTGGACGACCATGCCGGGGTCCCTTCTGTCATGAATCAGTGCGTGGGACTGGTATATCAGTCGTGCAACACCGTAGGGTGGCGCTCGGGCGGGGGTCAAGGGTTCAGCGGAAGCGATGTGACCCGGGTCTCCCCGGGGTCGGCACCGGTCCCCCGGACCCCGGCCGCGCGCCGTCCCACACATCCCCCACGAGAGGAGATCCGTCGCCATGGCCTACGAGGTGAAGGGCGTCGTCGCCCGCAGCAAGGGCGCCCCGGTGGCCGTCGAGACGATCGTCGTCCCCGACCCCGGTCCGGGCGAGGCCGTCGTCGACGTGCAGGCCTGCGGGGTCTGCGCCACCGACCTGCACTACCGCGAGGGCGGGATCAACGACGAGTTCCCGTTCCTGCTCGGCCACGAGGCCGCCGGCGTGGTCTCCGCCGTCGGGAAGGGGGTCACCGACGTCGCGGTCGGCGACTTCGTGGTCCTCAACTGGCGGGCGGTCTGCGGCCAGTGTCGCGCCTGCCTCAAGGGCCAGCCGCAGTACTGCTTCGACACCCACAACGCGGCGCAGAAGATGACCCTCACCGACGGCACGGAGCTGTCCCCGGCGCTGGGCATCGGCGCGTTCGTGGAGAAGACGCTGGTCCACTCCGGCCAGTGCACCAAGGTCGACCCGGCCGCCCCGGCGACCGCCGCGGGGCTCCTGGGCTGCGGGGTGATGGCCGGGGCCGGGGCGGCGATGAACACCGGCGCGGTCCGCCGCGGCGAGAGCGTCGCCGTGTTCGGCTGCGGCGGCGTCGGGAACGCCGCGATCGCCGGGGCCAAGCTGGCCGGCGCGACCACGATCGTCGCCGTCGACATCGAGGACCGGAAGCTGGAGTGGGCGAGGCAGTTCGGTGCCACCCACACGGTCAACTCGCGGCAGACGGACGCGGTCGAGGCGATCAAGGGCCACACGAACGGCTTCGGCGTGGACGTCGCGATCGACGCCGTCGGCCACCCAGCGGTGTTCGAGCAGGCCTTCTACGCCCGCGACCTGGCCGGCCGCGTCGTGCTGGTCGGCGTCCCGACCCCGGACATGACGATCGAGCTGCCGCTCATCGAGGTCTTCGGCCGCGGCGGCGCGACGAAGTCCTCCTGGTACGGCGACTGCCTGCCCAGCCGCGACTTCCCCATGCTGGTCGACCTGTACCTTCAGGGCCGCTTCCCGCTGGACCAGTTCGTCACCGAGGCCATCGGCCTGGACGACGTCGAGGAGGCGTTCGACAACCTGCGCCGGGGCGAGGTGCTGCGTTCCGTGGTGGTGTTGGACAAGTGAGCGAGCGTGCGAGCTCACCGAGGTACAGCACGGCTGCGCGAGTCGACCGACTGGTCACTTCCGGTGCCGACGGGCAGGCCGAGACCAACGTCTGGCTGGTCGGGGACGATGACGAGGTGCTCGTCATCGATGCCCCGCACGACGCCGCCCCGATCCTCGAGGCGGTCGGCGGGCGGACGGTGACGGCGATCGTGCTCACCTCCGGGCACGGCGCGCAGGCCAGCGGCGCCGTGGCCCTGCGCGAGGCCACCGGCGCGCCGATCTGGCTCAACCCCGCCGACCTCGAGCTCTGGAGCGCCGTCCACCCGGGTGCGCTGCCCGACTCCGCGGTCGGCCACTGCACGCCCTTCTCCGTGGCCGGGACGCTCCTGCTCTCGATGCACACCCCGGGCCACAGCCCGGGGGGCACCTCGCTCTACTCGCGGGACCTGGGCACCGTCTTCACCGGCGGCACCCTGCCCGGGGCCGCCGGGCACTCCGCCACCGACGCGCCGACCCTGCGCAGCTCGGTCCGCTCGTGCCTGCTGACCCTCCCTGCGGACACGGTGGTCATGCCCGGTCAGGGCGAGGACACCACCATCGCCGCGGAGGCGTCCCGTGTGCGTTGAGGTCCCCGGCCCGAGCCGGGTGACCCCGGACGACGGCCGGCCGGCCCGGGGGCGGGCCCGGGCCGCGCTGGCCCGGGCGCTGCGCGAGGCCAGCTACGAGGTGCTGCCGCTGCGCGGCGCCGAGGAGTCGGTCGTCGAGCACGTCCCCCGGACCGTGCCCCTCACCGTGACGGTGACCGAGGCCAAGGGCCTGACGCCCACGCTGGAGCTGGCCGAGCGGCTTTCCCGCCAGGGGTTCGCGGTCAGCCCCCACCTGGCCGCTCGGCTGGTCCGCGACGCGGCGCACCTGACCGACGTCGTGGCACGGCTCCGCGACGCCGGCGTCGACGGCGTGTTCGTCGTCGGGGGTGACGCCGCCGAGCCCGCCGGGTCGTTCCCCGACGCGCTCAGCCTGCTCGAGGAGCTGGAGACCGCCGGCCGCCCCTTCCGGCACGTGGGGATCGGTGGCTACCCCGAGGGCCACGGGCACATCAGCGCGGAGCTGATCGAGCGGGCGCTGGAACGGAAGGCGCCGCACGCGACCCACGTCATCACCCAGCTGTGCTTCCACCCCGCGACGACGACGGCCTGGGCGCGCCAGGTGCACGAGCGCGGCGTCGCCCTGCCGATCCGGGTCGGACTCCCCGGCGCGGTGACGCGGCAGAAGCTGGTGCGCATCTCGGCCGGGCTCGGTCTCGGCCAGTCCGCCCGCTTCCTCGCCAAGCAGCACAGCCTCTTCTGGCGCTTCTTCCTCCCGCACGGCTACCGGCCCGACCGCCTGGTCGAGCGCCTCGCGCCCGCCCTCGGGCAGCCCGGGCACGGCCTGCAGGGCCTGCACTTCTTCACGTTCAACGAGGTGGCGCGGACCGAGGCCTGGCGGCGGGCGTGGCTGGCCCGCCTGTCGGACGCCGGGTGCGATGACCGGTGAGCGCAGCGCGGCCGGATCCGACCTGGACGTGTCGTACGGGGCCGTCACCGTCCTCGGCTCCCCGGAGGCAGGCCGCTACCCCGCCGGCAACTCCCTGCTGATCCGCGGGACGCGGGGCACCGTGCTGGTGGACCCCTCGCTCGAGGTCCACCGGCGCGGCGGGGCGCCCGGCAACGTGGACCTGGTCGCCGTCAGCCACGCCCACGAGGACCACCTGGCCGGGCTGCACCTGTTCCCGGACTCCCCGGTCCTCGCCCACCCGGCCGAGGTCGGCGCCGTCCGCTCCCCCGACGTCCTGCTGGCCGGGTTCGGGATGGGGCCCCGCGAGTCAGGGGACGTCGCGGAGGGGCTCCGCGAGACCTTCCACCTCGCCGAGCGCCGGGACGTCAGCACGTTCGACGACGGCGACGTCCTGGACCTCGGCGGCCGGACCGTGACGGTCCTGCACCTGCCGGGGCACACAGCGGGCCACTGCGGCTTCCTCGTCGAGCCCGACGGCTTCCTGTTCCTCGGGGACGTCGACCTCACGTCGTTCGGCCCCTACTACGGCGACCTGTCGAGCAACCTGGAGGACTTCGCGGCCTCGATCGCGCGCCTGCGCGACGTCGAGGCCCGCTGGTACGGGACCTCCCACCACGTCGGCGTGGTCGAGGGCCGCCCGGCCTTCCTCGCCGCGCTGGACCGGTTCGCGGCGGTCATCCGCCGTCGGGACGACGTGCTCCTGGAGCTGCTCCGGCAGCCGCGGACCCTCGAGGACGTCGTCGCCCACCGGCTGGTGTACCGGCCACACGTGCAGCTGCCGCTGGTCGACGCGGTGGAACGGCGCACCGCCCGCCTGCACCTGGAGCGGCTGGTGCGCCTGGGCGCCGTCGTCGTCACCGACGACGGCTACCTCGCCGTCTGAGCGACGCGGTCCCGCGGCGCGCCGGTGAGCGCGCCGCGGGACCGGGTGGACGGGGGCACTCCCGCCCCCGGCGGGGGCAGGAGGCCCTCCCATCAGCGGGCCAGGCGCTGCGTCAGCCAGTCGTGGAAGGCGCCGATGTGGTGCTCGGAGGGCACCAGCACGCCGCCCTTGGCGTAGGCCCGGGAGGACATGGCCGGCTGGGTCCGCTCGCAGGCGGCGAAGTCCTGCTCGTTCACGCGGTGGAACAGCTCCACCGACCGCGACACGTCCCGGCCCGACTCGACGACCTCGTGGGTGTACAGCCAGTCGCACTCCACGATCGTCCGGTCGACCGAGACCGGGAACATGCGGTGGAAGATGACGTGGTCGGGCACCAGGTTGACGAAGACCGTCGGCTTGACCGTGATGGCGTAGTAACGGCGGTCCTGGTCCTCGTCGACGCCCGGCAGCCGGTCGAAGCCCTCGCTGCCGTCGACGGTGAAGCCCTTGACGTCGTCGCCGAACTCCGCGCCGTGCCCGACGAAGTACTGCGCCGCGTAGCCGTCGGCGAACTCGGGCAGCACCTCGGTGAGCTCGGGGTGGATCGTCGCGCAGTGGTAGCACTCCATGAAGTTCTCGATGATCAGCTTCCAGTTGGCCTTGACGTCGTAGGTGACGCGGCGGCCCACGGACAGCGAGTCGAGGTCGTAGTGGTCGATCGCCTCCACGCTGCCGAGGCGCTCGACGATCTCGCCCATGACGCTGTCCTCGAAGGACGGGGGCTCCTTGGCCAGGCACACCCACGCGTAGCCCAGCCACTCCCGCAGCGCCACCGTGACCAGGCCGTACTCGACCCGGTCGATGTCGGGCATCTTGGTCAGGTTGGGGGCCGCGATGAGCTTGCCCTCGAGGTCGTAGGTCCACGCGTGGTACGGGCACCGGAAGGCGCGGTTGGTCGCGCCCGAGTCCTCCGTGCAGATCTGCGCACCGCGGTGCCGGCAGATGTTGAGGAACGCGCGCAGTTGCCCGTCCCGGCCGCGGACGACGAGGACGCTCTCGCTGCCCACCTGGACCTTCTTGAACGAACCGGGCTTGGCCAGGTCGCTGGACCGCACCACGCAGAACCACATGTCCTCGAAGACGTGCGACTGCTCCAGCGCGAAGACGGTGGGGTCGGTGTAGTAGTGGCCCGGCAGCGTGGAGATGAGGCTCGCGGGCTGTTCGGTGGTGGTCATACGGCACCTCGGGGTTCCGTCGGCGATCTGCGGGACGCCGGAAGTCGGACAACACAGGTCTGCGACTAGCCACGGTCGTCGTCCGCCAGCGAGCTCAGGACGACCGGTGTGTTGCACATTACAGAGCGCGTCGCGCTCTACGCAACAACCTGACGGCGCAATCGCGCCCGGAGACGTGTCACGAGGGCTGCGGCGGCGACGGGGTGTGCACGCGACGCGGATGTGCGGTCGCGGGGGGGGGGGGGGGGGGGGGGGGGGGGGGGGGGGGGGGGGGGGGGGGGGCGGGGGCGGCGGGGCGGGGGGGGGGGGGGGGGCGGGGGGGGG
>NZ_JBJGYQ010000030.1:0-48086 GCF_054050075.1 Geodermatophilus sp. SYSU D00965 | reverse complement strand
CCCCCCCCCCCCCCCCCCCCCCCCCCCCCCCCCCCCCCCCCCCCCCCCCCCCCCCCCCCCCCCCCCCCCCCCCCCCCCCCCCCCCCCCCCCCCCCCCCCCCCCCCCCCCCCCCCCCCCCCCCCCACCGCGCGGTCGGTGCGCTCGGCCGGGTGGGTTACCGGCGAGTAGCCTCCCCCTCCGACAGCTATCGTGCGGACGGCGGTGAGCGCCCTCCCGCCGCGCCGGCGGGCGGGGATCAACGGACGTCGATCGGCGTCCGGGAGGGATTTCGATGGGCCCCTTGCAGATCGTCCTCGGGACGATCAGCGTCATCTTCCTGGCCGTCGCGGTCGTGTTCGCCTACCGGGCGGTGCGGGCGATGGTGCGGATCATCCGGACCGGCCAGCCCGACGGCACCCGGTCCCGCCCCGTCGGCCCGCGGCTGAAGACGCTCGTCACCGAGTCCCTCGGGCACACCCGGATGCTCAAGTGGTCCTCGATCGGCGTGGCCCACTGGTTCGTGTTCGTCGGGTTCTACGGGCTGTTCCTCACCCTGGTCGAGGCCTTCGGCGAGGTGTGGAACCCCGCGTTCCACCTGCCGCTGATCGGCGAGTGGAGCCTGTGGAACCTGTTCGCCGACGTCATCGGCACCGGCACGATCCTGGGCATCCTCTACCTGATCTACCGGCGCCAGAAGGACCACCCGCGGCGGCAGGGCCGGGCCAGCCGGTTCGCCGGCTCCAACGAGGGTCGCGGCTACTTCGTCGAGGCCGTCGTCCTCGTCGTCGGCGTGTGCATCCTGCTGATCCGCGCGCTGAAGGTCTCCTCCGGCCTCACCGACGCGCCCGCCTGGTCGCACCCGGTCTCCGGCCTCCTGGCCACCGTGCTCCCGGACAGCCCCGACCTGCTCAGCGTCGTCGCCTTCGTGAAGATCGTCGTCTCGCTGGTCTGGCTGGTCGTCGTCTCGCGGCTGCTGAACATGGGCGTGGCCTGGCACCGGTTCAGCGCCTTCTTCAACATCTACTTCAAGCGCGAGCCCGACGGCGCCCCCGCGCTCGGCCCGCTGCAGCCGATGACCTCCGGCGGGGTGCCGATCGACTTCGAGGACCCCGACGAGGACGCGGTCTTCGGCCGCAGCAAGATCGAGGACTTCACCTGGAAGGGGATGCTCGACTTCACCACCTGCACCGAGTGCGGGCGGTGCCAGAGCCAGTGCCCGGCGTGGAACACGGGCAAGCCGCTCAGTCCCAAGATGGTGATCATGGACCTGCGGGACCACCTCTACGCCAAGGCCCCGTACCTGCTCGGCGCGAAGACGGCGAGCGAGACCGCGCCGGACTTCGACGTCCTCAAGCCCAGCGACGAGCAGGTCTGGGCCTCCGGGTACGCCCGCATCGAGGGCACCAACGACGCGCAGGCGCACCGCCCACTGGTCGGCACCCTCGAGGAGGGCGGGGTCATCGACCCCGACGTGCTGTGGAGCTGCACCAACTGCGGCGCCTGCGTCGAGCAGTGCCCGGTCGACATCGAGCACGTCGACCACATCCAGGACATGCGCCGCTACCAGGTGCTCATCGAGTCGAGCTTCCCCTCCGAGGCCGGCGTGATGATGAAGAACCTGGAGAACCGCGGGAACCCGTGGGGCGTGCAGCCCAGTGCCCGCGAGGACTGGATCAAGGAGGTCGACTTCGAGGTGCGGATGGCCGACGGGCCACTGCCCTACGAGGTCGAGTACCTGTTCTGGGTCGGCTGCGCCGGCGCCATCGACGACCGTGCCAAGAAGGTCACCAAGGCCGTCGCCGAGCTGCTGCACACCGCGGGCGTCGAGTTCGCCGTCCTGGGCTCCGGGGAGACCTGCTCGGGCGACCCGGCCCGCCGCATGGGCAACGAGTTCCTCTTCCAGATGCTCGCGCAGGAGAACGTCGCCACCCTCGACGGCGTCTTCGAGGGCCGGGTCCCGGGGATGCGCAAGATCGTCACCACCTGCCCGCACTGCTTCAACTCGCTGGGCCGGGAGTACCCGCAGGTCGGCGGCGACTACGAGGTCGTCCACCACACGCAGCTGCTCGGCCGGCTGGTCGAGGAGGGCCGGCTGACCCCGGTCACGCCGGTCGACCGCAAGGTCACCTACCACGACCCGTGCTTCCTCGGCCGGCACAACAAGGTCTACACGCCGCCGCGGGAGGTCCTCGACTCCGTGAAGGGCCTGACCACGCAGGAGATGCACCGCTGCAAGGACCGCGGCTTCTGCTGCGGCGCCGGTGGGGCCCGCATGTGGATGGAGGAGAAGATCGGCAAGCGGATCAACATGGAGCGCACCGAGGAGGCGCTCGACCTCGATCCCGACGTCATCTCCACCGCGTGCCCGTTCTGCATCACCATGCTGTCGGACGCGCTGACGACGAAGAAGCAGAACGGCGAGGCCGGTGAGCACGTCGAGGTGCTCGACGTCAGCCAGATCCTGCTGCGGTCGCTGGCACCGGTCGGCGCACCCGGCACCGGCTCGGGCCCGGACGTCGGCACGGCAGCCGACGACGTGGCCGGCACCGGCTCCGCGGCCACGGAGCACGGCGCCCAGTAGCAGAAGGACCCCGTCCTCCTCACCGCTCGCAGGCTCGCGGCGAGCCTCTGGACGGGGCCGGCGGCGGGTCCCTGCGAGGGACCGGACCGGAGGCGGCGCGCATCCCGTCACGGGACGCGCGCCGTCGTCGTCTGCGGGGTCACCGTCCTCGCCGGGCACCCGCTCGGGAGGTCGTTGCACGGGCTAACCACCCGGCGGCGGGTCGCCGCCGGTGGCGGGGGACCATCAACGGGTGACCCGCACCGTCCCCGCCCCGCTCGCCGCCCCGCCCGCGCACGACCACCGGCGGGGTCTGGTGCTGATCGGGACGGCGATCGTGCTCACCGGGTTCAACCTGCGCACGGCGGTGAACAGCATCGGGCCGGTGCTCGAGGAGATCGAGCGGGGGCTGGCCATCTCCAGCGGGATGGCCGGGCTGCTCACGACGATGCCCGTGCTCTGCTTCGCCGCGATCGGCTTCGCCGGGCCGCCACTGGCCGCCCGCTACCGGGACGGGCACGTGCTGGCCGGCGCGCTGCTGGCCATGGCGGCGGGGCTGGTGTTGCGGTCGGCGTCCGGGGCGTTCTGGCTGTTCCTGGTCGGCACGGTGCTGGCGATGGTCGGCGGGGCCCTCGGCAACGTCCTGCTGCCGAGCCTGGTGAAGCGGCACTTCCCGACCCGGACCGGGCTGCTGGTCGGCGCCTACAGCGTGGCGATGGCCGTCGGTGGGGCGATCGCCGCGGTCGCCGCGGCCCCGCTCGCCGACGCGGCCGGCGCCGAGGGCTGGCGGTGGGCGCTGGGCGTCTGGGCGGTGGGCGCGGTGGTGGCGGCGCTTCCGTGGCTGGCGGTGCCGGCCCGGCCGGGGGCCTCACGCGCCGGGCGCACCTCGGTGCGGATGCGCTCGCTGGTGCGCAGTCCCATGGCGATCGCGCTGGCCGTCTTCTTCGGGATGCAGTCGATGCAGGCGTACGTGCTGATCGGCTGGGGGGCGCAGTACCTGCGGGACTCCGGGCTGAGCGCGGCGACCGCCGGCCTGCTGCTGGGCGTCAACACCGTCGTCGTCATCCCGCTCAACGCGGTCGTCCCGGTGCTCACCGTCCGCCCGCGGGCGCAGCGGCCCCTGCTGCTGGGCTTCGTGGTCTGCTACGTCGCCGGCTGGCTCGGCCTGCTGCAGGCCCCGACCACCGTGCCGTGGCTCTGGATGGGCCTGCTCGCCCTCGGCATGGGCTCGTTCGCCATGGTGCTCACCCTCATCGGGCTGCGCGCCCGGACGGCGGAGACCACCGCGGCGCTGTCCACGGTCACCCAGGGCTGGGGCTACCTGCTGGCCGGCACCGGTCCGCTGCTGGTCGGTGTGCTGCGCGGTAGCACCGGCGGCTACACCGGCATGTTCGTCGTCGTCCTGGTCGGCGTCGCGGTGCTGCTGGGCGCGGGCTGGCTGGTCACCCGTCAGCGTTACGTGGACGACGAGGTGCCCGGCTGGGCCTGCGACGCCCACCACGGCGACGTCATCGAGGTGGCCGGCACCGAGCCGCCGGTCACCGTGCACGTCAGGGAGCCGGACGCCGGGTCTCCGCGCGCGTGAAGTTGCGGAACGACCGCGACGGCGTCGGGCCGCGCTGGTCCTGGTAGCGGGAGCCGTAGACCGCCGACCCGTACGGGTGCTCGGCCGGGCCGGTCAGCCGGAACAGGCACAGCTGGCCGATCTTCATGCCCGGCCACAGCGTGATCGGCAGGTTGGCGACGTTGGACAGCTCCAGCGTGATGTGCCCGGAGAAGCCGGGGTCGACGAACCCGGCCGTGGAGTGGGTGAGCAGGCCGAGCCGGCCCAGCGAGCTCTTGCCCTCCAGCCGCGCGGCGAGGTCGTCGGGGATGCTGACGACCTCCAGCGTGGACCCGAGGACGAACTCCCCGGGGTGCAGCACGAACGGCTCGTCGCCGTCGGGCTCGACCAGCGTGGTCAGGTCGTCCTGCTGCTGCGCCGGGTCGATGTGGGTGTACCGGGCGTTGTTGAACACCCGGAAGAAGCGGTCCAGCCGGACGTCGATGCTCGAGGGCTGGATCAGCGCCTTGTCGTAGGGCTCGATGCCGAGCCGCCCCTCGGCGATGGCAGCCGTGATGTCGCGGTCGGACAGCAGCATGCCGCGGAGTCTAGGGACCGCCCGCCGCGCGCCCGACCGCCCGCGGCCGGGGAGGCTCCGCACCGGTCCGGGACCTTCGTCCTGCCCGCGGCGGCCCGGCTTCACCCGGGGGCGGCCCTGCCGATGGAACAGGGACGTCGTCGTCCGGAACCGGGGAGAACTGTTGCTCGACACCCACGTGCGTCCCCGCCCCCGCGGGACCGCTCGCGGCATCCGGCCCACCGGCGAGGAGCGCACCTTCCGCCTCGACGAGCTGATCGTCTCGAAGACCGACCCCCGCGGCGTGATCACCTACGCCAACGACGTCTTCCTGCGGATCAGCGGCTACGAGCTCGACGAGGTGATCGGGCAGCCGCACAACCTCATCCGGCACCCCGAGATGCCGCGCGCGGTGTTCGCCCTGCTGTGGTCCACCCTGGCCGAGGGCCGCGAGCTGTTCGCCTACATCAACAACCTCGCCTCCGACGGCGCGCACTACTGGGTGCTGGCGCACGTCACGCCGTCCTACGGACCCGACGGGCGCGTGGTCGGCTACCACTCCAACCGACGGCGGCCGGCCCCGGGCGCGGTGCGGCGGATCACCCCGCTCTACCAGCAGCTGCTCGCCGAGGAGCGCCGCCACCCGAACGCCAAGGCCGCCGTCGCGGCGTCGTCCCGGCTGCTGGAGGAGCTCGTCACCGCGCAGGCGGGCTCCTACGAGGAGTTCATCTGGTCGGTCATCAGCCAGGAGGAGAGCTGACCATGGGCATCCGTGCACGCGCCGAGGGCCGGCGCAGCGACGCCGAGGAGCTCGCCGTCTACCGGGAGTTCGTCCGCCGGCTGACCGCCACCTGCCAGTCCGCCGCCCGCGGTGACCTCGAGGTGCGCAGCCGCCCGACGCCCGGCGTGGAGTCCGTGCCCGAGCTCCAGGCGCTCAACGACGCGGTCAACGCCGTGCTGGACGTCTCCGACGCCTTCGTCCGGGAGTCCTCGGCCGCGCTGACCTCCGCGGCGCACGGCCGGTTCCACCGGCAGGTGCTGCTCACCGGGCTGGCGGGCGCCTACCGCAAGGGCGCCACCGACATCAACACCGCGCGGGACGCGATGCGGGAGACCGCGGGGCGGGTCACCGAGGCCACGGCGGCCCGGCTGCGGCTGGCCGACGAGTTCGAGGCCGTCGTCCTGGCCATGTCCGAGCAGGTGGCCACCGCCTCCACCGAGATGAGCGCCTCGGCCGCCGGCCTCACCGGGGCCGCCTCGGCCGCGAGCGAGGAGACCCGCACCGCGCAGGGGACGATGAGCTCGCTCACCCGCTCCTCGGCCGAGATCAAGGACGTCGTCGCGGTCATCGACGCCATCGCCGCGCAGACCCGGCTGCTGGCGCTCAACGCCACCATCGAGGCGGCCCGCGCCGGCGAGGCGGGCAAGGGCTTCGCCGTCGTCGCCTCCGAGGTCAAGGACCTCGCCGACCAGACCGCCCGGGCCACCGAGCAGGTCACCACCCAGGTCGAGCAGGTCCAGCAGGCCTGCGAGGAGGTCGCCGCGGTCATGCACGAGGTGGGGACGACGGTCACCGAGATGAACGGGCTGGTCGACGGGATCGCCGCGGCCGTCGACGGCTCGGCGTCCCTGGGCTCGGTGGACGGCGACACGACCGGCCTGTCCCAGATGGCCGAGCGGCTGCGCTCGGAGGCGATCGGCTTCCTCGCCGAGATGCGGCGCTGACCGCGGGCCGGGGTACCGTTCCTCTCCGGTCCCCCGGCCCGCGCCGGGTGACCGGCGCGCGGGAGCAGCCGCGCGGACAGACCATCCAGGGCGGACGGAGGTGTGCCGGCGCGTGACCGTGGCCGACCACCTCCCGGGCCCCGGGGACGCGGAGCTCTTCCGCGACGGCGGGGAGAACGGCCGGCTGATGGCCGCCTTCGACTGGTCCACCACGCCGGTGGGGCCGGTCCGGGGATGGCCGGCGAGCCTGCGCCACGCGGTCCGCACGGTGCTGGCCTCGCGGTTCCCGATGATCCTGGCCTGGGGCCCCGGGTACACGCAGTTCTACAACGACGCCTACGCCACGCTGATCGGCGCCAAGCACCCCGGCGCCATCGGCGATGACCTGCGGGTCACCCTCGCCGAGGGCTGGGCGGCGCTGCAGGAGCCGGTCGAGCAGGCCATGGCCGCCCGCCGGCCCTCCTGGATCCCCCAGCTGCTGCTGCTCCTCGAGCGGGCCGGCTACCGGGAGGAGACCTACTTCACCGTCTCCCACGCCCCGGCCTACGGCGACGACGGCGAGGTCGCGGGCATGCACGCGGTCTGCACCGAGGTCACCCGGCAGGTGCTGGCCGAGCGCCGGCAGCGGCTGCTGCACGACGTCGCGACGTCGGCGGGACGGCTCGGGGACGACCTGGCGACGGTGACCGAGATGACCGCCGCGCTCGCCGGCGACCCGCTCGACGTGCCCTTCGCCGCCGTGTACCTGCAGGCCCCCGGCCAGGGACGGCTGCGGCGGGCGGCCACCGTCGGGTGCGCCGCCGACCTGCTGCCCGCCGAGGTCGCGGGGATCGAGGCCCTGCTGCCGGACGGCGCCGAGCCGCTCGGGGTGACCGGGGGCCCGTGGGGCGACCCGGTCCGCGACGCCGTCGTCCTGCCGCTGGTCGCGGGGGCCGGCGCCGAGCCCGTCGGCGCGCTGGTGGCCGGGGTGAACCCCAACTGCGCGCTGGACGACGAGTACCGGACCTTCCACGAGCTGCTGGCCGGCCAGTTCGCCGGCGCCGTGGCCAACGCGCGGGCGTACACCGAGCAGCGGGCGCGTGCCGAGGCGCTCGCCGAGCTGGACCGCGCCAAGACGGCGTTCTTCGCCGACGTCAGCCACGAGCTGCGCACCCCCCTGACCCTGCTGCTGGGCCCGCTCGCCGACGTGCTGGAGGACTCGGGGGCGCAGCTGCCGGCCGACGTCCGGGAGCACCTGGCCCTCGCCGAGCGCAACGGCCGGCGGCTGCAGCGGCTGGTCAACGACCTGCTGGAGTTCGCCAGCATCGAGGCCGGCCGGGCGTCGGCGGTGCGGGTGGCCACCGACGTCGCGGCGTACACCGCCGAGCTGGCCGGCGTCCTGCGCGCCGCCGCCGAGCGGGCCGGGCTGCGGCTCACCGTCGACTGCCCGCCGCTGGGCCGCCCCGCCCACGTCGACCCGCGGATGTGGGAGCGGATCGTCCTCAACCTGGTCGCCAACGCGGTGAAGTACACCTTCGTCGGCGGCATCGACGTCTCCCTGCGCGCCGACGGCGACCGCCTGGTGCTGCGCGTGGCCGACACCGGCGTCGGCATCCCGGCCCAGGAGCTCCCGCACCTGTTCGAGCGGTTCCACCGCGTCAGCGGCACCGCGGCCCGCAGCCGGGAGGGGACCGGCCTCGGGCTGGCGCTGGTGCGCGAGCTGGTCCACCTGCACGGCGGCGAGGTCGTGGTGTCCAGCGAGCCCGGGATCGGCAGCACGTTCACCGTCACGGTGCCCTTCGGCGCTCCGGACGCCGCACCCGACACCCTCGCCGCGCCGTCGGCGACCGTGAGCGCGGCGGTGGTGGCCCCGTGGGACGACGACCCGTCCCGGTCGGCACCGCAGACCTCGGCCGCGTCGGGCGAGAGCGTGCTGGTCGTCGACGACAACGCCGACATGCGGGCCTACCTGACCCGGCTGCTCGCCCCGCACTGGACGGTGCGGACGGCGACCGACGGGCGCGCCGCGCTGGAGAGCGTGGCGGCGGCCCGGCCCGACGTCGTCGTGACCGACGTGATGATGCCGGGGCTCGACGGGTTCGGCCTGCTGCGGGCACTGCGCGCCGACCCGGCGACCCGCGCGCTGCCGGTGGTCATGCTGACCGCGCGGGCCGGCCAGGAGGCGGCCGTCGAGGGCTTCGACGCCGGTGTCGACGACTACCTGGCCAAGCCGTTCCGGTCGGCCGAGCTCGTCGGCCGGGTGCGGGCGGTGCTCCTGCGGGCCGCGGCGCCCGCGGGCGACGGCGTCCCGGCCGTCTCCGCGCCACCCCCGGCCGACCCGGCGCCGCCGTCCACGCCGCCTTCCACGCCCCGGCCGCGGCCGCCGCTGCAGACGGTGCCGCCGGCGGCCGTCCCCCCGGGGCGGCCGGGGTCGGGGCGACTGGTGCGGGAGCACTGGCGGCTGCCGGCGACCACCTCGTCGATCCCGGCGCTGCGCCGCCGCCTGCGGGCGGTGTTCGCCGAGGCCGGCCTCGACGAGGACCTCGCCTACGACCTGGTGCTGGCGACGTGCGAGGCGGCCACGAACGCCGTCGAGCACGCGCAGGAGCCGACCGAGCCGTTCATCGACGTCGCGGCCGAGGTGGCCGACGGGCGCGTGGAGATCGCCGTGCGCGACTACGGCCGGTGGCGCGAGCGGGTGCCGAGCATGGACCGCGGCCGCGGCTCGATGCTGATGAGCGCCGTCGGCGAGATCACCGCCACGCCGAGCGCGGCCGGGACGACGGTGGTCATCCGCACGGCCTGACCCGTGAGGGGGACCCTGCTCCCCTCCCCGGGCCGACTGCGGTTAGACTTCCGGACGCACCTCGCGGGTGTAGTTCAATGGCAGAACATCAGCTTCCCAAGCTGACAGTGCGAGTTCGATTCTCGTCACCCGCTCTCCCGACCGGCCCTCGCCGGTCACCCTCCGCGACGCGCCGGCGAGCGGCGCCGCCTCCCTCCCGTAGCCTGCCGGCATCGTGCTGACCGAGACCCTCGTCCGCAGGCTCCGCGCCGCCGGGTGCGTCTTCGCCGAGGAGGAGGCCGACCTGCTGCTCTCCGCGGCCGGGGACCCGGCGCAGCTGGAGGCGCTGGTCGCCCGCCGGGTGGCCGGTGAGCCGCTGGAGCTGGTGCTCGGCACGGCGGAGTTCTGCGGGCACCGCATCGCCGTCGAGCCGGGCGTCTTCGTCCCCCGCCGTCGCACCGGCCTGCTGGTCGACCTGGCGCTGCGGTCGCTGCGCGGCGTCCCGGCGCCGGTGGTCGTGGACCTGTGCTGCGGCTCCGGGGCGGTGGCGGTCGCGGTCGCGGCGGCCCTCGGCCGGGGCGAGGTGCACGCCGCCGACGTCGACCCGGTCGCGGTCGGCTGCGCGCGCCGCAACCTGGCGCCGCTCGACGGCCGGGTGCACGAGGGCGACCTCTACGACGCCCTGCCGGAGGCGCTGCGCGGTCGCGTCGACGTGATCACCGCCAACGCCCCGTACGTCCCGACCGCGGCGATCCCGCTGATGCCCCCGGAGGCGCGCGACCACGAGCCGCGGACCGCCCTGGACGGCGGCCCCGACGGCGTCGACCTGCACCGCCGGGTGGCGGCCGGCGCGCGGCCGTGGCTGGCGCCCGGGGGCGTCCTGCTGGTCGAGACCAGCCGGGACCAGGCCCCGCTCACCGCGGCCGCCGTCACCGCGGCGGGGCTGTGCGCGGAGCCGGCGCGGGACGACGACCGCGACGCCACCGTGGTGGTGGGCCGGGTGCCGGACGACGACCTCCGGGGAGGTGTCGCGTGACCGTGTTGCTCTCCTCACGCTCCGCAGTGACGCGCTCGGGGGCAATACGGAACGACTCCGGGACGCCACGACCTGCGAAGTCGTCGGGCCCTTGGTCCCTGCCGCCCCCTCCGTGGCTCGTTCAGGATCCCTCCATGACGGATGCACGCCGGTCCAACAGCGGGCCGGAGGAGCACGCCACCGAGCCGCGGGGCGAGGACCCTCGCCTGGCCACGGTGCCCGACGACAGCGGGCACCGCCGGCCCGTCGAGCCGGTCCGGCTCACCCCGCTCCTGCCCCGGCGCCAGAACCCGTGGCTGGTCGTCGACGTCGACGGCACGGCCGGCGGGTACGGCGCCCTGGTGTGGGCGCTGCGCGAGGCCGCCCGCCGGGAGGCGACGGTCGTGGCCGTGTGCGTGCTCGACGACGTCGACGGGGACCCGCTGCGCCGGCCGGTCCGGCGTGAGTGGACGGCGGCCGAGGAACGGCTGGAGGCGCAGGTGCTGCGCGCCATCGCGGAGACCGGTGTGGTCGGCCGCGCCCGGACGGCGGTGCTGGAGCGCCCCGTCTTCGAGGCACTCACCGGTGCCGCGCGCGGCGCCGACCTGGTCGTGGTCGGCGCGCACGGGAAGACCCTGCTGCGCCCCGCGGTCCCCCGGCCGCACCTGCGGCGCGTGGCGCGCGGCGCCTGACGGGAGGCCGGCATCCCCGCGCACACCTCGATCCGCCCGACGGCCGGGCCGTGACCCCGCCCGCCGCCGAGGCCTCCGAGACCCCCTCGACCGCCGTCCCGGGCCTGTCTGCCGGCGTCCGCGCAGCGGCCCGCACCGATCGCCTCGAGTCGACGCTGCACGCCGTCGTCCGGGCGGCGATGGAGTGCACCGGCGCCACGTACGGCGCGTTCGGCGTGCTCACGCCCGACGAGGCCGGGATCGAGAGCTTCCTCGTGGTCGGCATGGACGACACCGACCGCGAGCGCATCGGGCAGCTCCCCAACGGCGAGGGCGTGCTCGGCCTGCTCTTCGACCGCCCCGGCCCGGTGCGGCTCGACGACCTCAGCACGCACCCGGAGGCGGTCGGCTTCCCGCCCCGGCACCCGCCGATGCAGGCCTTCCTCGGCGTCCGGGTGCTGGTGGGTGGCACCGTGTTCGGCCACCTCCTCCTGACCCTCGAGCCCGGCGGCGGCACGTTCACCGCCGTCCACGAGGCGGCCGTGCAGGCGCTCGCCGCCACAGCGGGGCTGGCGATCGAGAACGCCCGGCGGGTGGAGTGGGCCGAGCGCCGCCGGGGGTGGGCGCAGGCGGGCAGCGAGATCGCCACGGCGCTGCTGTCGGGCGCCGACCCCGGCAGCGTGCTGCGCTCGATCGCGCAACGGGTGGCCGACCTGGGCTCGGCCGACGCCGCCGGCGTCCTGGTGCCCAGCCAGGAGGACGACGACGTGCTGACCGTCGTGGTCTCGGTCGGCCTCCCCGACGACGACGTCGAGGGGGTGCGGATCCCCCTCGCCGACAGCCAGCTCGGTGTCGCCCACCGCTCGGGCATCCCGCGGCTGCTCGTCGACGCGAGCAGCTCCGCGGCCGGCGGCGGGCGCGCGCCGGTGCTGGGCGAGCTGGCCCTGCACTACGGGCCGACGCTGATCATCCCGCTGGGCGGCCGCCCCGCGCTGGGCACCGTGGTCGCGATGCGGCTGCGCGGCCGGGAGCCGTTCGACCCGTCCACGCTCGACCTGGCCGCGGCGTTCGCCTCCCAGGCCACGGTCGCCCTAGAGCTGGCCCGCAGCCAGCAGCGAGAGCGGCGCCTGCAGGTCGAGGCCGACCGCGACCGGATCGCCCGGGACCTGCACGACCACGTCGTCCAGCGGATCTTCGCCACCGGCCTGGCGCTGGACCGGATCAGCCGGCAGCTGGAGTCCAGCCACCCGGACGCGGCGGCCCGCATCGCCGAGCGGGTCGACGAGCTCGACGGCACCATCGCCCGCATCCGGTCGGCGATCTTCGAGCTGCACGAGTCCGACGACACCTCCCCGGACGCCATCCGCAGCCGCATCGTGGACACCGTCCGGTCGATCACCGGGGGTCAGGGCGTGCGCCCGGACGTGCGGGTGCGGGGGGACGTCGAGGACCTGCCGCGGGTGCTGGTCCCCGACGTGGTCGCCGTCATCCGGGAGCTGGTCACCAACGTGGTCAAGCACGCGCGGGCCACCCGCGTCACGGTGACGGTGACCGTGGACGGGGAGATCCGGGTCGTGGTCACCGACGACGGGATCGGGCTGCCCTCGGTGACCGTGCGCAGCGGGCTGACCAACCTGGCCGACCGCGCCGAGCGGCACGGCGGCCGCATGACCAGCTCGTCGGGGCCGCGCGGGACGGAGATCCGCTGGGTGGTGCCGCTGCCCAAGCCGGTCTGAGCGGGGTCAACCCCCGTTGGGACCGGAGCGGTCGCGCAGCTCGGTGGCGAGGATGGCGGCCTGCGTGCGCCGCTCCAGGCCGAGCTTGGCCAGCAGGTGGCTGGTGTAGTTCTTCACGGTCTTCTCGGCCAGCCCCATCCGGGCCCCGATCTGGCGGTTGGTCAACCCCTCGCCGATGAGCCGCAGCACGGTGCGCTCCTGCTCGGTGAGGACGGCCAGCCGGCGGTCCCGCTCGGCAGGCCGGCTCCGGGTCACGGCTGCGGCGAAGGCGGCGTCCTGGCCGAACAGCGTGCCCCCGGCCGCCACCGTCCGGACGGCGGAGACCAGCGCCGAGCCGCGCACCTGCTTGAGCAGGTACCCGGCGGCGCCGGCGGCCATCGCGGCGGCCACGGCGTCCTCGTCGGAGTAGCTGGTGAGCACCAGGCTGCGCGTGCCCGGCGCCCGCTCGCGCAGCCGGCGGCAGACCTCCGCGCCGTCCCCGTCGGGCAGCCGCATGTCGACGACGGCGACGTCGGGCCGGACCGCCGGGACCCGCGCCAGGGCCTCGGCGACGGACCCGGCCTCCCCGACGACGTTGATCCCGGGGTCCTCCTCGAGCAGCTCGGCCACGCCCCGCCGGACCACCTCGTGGTCGTCGACCAGGAAGACCCGGATGCCCACTCGACCCGTCTCCACCCGGCCGCCTCCCGCTCCAAGGGTGACCTGAGTCACACAGCGTAGGGGCTGCCGGGAACGACGTCACGCCGCAACAGGTCCTGCGGGAGCAGCAACGCGGCGTACAACGTGAGCCCGGGCCCGAACGCCATCGCCACCACCGGGCCGTCGACGTCGGCCAGCGCCTCGAGCACCAGGAGGACCGTCGCCGAGGAGCAGTTCCCGTGCTCGGCCAGCACCGAGCGCGAGGCGGCCAGCTGCGGCTCCGCGAGGCCGAGCTCGTCCCGGACGACGTCGAGGATGCGCGGCCCGCCGGGGTGCACCGCCCAGCCCGCGACGTCCTCGACGCGCAGGCCGGCGCCGGTCAGCAGCTCGTCGACGACGTCGCCCACGTGGCGGGACAGGACGTCGGGCACCCGCGGCGACAGGCCCATGCGGAAGCCCAGGTCGGTGACGTCCCAGGTCATGTGGTCCGCCGTCGACGGGTCGGTGCGGGCGACGACCCCGGCCAGCCGGCGTCCGCGGGCGGCGCCCGGCTCCAGGACCACCGCGGCCGCCGCGTCGGAGAACAGCGCGTGCGCGACCACCTGCTCGAGGTCGGCCTGCGCCGGCTGCACGTGCAGGCTGGTCAGCTCGCAGCACAGCAGCACCGCCGGGCGGGACCGGGCCGCCACGAAGTCGCCGACCGCGGCCAGCCCCGGGATCGCCGCGTAGCAGCCCATGTGCCCGACCAGCAGCCGCTGCAGCCCCGGCGGCATGCCCAGGTCGCTGGCCAGCCGGATGTCCAGGCCCGGGGTGGCGTACCCGGTGCACGTGGCGACGGCGAACAGGCCGACGTCGCCCGGCGGCAGCCCGGCGGCGTCCAGCGCCGCGGCGACCGCCTGCTTGCCCAGCGGCAGCGCCTCCTGCACGTATCGCTGCATGCGGGCGGCGGTGCCCCAGGAGCTGAGGTCCTCGTCGACCGGGTTGGCCACCGCGTGCCGGCGTCGAACGCCCGAGGCGGCGAAGATCCGCCGGGCGGCCCGCACGCCGGCGTAGTGGCCGGCGAAGAACCCGTCCCAGACGTCGTCCTGCTCGATCGTCGTCGGCAGGGCGGCCCCCGCTCCGGTGACGACCGCGGTGCTCACGGCGCCGTCTCCGGGGCGCTCGGGCTCGGCGTCATGGGCCGACGGTACGGGCGACCTGCGCTTCCCGCCGCATCACCGCTTCCGGCCGTAGCCGGCGAAGAGGACGGCGGTGGTCGGCAGCGGCCGCATCCGGACGCCCTCCCGCCGGCCCAGCCGCCAGGCCACGGTGTCCCGCAGGGACGGGCGCAGCCCGACCAGGCGCAGCTCCAGGCCCAGCCGGTCCGCGGCGGCGAGCAGCCGGCGGCGGTCGACGAACAGCCGCGGGTCGTGGATGCCCGGCGGCGGCCCGCCGGGCACCCGCTCGCCCAGCCGGACGGCGAGCAGCTCGGCCAGCCGGGTGTCGGCGATGGCGTCGATGACCAGCGTCCCGCCGGGGCGCAGCAGCCGGGCGCACTCGGCGAGCACCGCGACGTCGTCCTCGACGTGCTCGAGGATCTCCCCGGCCACGACGACGTCCGCGCAGCCGTCGACCAGGGGGACGGCCAGCACCGACCCGCGCACCGGCAGCGTGCCGTGCTCCCGCGCGACGGCCAGCCCGGCCAGGCCCAGGTCGACCCCGACGTGCCGGTAGCCCAGCCGGGCGGCGTGCGGCGCCATCAGCCCGCCGCCGCAGGCCAGGTCGACCAGGACCGCGCCGGGGGAGGCCGCGGGCGGGAGGTGCTCGGCGCGGGAGGCGGCCAGCCAGTGCAGCATCGCGAAGCCGCCGGAGGCCTCCCACCACTGGTCGGCGAGCTGCTCGTACTGGGCGGGGTCGTTCCGGCGCAGAACAGGCACGCTCTACCCCTTCTTCAGCGGGTCGTGCCCCCAGTTCATCAGCGAGTACCGCCACGTGGAGGTCTCGACGTCCTCCTTCTTCGGCTCCTGGGCCAGGTGCCGCTGCACGTAGCCGTGCACCTTGCGCATGTGCGCGAGGTCGTCGTCGGTGAGGTCGTCCTTCTTGGTCCGCAGCAGCTCGACGATCCGCCGTCCCGAGGCGTGGCCGGTGGACTCCGACCCGCCGTCCTTCTGCCCGACCGACTGCGACTCCTCGGTGTCCAGCCAGTCGGCCAGCTCCGTGGCGGTCATGTTCACGGCCTCGCCGAACTCGCGCCGGACGGCGTCCCGGTCCTCGCTCATGCGTGGCCTCCGCGGGTCGGGTGGTTGGGGCGGCGCCCTCGCGGTACCGCAGCAGCGTGGCGTGGAAACGGACCGACGTGGAGCAGACCGCCCTGCTCCGCGGGCAGCGGCCGGACGAGGTGCTCGACCGCAACCTCGCCGAGCTGCTGCAGGAGATGCGGGTGGCGATCACCGGCGTGCAGATCCTCTTCGCCTTCCTGCTCACCCTGGCCTTCACCAGCCGGTTCGAGGAGCAGGGCGCGTTCGCCACGACCGTCTACACGATCACGTTGCTGAGCACGGCGACCGCGACCCTGGTGCTGATCGCCCCCGTGTCCTTCCACCGCACGCTGTTCCGGCAGAGGCGCAAGGCCGAGCTGGTCGCCTTCGCCGACCTCGCCCTGCGCATCGGGCTGGGCCTGCTGTTCCTCGGCATCACCAGCGCGGTCCTGCTCGTGCTCGACGTCGTCCTCGGCCGTTGGCCGGCGGTCGTCGGGTGCGCGTTCGTCGTGGCCGTCGGGGTGGTGGCCTGGTACGTCCTGCCCCTGCGCCTGCGCGAGCGCCGGCAGCCGCGGGAGTGAGCCGGCGTCTGGTAGAGCTGACCGCGTGTCCGTGACCGTCGTCGGCAGCCTCAACGAGGACGTGCTGGTGCGGGTGCACCGGCTGCCCGGCCGCGGCGAGACCGTCGTGGGGCAGGGCACCGTGCTCGCGCCGGGCGGCAAGGGCGCCAACCAGGCCGCGGCCGCGGGGCGGCTGTCCGCCGACGGGGGCGTGGTGATGGTCGGCCGGGTCGGCGCCGACCCCGCCGGGGACCGGCAGCTGGCCGCGCTGGCCGATGCGGGCGTGGACGTGGGGCACGTGCGGCGCACCCCCGAGGCACCGACCGGGAGCGCCACGATCCCGGTCGAGGAGGGCAGCGGGGAGAACCTGATCGTCGTCGTCCCCGGGGCCAACGCCGAGCTGGTGCCCGCGGACGTCGACGTGGCGCCGGTCCGCCGGGCGCGGGTGGTGCTGCTCCAGCTGGAGGTCCCGCTGGCCACGGTGACGGCCGCGGCGTCGGTCGCCGGCGGCACCGTCGTCCTCACCCCCGCGCCGCCGCAGCCGCTGCCGCCGGAGCTGCTGTCCCGGGTCGACGTCCTGGTGCCCAACGAGCACGAGCTGCTGCAGTTGGCCGGCGCCGGGCCGGGCGACCGGTCCCCCGCCGACCTGGCCGCGCTGGCCCGCGGCCTCGGGACGGCGACCGTCGTGGTCACCCTCGGTGCGCGGGGCGCCCTGCTCGTGGCCGCGGACGGCCCCGCCCTGCTGCAGCCGCCTCCGCCGGTCCGCGCCGTCGACACCACCGGGGCCGGCGACTGCTTCTGCGGCGCCCTCGCCGTCGCCCTGGCCGAGGGTGCCGCCCCGGCCGAGGCGGTCGCCGCCGCGGTCACCGCCGCCGCCCTGTCGACGACCGCGCGCGGCGCCCGGGGCGCGCTGCCCGGCCCCGCCGAGGTCGCGGCGCTGCGCGCGCGGCTCCCGGTGGCCGCCGCGGCGGGCTGACGGTTTCCTGCCCGGGCGCCGGGGCACACGCCCGGAGGACACCGACGCCAGGAGGTACCCCGTGACCGATCCCGCGCAGACCGACCCGGCCCGCCCGCCGCGCAGCGCCGAGCGCGCCGAGGGCGACCCCGAGGGCGAGCAGCCCACCAGCGGACGCACGCCCCACCCCGACGAGCCCGCCGAGGGAGCCGACACCTCCACCGACGGCGACTGAGCCCGCGCTGGCGGTCCGGCCCCGGCGTGCGGGAGGCTCCGGGGCCGTGCTGCTCGACGCCACGCTGACCGCCGACCTCGACGCCGTCCCGGAGCTCGCCCGGGACCTCGAGCGGCGGGGCTTCGCCGGCGTCTGGACGTCCGAGACCGCTCACGACCCGTTCCTGCCGCTGCTGGTCGCCGGCCGCGCGACCACGCGGCTGCAGGTCGGGACGGCGATCGCGGTCGCCTTCGCGCGCTCGCCGATGACCGTGGCCGGGACGGCGTACGACCTGCAGCGCTACACCGGCGGCCGGTTCGTGCTCGGCCTGGGCACGCAGGTCCGCGCCCACGTGGAGCGGCGGTTCTCCATGCCGTGGAGCGCACCGGTGCCGCGGATGCGGGAGTACGTGGCCGCGCTGCACGCCATCTGGTCGGCCTGGCAGGAGGGCACCCGCCTGCACTTCCGCGGGGAGAGCTACCGGCACACGCTCATGACGCCGGTGTTCAGCCCGGAGCCGCACCGGTGGGGCGCACCGCCGGTGTACCTGGCCGCGGTCGGCCCCGGGATGACCCGGCTGGCCGGCGAGGTGGCCGACGGCCTGTTCGCGCACTCCTTCACCACGGCGCGCTACCTGCGGGAGCGGACCCTGCCGGCGCTCGAGGAGGGGCTGGCCGCGGCCGGCCGGTCCCGGGAGCAGCTCACCGTCTGCCTGCCCGGGTTCGTCGTCACCGGCGCCACCGACGAGGAGCGGGCCGCCGCGGCCGACGACGTCCGCGCCCGGATCGCCTTCTACGGCAGCACGCCCGCCTACCGGCCGGTGCTGGAACTGCACGGCTGGGGCGCGCTCGCCGACGAGTTGCACGCCCTGTCGGTCGGGCGCAGCGAGGACCGGTGGACGGCGATGCGCGACCTGGTCGACGACGAGGTGCTGGACGCGTTCGCCGTCGTGGCCGGTCCCGCCGACGTCGGTCGCGCGGTGCGGGCCCGGTTCGAGGGGCTGGTCGACCGGTTCAGCGTGCCGGTGGAGGCGACCCGGCCGGGTGCGTGGGATCCCGTCGTCGCGGCCCTCTCCTAGGGCGCGGCGTGTACGCGCAGTGACGGATATCTCAGCGTTTCGGCTACAATTCACCGTTCCGGGTCTGTTTCCGGGCCACGCCCACGGGGGACGCTGGGTGGCATGGAGGACACGCAGCGCGACATGCACGTAGCCGACGAGACCCCGACCGAGCGTCAGGCCGACGAGTCGCAGGCCCAGCGGGCCTCGGCCGTCCCGGTGGCCCGACTGCTGGCCAACCCGCGCCGGGTGCGCCGAGCCTGACGCAGGCCCCCCGGCAGGGTCCCGCCGCGAGCTCGCGAGTGACGGGGGCAGGGGGTCCTCCTTCACGCATCGTCACACGAGTCCCACCGATCCCCCGGGTCCCGGCTTGCCCGGACGCCTCTCGTCACTCACTGCAACCACTCGTGCGCACTGCGCGGCGTGCCGCGAACTGATCCGTCACGCGCTGGGGCAGCATCCCCCGCGTGACCGCAGCCGCCCTCCCCCTCGCCGCCGACGACGCCGCGGCTCCCGTCCGCCGGAGCCGGGCCGAGCGGCAGGCCATCGTCCTGGACACCGCCGAGCGGTTGTTCTCCGGCCGCAGCTCCCGCAGCGTCGGGATGGACGAGCTGGTCCGCGAGACCGGCCTGGGGAAGATGACGGTCTACCGGCTCTTCAAGAGCAAGGACGACCTCGTCGGCGCCTACCTGGCCCGCAAGGCCGCCACCGTCCTGGCCTTCATCGACGCCGAGCTCGTCCGGCTCGAGGGAGACCCGCGGGCCGCGCTGCTCTCGGTCGTGGACGCCGTCGAGCGGGACGTGACCCGCACCGGCTTCCGCGGGTGCCCGTTCACCAACGTCAGCAGCGAGTACGACGACCCGCAGCACCCGGCGCGCAGCGCGGCCGCGGACTACAAGTTCGAGCTGCACGGCCGCCTGGAGCGCCTGGCCGACGAGCTCGTGCCCGGCGGCGGTGACGACCTCGCCGCCCAGGTGCACCTGATCATCGACGGCATGTACCTCTCCGGTGGCCTGCTGGGCCCCGACGGCCCGGCCGCCCACGGCCGCGAGCTCGCCGAGCGGCTCATCGACGCCGCCATCGCCGGCCGCTGAGGACCCGGCGGCCGCTGAGCACGCGGCGGCCGCCGCTGGAGGCCCCCGCGTTCGACCCCTGCGTTTCGACCCCCGCGTTGATCATGGGCACGTTGCGGGTCCCCCCGGCGTGTCCCGCCGTGTCGCCGGCAACAACCCCGTGATCAACGGGGAGCGGGAGCGGGAGCGGGGGCGGGACCCCGCCCCGGCCGCCCCGCCCCGGAGGCCCGCTCCTCCGCGGTCGTGCAGCGCGACCGGCGTGCCCACCGCAGGATGGACCGGTGAGCAGCGACCGCAGCCGGCCCGACCTCGACGACACGACCGTGGAGGGCCTCGGCAAGCTCTCCGAGGCCCTGGAGACCATCGAGCAGGCCCGCGGCCAGCTCTACGGCTTCCACCAGCACTCGGGGAAGGCCGACCTGCTCCTGCAGGACGCCGTCGAGCTGTTCCGCAAGGCGGGGCACACCGAGCTGGCCGACGACCTCGACCGCGACCTGGTCGGCCGCAACGTCATCGCCGACCGGTGGACCTTCCAGATCGTCGAGGACTACGACGCCACCTACTGGTCGGTCTTCCGCGCCTTCGACGAGCGGGCCCGCACCGAGCTGGCCGGCGGTGACCGGCACGTCTTCGAGGCCCGGATGAAGCAGCGGGAACGCACCGCGGGCCACCCGCACCACGAGGCCGGCCCGGCCCTGGACGACTGACGAGGCCCGGGGCGGACACACCGTCGGGCTCCGGCCGACACCACCACCGGGTGCCGTCCCCCTGCTGCGCTGAGCCGAACCGGCGCCTCGGCCGGGGCCCCTCCGGGCCCCGCGACCGGGACGCCAGGACCCTCAACCCACGGGGGCGATGCGGCCGACGACGTCGGTGGCGGCCTCGTAGGCGCAGCCGACGTCGAGCAGCGTGGCCTCGTCGAACGGCCGGCCGATCAGCTGCATCCCCAGCGGCAGCCCCGCCGGGTCGAAGCCGGTGGGCAGTGCCAGGGCCGGCAGCCCGGTCAGGTTCGCCGGCGAGGTGAGCCGCACCATCGCCAGGTCCACCGCCTCGGTCGTCCCGTCCGCCCAGGTCACGTCCATCTGGTCGACGACGGGGGCGACGAACGGCTGGACGGGCGCGACGACGACGTCGACGTCGGCGAACAGCTGCGCCCAGGCCTGCTTCATCAGCGTCCGCACCCGCAGCGCCTTGATGTAGTCGGTGGCCAGGATCAGCTCGCCGGCCTCCAGCAGCAGGCGGGTCTCCGGGCGGTAGAGGTCGGCGATGCCCCGCAGCGCGTCCTGGTGGTAGGCCGCCGCCTCGGGCATGAGATCGCCCACTCCGCGCCGATGACCTGGTCGGGGTAGGGGATGGTCACCTCGCGCAGCTGCGCGCCGAGGCCCTCGAGCACGCCCACCGCCGTCCGCACCGACGCCGCGACGTCCTCGGTGACGTGGTCGAAGAAGTAGTTCGTGGGGACGCCGACCCGCAGCCCGCGCACGTCGCCGGTGATCGCGGCCGCGTAGCCCGGCACCGGCACGTCGACCGAGGCGGGGTCGAGCGGGTCGTGCCCGGCGATGGCGTCGAGCACGTGGGCGCTGTCGCGCACGTTCCGGGAGAGCGGCCCGACGTGGTCCAGCGACCAGGACAGCGAGGCCACCCCGCGCCGCGACGTCCGCCCGTAGGTGGGCTTGAGCCCCACCGTGCCGCAGAGGTTGGCCGGGATCCGGATCGACCCGGCGGTGTCGGTGCCCAGCGCGACCAGGCAGGAGCCGGCCGCGACGGCGGCGCCCGAGCCCCCGCTGGACCCGCCGGGGATTCGGGTGGGATCCCACGGGTTGCGGGTGGTGTGCGTCCGCCCGCCGTAGGCGAACTCGTGGGTGTGGGTCTTGCCGACCATGACCATCCCGGCCGCGAGCAGCCGCTCCACGGCGACCGCGTCGGCGTCCGGGACGTGGCCGGCGCGCACCTGCGAGCTGGACGTCGACGGGATGCCGGCGGTGTCGTACAGGTCCTTCACGCCCAGCGGGATGCCGTGCAGCGGCCCCCGGTACCGGCCCTCGGCGATCTCCTTCTCCGCCGCGACGGCCTGGTCCCGGGCGAGGTCGGCGCAGACGTGGGCGAAGGCGGTGATCGTCGGCTCGGTGGCCTCGATGCGGGCCAGCACCGAGTCGGTGAGCTCCACCGGCGAGAGCCGGCCGGCCGCGATCTCCTCGGCGGCGGTGGTCAGGTCCAGCTCGAACGGCTGCACGGGTCAGGCCTCCCAGCGGGCGTCGAAGGCGGTGGCCGGCGGCGTCTCCCCCAGCGGGACGTCGTCGAGCCGGTCGATCAGCGCGTACATCTCGCCGAGGAAGGCGCCGACCGACTCGTGCCGCTCGGCGGCCAGGTCCAGGCGGGCGGCGCGGGCGGCGTGCGCGGTCGCCTCGGCGGAGAAGGAACGAGGGGGCGGTGTCACGGGCAGCTCCGGGGGATCGGTGGTGGGCAGCAGTCTGGGGACGCCGTCCCCGCCCGGGCAACCGCGCATCCGGCCGGCGGGAGCCCGCTAGCGGTCCTCCGCCTCCCGTCGCAGACTCGGGGCGTGACCATGCCGACGCCCGACGACGAGCGCGACGTCCGCCCCCTCGGTGGGGACGTGGCCCCGCCGGCCGACCCGGAGTCACAGGGCGGCGGCGAGGGGCCCGCCGACGGGGTCGCCGGCCCGAGCTACCCGCCCGCGGGAACCGAGCCGGACGCGCAGCGCTGACCTCGCGCCCGGCGGCCCCGACCCGCAGACTCGAACCGTGACCTCGCCTGGACCCGACCCGCTGCGCGCCCCGGCTGCCCCCGGGACCTCCTCCGGCCCGGCGACCGGCCCCGGTCCGGCCGGTCCGACCCCGGCCACGACCGGACGGACGACGTCCCCGGCCCGGTCCGCCGGCCGGGCGGTCAGCCGCACCCTGGCCCTGGCGCTGCTGCTCTTCGTGACGGTGATCCTCGTGCTGTTCGTCGTCTTCAACACCCAGACCGTCGACGTCAGCCTCGTGTTCGGCAACGTGCAGGCCCCGCTCGTCCTGGCGCTGCTCATCGCCGCCGCGCTGGGCGGGCTGCTCGTCTGGCTGGCCGGCCTGGTGACGCGCGCCCGCCGCCGCAACCGCTGACCCGGGCAGCTAGCCGCCCATCACCGGCATCTCGCCGGCCATGTCCCCACCGGGGACGGTGAGGGCCGGGATCGCGTCGGGGGCGGTCAGCACCAGGACGCCGAGGACGAGCAGCAGCGCCGCCGTCCCGTAGGTGGCCACCCGGCGCCACGGCAGCGTCTTCTCCACGGCGATCAGGCCGGCGACCACGGCCATCCAGACGACGCTCATGACCCCCAGGGCGAACAGCGACGCCATCAGCGCCCAGCAGCAACCGACGCACCACGCGCCGTTCTGCGCCCCCATCCGCAGCGCGCCCCGGCGGCCCTCCCGCCAGGAGCCGAGCAGGAAGCCGAGCGGGCTGCGGCACTTGCCCAGGCAGACGTCCTTGAGCGGGGTCAGCTCGTAGACCGCCGCCACGAGGAGCGTGGCCCCTGCGACCCACCGGCCCGCGCGGTCCCACGCGAGGACGTCCCCGGCCAGCAGGTCCACGGTCGCCGCCAGCGCGAAGGCGACCAGTCCGGCGGCGGTCCAGGTGACCAGGTAGCCCGCTGCGAACAGCAGGGGCGAGACCGGCGACCGCCGCCGGGTCATGCGGGAGTACAGCGCGACCGTCGGGGCGACCGACGGGAACATCATCGCGGCCATCATCACGACCCAGACCCCGAGGAACCAGCCCAGCGTCCCCAGGGCGCTCCACGGCCCCTCGTCCATGCCCCGCATCTGCCGGGCCGTCCACCACCAGCCCACGGCGGCGAGCGCGAACAGCGCGGCGACGAGCCCGAGCCGGACACGGACGGCGGCGAAGGCGGGCCCGAGGCCACCGTCCGGTACGCGCTCCTGCGCCCGGACGCTCATGGGTCAGGCGGACCAGGCGAAGTCGGCGTGGGACACCCCGGTCCTGCCCTCGTAGGAGATGCCAAAGGCGTCGATCCGCGAGCGCCGGGCCTCGGCCATCGTCAGGTCCGGGGCGACCGGGTGGAACGCGCCGGCGAAGCGCACCGGCTGACCGGTCTCGACACCGAAGGGGACGATGTCCTGGATCTCGAAGTCGATGGCGTCCCCGACGCGCACGCTGTGCAGCAGACCGTCGTCGCGCATGTCGATCGCCGCCCGCTCCACGCCGACGATCTCGCCCACGAGCGGGGCGAGCGCCGCCATCGGCCCGCCGAGCTGGCCCCCGAAGACCTTGACCAGCTTGTCGAACTGCTCGTCGGTGGCCTGGTCGTCGACGTACATCCCGATCCGCCAGTTGCCCTCGGTCATGACCTTGGGGGTGTCGATGATCGTCACGACCCGGCGGCCCCGGACGTCGGTGCCGTCGATCTGGCCCTCGCGGATGTCGAAGGCGAGGGTCGCCCGGCAGTAGTCGTAGGTGGCGCCGTGGTCGAACGAGAGGTTGCACGGGCACATCAGCTCGCACGAGCAGGTCTCGGCGTAGCCGCCCCTGAGGTTCCATGCCATGGCAGGTCCCCCCTCCACGAGGCGGCCAGTGTCCTGCCGCCCGGAGACGGGGGTCAACCACCTCGCGACCGGGCTCAGGACACCCCGACCGGAGGAGGATCTTGCTCGCGGTTACCGGCCGGTAATAGCGTTTGTTACCAGCCAGTACGAACGCGCCGGCACGGAGCACGGGAGCCATCCGCCATGAGCCACTACACCGCGAACCTGCGGGACCTGGAGTTCAACCTCTTCGAGTTCCTGGACACCAGGCACCGCTTCGGCACCGGCCCGTTCGAGCAGATGGACGCCGAGACCGCGCGCGGCGTGCTGGCCGAGATCCGCCGGCTGGCCGAGGGGCCGCTGGCCGCCTCCTTCGAGGACGCCGACCGCAACCCGCCGGTGTTCGACCCCGCCACCTCCTCGGTGACCCTGCCGGAGAGCTTCCGGCGGTCGTTCCGGGCCCTGCAGGACGGCGAGTGGTTCCGCCTGGACCTGCCCGACGAGCTCGGCGGCTTCGGCGCTCCCGTCGCCCTGCGCTGGGCGGCCTACGAGATGATCCTGGGGGCCAACCCCGCCGTCTTCATGTACGGCTCGGGCCCGACGTTCGGCGCGACGCTGTACGAGCTGGGCACCCCGGACCAGAAGCGCCTGGCCGAGCTGGTGGTCGAGAAGCGCTGGGGCGCCACGATGGTGCTCACCGAGCCCGACGCCGGCTCCGACGTCGGCGCCGGGCGCACCCGGGCCGTGCCGCAGCCCGACGGCTCCTGGCACATCACCGGCGTGAAGCGGTTCATCACCTCGGCCGAGCACGACCTGTCGGACAACATCGTCCACCTGGTGCTGGCCCGCCCCGAGGGCGCCGGGCCGGGGACCAAGGGGCTGTCGCTGTTCGTCGTCCCCAAGTTCCACGTCGACCTCGCGACCGGCGCGCTCGGCGAGCGCAACGGCGTGTACGTCACCAACGTCGAGAAGAAGATGGGCCTGAAGGTCTCCACGACCTGCGAGCTGACCTTCGGCGACGGCCCGGTGCCGGCGAGGGGCTGGCTGGTCGGCGACGTGCACGACGGCATCGCGCAGATGTTCCGGATCATCGAGTACGCGCGGATGTTCGTCGGCACCAAGGCCATCGCCACCCTCTCGGCCGGCTACCAGGTGGCGCTGGACTACGCGAAGACCCGCGTCCAGGGTGCGGACCTGACCGCCACCAGCAAGGACGCCCCGCGGGTGACCATCACGCACCACCCCGACGTGCGCCGCTCGCTGATGCTGCAGAAGTCCTACGTCGAGGGCATGCGCGCGCTGTACCTGTACACCGCGAGCACCCGCGACCGGGCGATCCAGGCCGCGGCCGAGGGCGATACCGAGACCGCGCGACTGGCCGCCCGGGTCAACGACCTGCTGCTACCGGTCGTGAAGGGCTTCGGCTCCGAGCGCGCCACCCAGCTGCTCACGAGCGAGTCGCTGCAGACCCTCGGCGGGTCGGGCTACCTGCAGGACTACCCGATCGAGCAGTACATCCGCGACTCCAAGATCGACACCCTCTACGAGGGCACCACCGCGATCCAGGGTCAGGACCTCTTCTTCCGGAAGGTCGTCAAGGACGGCGGCGTCGCGCTCACCTGGCTGGCCACGCAGATCCGGGCCACGGTCGAGGCCGAGGCCGGCAACGGCCGGCTCAAGGAGGAGCGGGCCCTGCTCGGGACCGCCCTCGGCGAGGTCCAGGCGATGCTGACGGCGATGTTCGGCCACCTCACCGCCGCCCAGCAGGACCCGAGCAGCCTCTACAAGGTCGGCCAGAACACCTCGCGGCTGCTGCTGGCCGTCGGCGACCTGGTCACCGCGTGGCTGCTGGTCCGCCAGTCCGAGGTCGCGCTCACCGCGCTGGCCGGCGAGGTCGGCGAGCGGGACCGGCACTTCTACGAGGGCAAGCTGGCCGCCACCCGCTTCTTCTGCACCCAGGTGCTGCCGCGCCTGTCCGCCGAGCGGGTCGTCGTCGAGCACACCGACAACGCGCTGATGGCGGTCGACGAGGCCGCCTTCTGATCCGTCACCGCGGCGGCCGTCGGCCGTTTCAGGGGCGGGTCACCGGGCATGGGCGGGAGGACAGCGCCGTCGACAGGAGGCCCCCGTGACCGACCCCCAGGGCAGCGACCGCATCCAGCAGGGCGTGCCCACCGCGTCCGGCACCGGTGACAACAGCGACACGGGGTCCTCGTTCGAGGACGTCCCGCTGACCCGGGACGAGGCGGTCGAGCGGGACGCCGCCTCCGACGACGACCTGCCTGCCCGCGCCGACAGCGACGTCGCCCGCGCCCGGACCTCCGGCCCGTCCGGCGAGGTCCAGGACCCCACCCCACGATCGGGAGGCTGAGACACCTGATGAGCGAGTCCGACCCCACCGGCTACCGCGAGTCGCCCGACACCACGAACGGGCCCACGAACACCAACATGGTCGACGGCGTCCCGGGCGAGGACCGCTCGGACGGCAGCGAGCGCGACGTCACCCTCACCACCGACGACGACGCCCAGACCGACGACGGCATCGTGCGCCCCGGCAACGTCCCCGACTGAGGGAGGCGCACGACCCGGACCAGCACCACGACGGGCCGCCCACGACGTGTCGTGGGCGGCCCGTGTGTGTGCGGGGCTCAGCGCCGGCCGGCGCCGACCGCCGCCCGGTCGGCGGCGGGATCCCGCGTCAGGTCGCTGCGCGCGGTCTCCCGGCTGAGCAGGACGGCGATCGCGGTGAGTACCGCGGCACCGGCGAGGTACAGCGAGATCGGGAGGGACCTGCCGTACTCGATGAGCAGCGCGGTCGCGATGATCGGCGCCAGGCTCCCGGCCACGATCGAGGACACCTGTCCCGCCACCGACAGGCCGCTGTAGCGCACCTGGGTGGAGAACAGCTCGGAGAAGAAGGACGCCTGCGGCCCGTACATCGCTGCGTGGAAGACGAGGCCGATCGTGCCGGCCATCGCGAGCAGCAGGAACGACTGCGAGTCGTACAGGGTGAAGAAGACGAAGCCCCACACCCCGACGCCCACGGCGCCGGCCAGGTAGACCGGCCGGCGGCCGAACCGGTCGGACAACGCACCCATCACGGGGATGGCACCGAAGTGGATCGCGGAGGCGACGAGCGCCGCGTTCAGCGCCGTGCCGCGCGGTACGCCCGCCTCACCGGTGGCATAGGCCAGCGCGAACGCGGTGAAGATGTAGTAGCCGATGTTCTCCGCCAGGCGGGCGCCGATCGCCAGGATGATCTCCCGGGGGTACTGGCGCAGCACCTGGACCACGGGCAGCTTGGGAGCTTCCTCCGCTTTGGCGGTCTGCTCCCGGGCGGCCTGGAAGACCGGCGACTCCTCGATCGAGACCCGGATCCACAGGCCCACGGCCACCAGCACGGCGCTGAGCAGGAACGGGATGCGCCAGCCCCAGGACTCGAACTGCTGGGCGTCGGTCACCGCCGAGACCAGCGCGAGGACGGCGACGGCGAGGAGGTTGCCCGCCGGCGCACCGGCCTGCGGCCAGGAGGCCCAGTACCCGCGTCGCTCCGGCGTGCCGTACTCGGCGGCCATCAGCACCGCCCCGCCCCACTCCCCACCCAGAGCGAAGCCCTGCACCAGTCGGAGCAGGATCAACAGGATCGGCGCCCAGACGCCGATCGCCCCGTAGGTCGGCAGCAGGCCGATGAGGAAGGTCGCGCCGCCCATCAGCATCAGCGTGATGACCAGCATCTTCTTGCGCCCGACCTTGTCGCCGAAGTGCCCGAAGATCACCCCACCGATCGGCCGGGCCGCGAAGCCCACCGCGTACGTCGCGAACGCGAGCAGCGTGCCGACGAGCGGGTCGAAGTCGGGGAAGAACAGCTTGTTGAAGACCAGCGCGGCAGCCGAGCCGTAGAGGAAGAAGTCGTACCACTCCACGGTCGTCCCGACGAGGCTGGCGCCGACGACCTTGACGATGGACGTGCGTGACCCCGGCGGGACAGCGGCTTCCTGGTGAGACCTGGACAATGCTCATCCCCTCTGCGCGTGCAGGATCTGGTCAGGTTCTGGATGTCTCCGGCCGGGGGGCGCGAGCCCCCCGGCGATCGAGAGGCCGGCAGCTCATGGGCGGCCGGCTCAGCGTTCGCAACTGGTGCAGCGGCGGCGCGGGAGGCGACCGGACGACAGGCCAGCGGCCCTCCCCAGGACACGGGGCGCGACCCCCGAGGAGGCCGCGTGCGGGTGGCCGTCGGCGGTACGCGGCTCGGCGCCGCGCTGCAGCCGGCAGGGCCCAGGGACGACTGCGCAGATCCACGATCACCCCCTCGCTGCCGTGGTTCCGGCCACAGCATCCCGGGGTTGCGGCGGATCGGCGAGTTGCGGGCGTTCTCGATCCGGTGACCGGCGCCGGCCATGAGGAGAGGAAGGCCGGCGAAGGAGGCCGTCACCTCAGGAGGCGGTCGTTGGGCCCCGATCGCCCTCTGCCGTCCGGTGTCGGCGGCCTCCCCGGCGCAGGGCCGGGGGCGTGGGCCGCACGACGTGCAGCACCGCGAGCTCCCGGCCTACGGTGACGGCCATGGACGCAGCAGGCGGGCTGGCGGGACGGCGGGCGCTGGTGACCGGCGGCGCCTCGGGGATCGGGCGGGCCTGCGCGGCCCGGCTGGCGGCGGCCGGCGCCTCCGTGGTGGTGCTCGACCGGGACGGCGAGGCGGCGAAGGCCGTCGCCGCGGAGGTGGGCGGCACCGCGCTGGCGGTCGACCTCACCGACCTCGACGGCCTCGACGCCCTCGACCTCGACGTCGACGTCCTGGTCAACAACGCCGGGCTGCAGCACGTGGCACCGGTGCACGAGTTCCCCGTGGACCGGTTCTCGCTGATCCTCCGGCTGATGCTGGAGGCCCCGTTCCGCCTGATCCGGGGCGCGCTGCCGCACATGTACGGGCGCGGCTGGGGGCGGATCGTGAACATCAGCTCCATCCACGGGCTGCGCGCCTCGGCCTACAAGAGCGCCTACGTCACCGCCAAGCACGGCCTCGAGGGGCTGTCCAAGGTGGTCGCCCTGGAGGGGGCGCCGCACGGGGTCACCTCCAACTGCGTCAACCCCGCCTACGTGCGCACGCCGCTGGTCGAGGGGCAGATCGCCGACCAGGCGAAGGCGCACGGCCTGTCGGAGGACCAGGTCGTGGAGCAGGTGATGCTGGCACCCGCGGCGGTCAAGCGGCTGATCGAGCCGGAGGAGGTCGCCGAGGCGGTGGCCTACCTGTGCTCGCCGGCGGCGGCCTCGGTCACCGGCAGCTCGCTGGTCATGGACGGCGGGTGGAGCGCCCACTGAGCACCGCCGCGCCGCCGACCGGCCGGCCCTGAGGCGGTGTGCACCCCCGGCGCGTTCCCGCGGCCGGACGTGCCACGCCCGCACACCACCGGTCCGCCGAGCGCGGGACGGAGGTCCCCGGCGCCCCTCCTACGCTGGACCGGTGCAGCCCGACCGACTCCCCCGCGAGGTCTGGACGGCGCGGTCGGCGGCGCACGCGGAGCGGGCCGACGCGCTGACCGCCGGGCACCGGGCCCGCCGGGCCACCGGCGAGCGGCACCCGGTCGAGGACTTCCTCTACGAGTACTACTCGACCCGCCCGTCGGTGCTGCGGCGCTGGCACCCCGGCGCCGGCACGGCCCTGGCGTCCCCCGCACCGCACGCCGCGTGGCGGTGGTACCGGGACGACGGGGACACCGTGGCGCTGGATCCCGCCGCCTTCCTCGCCGACCGCGGCGACACCGTCGGCTTCGTGCACCGGCTGATGGCCGCCACCGCCGCCCGGCCGGCCTTCACCGGCTGCTTCGGGCTGCACGAGTGGGCGATGGTCTACCGGGCCGACGAGCGCCGGCACCCGCTCCCGCTGCGGTTGGGGCAGGCCGGCACGGACGCCGTCGTCGAGGCGCACCCGATCCGGTGCAGCCACTTCGACGCCTTCCGGTTCTTCACCCCCGCGGCGGTCGGCCGGAACAGCCTGCAGCCGACCCGCGCCCGCCAGCCCGACCTGGAGCAGCCCGGCTGCCTGCACGCGACCATGGACCTCTACAAGTGGGCGACCAAGCTCGGTCCCGCCGTGCCCGGTGAGCTGCTGCTGGACTGCTTCGAGCTGGCCCGGGACGTCCGCGAGCTGGACATGCGCGCCTCCCCCTACGACCTGCGCAGCTCCGGGCGCGAGCCGGTGCGCATCGAGACCGCCGAGGGCCGGGCCGAGTACGCCGCGCTGCAGCGCGGGTTCGCCGGCCGCGGCGCCGCCCTGCGCACCCGCCTGCTCGCCGTCACCGGCGCGTTGCTCGGCACTCCCCCGGCCGACCCCGTCCCGTCGCCGGCCGGACGTACCGTCGGAGGGTGACCTCCACCCGCACCGACCGCTGGCTGCTGCTCGACGGGACGACGAACACCCGCGACCTCGGGGGGCTGCCCACCGCCGACGGCGGGACGACGCTGCCCGGCCGGATCCTGCGCAGCGACAACCTGCAGACGCTCAGCGACACAGACGTCCGGCGGCTGGTCGACGAGGTCGGGCTGCGCGAGGTCATCGACCTGCGCACGACGGCGGAGGTGCTGCTGGAGGGCCGCGGCCCGCTGCGGGCGGTGCCCGCGGTGACCCACCGGCACTTCAGCCTGCTGCCCGAGCGGGGCCACCACACCGACGTCTTCGCCGTCGAGGAGGCCGACCTGCCGGAGCTGCCCGCCGACTGGGCCGAGTCGATCCTGCCGCGGCAGGTGGCCGCGAGCGACCAGGAGGAGCCGCCGGCGGTGCGCTCCTACCTGGGCTACCTGGCCCACCGCCCGGACAACGTGCTCGGTGCGCTGCGCGCCCTGGCCGCCGGCTCGGACGGCGCGGCCGTGGTGCACTGCGCGGCCGGGAAGGACCGGACCGGGGTGGTCGTCATGTTCTCCCTGGCGGTCGCGGGCGTCCCGCACGAGGAGATCGTCGCTGACTACGCGCTGACCGCCGAGGTGATCGACGCGCTGGTGGCCAAGCTCGCCGCCTCTCCCACCTACGCGGAGGACATGACCACCCGCGGCGTGGCCAGCCACACCCCGCGCGCGGAGACGATGGACCGCCTGCTGGCCCTGCTCGACGAGCGGCACGACGGCCCGGTGGGCTGGCTGACCGAGCACGGCTTCGGCGCCGAGGAGCAGGCGGCCCTGCGCGCCCGCCTGCGCGGCTAACCCTCCTCGGGGGCGTCCGCGCCGGCCCGACCGGCGTGCTTGTGCCGGTACATGGCCGAGTCGGCAGCGCGCAGCAGGTCGTCGGCGGCGCCCCACTCCCCGCTGTGGACGGCGACCCCGATGCTGGTCCCGACGGCCACCGCGGTGCCCTCGAGCCGGAAGGTCTCGTCGAAGCAGCCGAGGACGCGGGCGACGACGCGGTCGGCGTCGTCGGCGCGGGCCAGGGCGGGGAGCAGGACGGCGAACTCGTCGCCGCTGAGCCGGCCCACCGTGTCGCCGGGACGCACCGCCGCCCGCAACCGGGCCGCGACCTGGCGGAGCAGCTCGTCCCCGGCGGCGTGCCCGAGGGAGTCGTTGACCGCCTTGAACCGGTCGAGGTCGCAGAACAGCACGCCCACGTGCTGCTCCGGGCCGGTAGCGGCCAGCGCACCGGCGAGCCGCTCGAGGAACAGCACCCGGTTGGGCAGCCCGGTGAGCGCGTCGTGGGTCGCCTGGTGGCGGACGGTCTCCAGCAGCCGGGCCTTCTGCAGCGCCGTCGAGGCCTGGTCGCTCAGACCGCGCAGGCGTTCGAGCACCTCGCCGTCCAGCCGGGCGGGCGACCGGCCGACCGTCCAGCTCGCCGTCGCGACGCCGAGGAACGTCCGGCCGGCCAGCAGCGGGACGGCGACCGCGTGGGTGACGCCCAGACTGGCGAGCAGCCGCGCCAGGCCGGCACTGCAGGTCCCCGCGTCGAGGAGGCGGGGCTCGCGATCGGTCAGCATGCCGACCAGCTCGGGGGTGTCCTCGGCCCGCAGGGAGGTGGTGAGCATCAGGTCGCGCCGGGGCCCGGTGTACCCGGCGACGGCTGCAGTGACCAGGGAGCCGTCGGCGGGCTCCCAGAGCAGCATCGTCCCGCTGTCGGACCCGACGATCCGCGGCAGTGCGTCGGCCACCACCGAGCAGACCGCCGCGGCGTCCGCCGCCTGCGCCAGCTCGTGCGCCAGCGTGAGGAGCGCACCGGCCCGGTGGGCCTCCTGCCGGGCACTGTCGAGGGCCATGAGGAGGTCCAGCGTCGCCGCGGCGTGCCCGGCGTACGCGGCGAGCATCTCGCGTTCGTGTCCCAGCGCGCCGTCGCCGGGCCGGTAGACCGCCGCGAGCCGGCCGTACGCGCGGCGGGCCGAGGCGACGTCGACGGCCACGACGTGGGGGCCGGGGTCGGCGCCGGCGAGCAGCGTCGCCGCCAGCGCGTCGACGGTCTCGGCAGGCAGTCCGGCCCCGTGCACCAGTGGCCGCCCGCCGTCGGGGGCGGCTACGGCGAGGACGTACGCCGGGGCCAGCACCGCCTCGGCGGCCCGCGCCACGATCCGCCGCAGCACGGTGTCCAGGTCGTCGCTGGCCACCAGGTCGGTGGCCGCGGACTGCAGGACCCGCAGCTGCTCCCGCAGCGCCGCCAGCTCCGGTCGGGCGTCGTCCGCGGCGGCCCGGGAGCGGCGCCAGCGGCGGCGGTGCTCCCAGGTGAGGTGGTAGACGCAGGCCGGGTGCCCGTCGGACTCGCACTCGCTGTGCAGGACCTCGGCCGGGGGCAGCCCGAAGACGACCGGCACCATGCCGATCAGGCCCCGGGCGTAGTCGCAGTCCAGGCGGGAGTGCGGGTAACCGGGGTGGAGCGTGAACCGGATGGTCGCGTGACGGGCGCCTGCCTCCAGGACCTCCATCGTGGAGGTGGTCGAGAACTTGGCCACCGCCCGCGGCAGCTGCCGGTACACCTGGGCCGGCGACCCCATCGCCCGGATCAGCAGGACCAGCCCCGGGTTCAGCCCGTGGGCCAGCGCCTCGCTGCCGACGCGGAGCATCGTCCCCGGGTCGCCGAGCACGTCGGTGGCGGCCGCGAACAGCCGGATGCGGGTGTCGTAGCTCGACCAGTGCGAGGGGCTGCTCAGTTCCTCTGCGGGGGCGGTCACCCCGGCGCGGCGCAGGACCTCCGCGACGGCGGCGTCCCCGGCCTGGCGACGCACGTAGCCGAGGACGAGGCCGGTGGTGGCCCCGGAGGTCTCCCGCGGCTCGGGCACGGACGCGGTCACCGCGCGTGCCCTCGTGTCCGGCGACGTCGTGGTGGGCAGGTCCGGCCCGGTGTCCTCACGACTGCTCGATCGGCGCTCCTGGCGACCGGGTTGAGGGAAACGCCCCGAAGGGGGGACGTCGGCCTCCCGGCGGTCCGCCCCTTGCGCCGGGGCCCGCCGCGGAGTAGAACGGCGTTGTACCCCTAGGGGGTATAGGTACAACGGACGGAGGAGCCACCGTGGACACAGCCGTGAACCACCACCAGGACGCCGGGCACGCGGGCCACGCCCCTGGGGCCGGCCGGGTCCCGTGGGCGACGGCCGCCTCGGCGACGCTGCACTGCCTGACCGGCTGCGCCATCGGCGAGGTCCTCGGCATGGTCATCGGCACCTCGCTGGGGCTGCACGACTGGGCCACCGTCGCCCTGGCCGTCGCGCTGGCCTTCGTCTTCGGCTACGCCCTCACCATGCGCGGGGTGCTGCGCGCCGGCCTGCCGTTCCGGCGGGCGCTGACGGTGGCCCTGGCGGCGGACACCGTGTCGATCGCGGTCATGGAGGTGGTCGACAACGCCGTGATGCTCTCGGTGCCCGGCGCCATGGAGACCGGCATCGGCAGCGCGCTCTTCTGGCTGGCGCTGGCCGGCTCGCTCGCCGTCGCCTTCGTCGTCACCCTGCCGGTGAACCGCTGGATGATCAGCCGCGGCCGGGGCCACGCCGTCGTCCACGGCCTGCACTGAGAGGACCCCGTCGTCCACGGCCTGCACCGAGGGCCGCGGACAGCAGACGACCCCGGTCTCCCGCAGGGAGGCCGGGGTCGTGCAGTGTTCTCGGCGCGTCGGCGCCTCAGCGGAAGAGCGGGCCGCTGCCGTTCGCCATCGTCAGCAGCTCGTCACGCATCGCCGGGCTGCTGGTGCGCGCGAGGGCGCGGTCGATCGCCCGGCGCGTCCGCGCCGCCTGCCGACGCTGCCGCCAGCTGGAGGTCACGCTGTTCATCGTTCGATGCCTTCTTCCGGTGTCGTCGAGGGGTGCATCCGTAGCAAGCAAGGTGCGAGCTCGATAATTCCGAAGGAAGAGAGGTCAACAGCGCGACACGGCGATGGTTGTTCACCCAGCGGGGTGAGTTCGGCCTCAGTCGACGCCGAGCACGGCCCGCACCGCCGCACGGGCGCTGCGCGGGTCGTCGGCGGCCAGGGCGGCCTCGGCGGCCCGGCGGCAGGTGTCGGTGTCCACCGTGGCCAGCCGCGCGCCGACCCCGGCGATGGACGAGGCCGCGCACGACAGCGAGGTCACCCCCAGGCCCACGAGCACGCAGGCGAGCAGCGGGTCGGCGGCGGCCTCCCCGCAGACGCCGACCGGCTTGCCCGCACGGAGGCCGGCCTCGGCGGTCAGCCGCACCAGGGCCAGCAGCGCCGGCTGCCACGGGTCGGTGAGGTCGGCGAGGTCGGCGGAGAGCCGGTCGGCGGCGAGGGTGTACTGCGACAGGTCGTTGGTGCCGATCGACAGGAAGTCGACGTGCTGGAGCAGCCGGTCGGCGTGCAGCGCCGCGGATGGCACCTCGATCATCACGCCGGGGACGAGGCCGCGGTCGCGCACCAGCCGACCGAACTCGGCCGCCTCCGGGACGGTCGCCACCATCGGCGCCATCACCCACGGCTCCTCACCGGTCCGCCGGGCGGCCTCCGCGATGGCGTCCAGCTGCCGCTCCAGCAGCCCGGGGTCCCGGCGGGCGACACGGAGGCCGCGGACGCCGAGCGCCGGGTTCTCCTCGTCCGGCATCGTGGCGAACGCCAGCGGCTTGTCCGACCCGGCGTCCAGCGTGCGGACGACGACGCGGCGTCCCGGGAACGCCTCGAACACCTCGGCGTAGCCCGCGGCCTGCTCCTCCACCGAGGGCTCCTCCGCCCGGCTGAGGAAGGCCAGCTCGGTGCGCAGCAGGCCGACCCCCTCGGCGTACTTCGCTGCCGCGCCCCGTGCGCCCGCGCCGTCCTGCACGTTGGCCAGGACCTTCACCTCGACGCCGTCCCTGGTGCGCCCCGGTCCGCGGTAGCCGGCCAGCGCCGCGGCGGCGGCGCGGGAGCTCTCCACGCGGGCGGCGGCCTCGGCGAGGTCGGGGTCGACGGTGACGCTGCCCCGCTCGCCGTCCAGGAGCACCGTCGCGCCCACCGGGACGTCGTCGAGGCCGCCCACAGCGACGACGCAGGGCAGCCCGAGCTGGCGGGCGATGATCGCGGTGTGGCTGGTGGTCCCGCCCAGCCGGGTGGCCAGGCCGATCACGCGGGCCGGGTCGAGACCGGCGGTGTCGGCCGGCGCGAGGTCCTCGGCCAGCAGTACCGACGGCACCTCGGGCCGGGGCACGCCGGGCTCCCCCTGCCCGGTGAGCTCGGCGACGATCCGGTCGCGGACGTCGCGCACGTCGGTGACCCGCTCGGCCATCAGCCCGCCGAGCGAGGTGAACAGGTCCACGAACTGCTGCGCGGCGCCCACGGTGGCGACGGCGGCCGGCGTGCCGGCGTCGATCCGCTGCTCCACGGCCGAGAGCAGGCCGCGGTCGCGGGCCAGCCCCGCGGTGGTGGCCAGCACCTCGGCGCTGACCCCTGTCGCGCCGGCGGCCCGCTCGGTGAGCCGGTCGGCGACGGCGCCCGCCGCGGCGACGAAGCGCTCCTTCTCCCCTGCGCGGCGGTCCTCCGGCACGACGGCCCCCTCGTCGGCGGGCAGCTGCACCGCGCCGGACGGGCGGACCACCGGGCCCAGCACCACGCCGGGGACGACCGGGGTGCCGGGCAGGACCACGGGCCCACCGGTCTGCGGCAGGGCGGTGGTTCCGGGTGCGGTGGTGGACATGGGTACCTCGCCTCGGATAGGGGGAGCGGGACGCCGTCGGTGACCAGCGTCACGAAAAAGTGTTGACTTGTCAACGGATCGGACGTAGAACAACACCATCACAACGCCAAACCAACATGACCGGGCATGGAAGGGGGTGGCGCCCGTGTACCCCGAAGAGCGGCAGCACGCGATCGCCGGGCTGGTGGCCGACCGGGGGCGGGTGTCGGTGACCGCCCTGGCCGAGCAGTTCGGCGTCACCACCGAGACCGTGCGGCGCGACCTCGCCGTCCTCGAGCGGTCCGGCACGGTGCGGCGGGTGCACGGCGGCGCGGTCCCCGCCGGCGCCCTCACCTACGTGGAGACGGCGCTGGGCGAGCGGCACGGCACCCGCAGCGAGCAGAAGCGCAAGGTCGCCGCCGCCGCGCTCGACCTCGTGCCCGGCGCCGACGGCAGCCTGGTGCTCGACGGCGGCAGCTCCACCGCCGCCCTCGCCGAGCTCCTGCCGGGCGACCGCCGCCTGTTCGTCGCCACCAACTCCGTGCCGATCGCCGCCCGGCTCGCCGGGGCCCCCGGCATCGACCTGCAGGTGCTGGGCGGGCGGGTCCGCGGCATCACCCAGTGCGCGGTCGGCTCCCCGGTCCTGGCCACGCTGGCCGACCTCCGCGTCGACGTCACCTTCCTCGGCGCCAACGGCGTCACCCCCGACCACGGGTTCACCACCCCCGACGACGCGGAGGCCGCCGTGAAGCGCGCCATGGCCCGGGCCGGCCAGAAGGTGGTCGTGCTCGCCGACAGCAGCAAGCTCGGCCGCGAGCACCTGGTCCGGTTCGCCGCCCCGGCCGACGTCGACGTCCTGGTCACCGACTCCGACGCCGACCCCGCCGACGTGGCCCGGCTCGAGGACGCCGGCGTCGAGGTCGTGGTCGCGTGAGCGCCGGGCCGGCCGCTCCCGTCGGTCGCGTGGTGACCCTCACCGCCAACCCGAGCCTGGACCGCACGCTCTCCCTCCCCGGCCCCCTGCAGCGCGGGAGCGTGGCCCGCCTCGCGCCGAGCTCCACCGAGCCCGGCGGCAAGGGGGTCAACGTGGCCCGTGCGATCGCCGCCGCCGGCGGGGACGTCGTGACGGTGCTCCCGGCCGGGGACGACGACCCGATCGTGGGGGCCCTGCGGCGGATCGGCCTGCCGATGGCCACCGTGCCCGTCGCGGCGCCGGTCCGCACCAACTACACGCTGGCCGAGCCCGACGGCACCACGACCAAGCTCAATGAGCCCGGCGCCTCCCTCGACGACGCCACGCGCGCCGCCCTGGCCGCCGCGCTGCACCGGCACGCCGAGGGTGCCCGCTGGGTCGTGCTCTCCGGTTCCCTGCCGCCGGGCACCCCGGCCGACTGGTACGCCGAGCTGGTCCGCGGGCTGCGCGACACCGGCGCGCGGATCGCCGTCGACACCTCCGAGGCCCCGCTGCTCGCGCTGCTCGCCGCCGGGCCGGACGCCGCCCCGGACGTGCTCAAGCCCAACTCCGAGGAGCTCGCGCAGCTGACCGGGGTGCCGGAGGCGGAGCTGACCGCCGACCGCGGCGCGCTGCTGGCCGCCGTCGCCACGCTGCACGAGCGCGGCGTGGCCGAGGTGCTGCTGACCCTCGGCGCCGACGGCGCGCTGCTCTCCGCCGCCGACGGCGTGTGGTCGGCGACCCCGCCGCCGATCACGGTCCGCAGCACGGTGGGCGCCGGCGACTGCAGCCTCGCCGGGCTGGTCCTCGCCGACCTCGCCGGGGCCGCCCCGGCCGAGCGGCTGCGCAGCGCGGTCGCCCACGGCGCGGCCAGCGCGTCCCTGCCGGGGTCCGCCGTCCCCACGCCCGGCCAGGCCGCCCGGCTCGCGGCCGAGGTCGCCACCGAGTCCGTTCCCGCCAGCACCACCGCACCCGGCACCACCGCACCCGGCACCACCACCGTCCCGGCCGCCGGCCGCGACGTCCGCTGACGCCTCTCGGAGAGGTAGCCATGCCCGCCCTGATCACTCCCGACCTGGTCGCACTCGACGCCGACCTGGGTTCCGACAAGAGCTCGGTCGTCCGCCGGCTCGCGGCGCTGGTCGCCGGCGCCGGCCGGGCCTCCAGCGCCGACGGGCTCGCCGAGGACGCCCTGGCCCGCGAGGCGCAGGCCGCCACCGGCCTGCCTGGCGGGATCGCCATCCCGCACTGCCGGTCCGAGGCGGTGACCGAGGCGTCGCTGGCCTTCGCCCGGCTGTCGCCGAAGGTCGACTTCGGCGCGCCCGACGGCCCGGCCGACCTGGCCTTCCTCATCGCCGCGCCGGCGCACGGGGACGCCGACCACCTCACCCTGCTCACCGCGCTGGCCCGGGCCCTGGTGCGGCCGGAGTTCGTCGCCTCCCTGCGGTCCGCAGGCTCCGACGCCGAGATCGTCCGGTTGGTGGAGGAGGTCGTCTCCCCCGAGCCCGCGCCCGCCGCGTCCCCCGCGGCGGCCGTGCCGGCCCCCGGTGCGCCCCCCACGGCCGCCGCTCCCGCCACGGGGACGTCCGCGCCGGCTGCGCCCGCCGACGGCGCCCGGCGCAGTGTCGTGGTGGTCAGCGCCTGCCCGACCGGCATCGCGCACACCTACATGGCCGCCGACAAGCTCACCGCCGCGGGGCAGGCCGCCGGGGTCGACGTCCACGTGGAGACGCAGGGCTCCTCGGGCTCCACGCCGCTCGCCTCGGACGTGATCCGCGGCGCCGACGCGGTCATCTTCGCCGTCGACGTCGGCGTGAAGGACCGGGACCGGTTCGCCGGCAAGCCGCTGGTGCAGTCCGGCACCAAGCGGGCCATCAACGAGCCCGAGGTGATGATCCGCGAGGCGCTGGCCGCCGCCGACGACCCGAACGCCCGCCGGGTGCCCGGTGGCGCCGCGGCCGGCGCGGACGCCGGCACCGCGGCGGCCGGCAAGCCGAGCACCGGCGCGGAGATCCGCCGCTGGCTGCTCACCGGCGTGAGCTACATGATCCCGTTCGTCGCCGCGGGCGGCCTGCTCATCGCGCTGGGCTTCCTCTTCGGCGGCTACCAGATCGTCAACCCCGACCCGGCGTCGGCGAGCGGCGACAGCTTCGCGCTGAACTGGGTCCTCAACAGCACGTTCCTCAACCTGCCGTCGGCGCCGCCGCTCGAGGGCCTCAACGACGGCTTCTTCGGCTACCTCGGCGCGATCTGCACCGTCCTCGGCCAGGCGGCGTTCGGCTTCCTGGTGCCGGCACTGGCCGGGTACATCGCCTACGCCATCGCCGACCGCCCGGGCATCGCCCCCGGCTTCGTCATCGGCGCGGTCTCCCTCACCGTCGGCGCCGGCTTCATCGGCGGCCTGGTGGGCGGCATCCTCGCCGGCCTGGTGGCGCTGTGGATCAGCAGGTGGAAGCTCCCGACCGGCGTCCGCGGGCTGCAGCCGGTGGTCATCATCCCGCTGCTCGCGACGCTGATCTCCAGCGGGATCATGGTCGCGGTGCTCGGCCGACCGCTGGCCGCCGCCCTCGAGGGCCTGGGCAACTGGCTCAACAGCCTGACCGGCACCTCGGCGGCGCTGCTCGGGATCATCCTCGGCCTGATGATGTGCTTCGACCTGGGCGGTCCGGTCAACAAGGCGGCCTACCTGTTCGCCACCGCGGGCCTCGCCTCGCAGACCAGCGGCTCGCTGATCATCATGGCCACGGTCATGGGCGCCGGCATGGTGCCGCCGCTGGCGATGGCGCTGAGCACCGCCGTGCGGCCGAAGCTCTACACCCCGGCCGAGCGGGACAACGGCAAGGCGGCCTGGCTGCTGGGCGCCTCGTTCATCTCCGAGGGCGCCATCCCGTTCGCCGCGGCCGACCCGCTGCGGGTCATCCCCTCGATGATGCTGGGCGGTGCCACGACGGGCGCGATCATCGCGGCCAGCGGCGTGGAACTGCGCGCCCCGCACGGCGGCATCTTCGTGTTCTTCGCGATGAGCAACGTGCTGATGTTCGTCGTCGCCCTGATCGTCGGCACGGTCGTCGGCGCGGCCGCGGTGACGATCGCGAAGAGCATCGGCAGGTCCGACGCCGAGGAGGCGCCGGAGGACGCCGTCGACCTCGAGCACGCCCACACCGTCGCCCCCGCCACCCAGCCGGCTCGCGCCTGAGCCGCCAGGCTGTAACCCCGACACCCAGCCCCGAGCACACAGGGAGACTCCCCATGCCCAGTCAAGTCGTCACCGTCGGTTCCCGCGTCGGGCTGCACGCCCGCCCGGCGGCCCTGATCGCCGAGGCCGTCGGCAAGGCCGGGGTCCCGGTCACGCTGGCCACCGCGGGCGGCAACGCGGTGGACGCCGGGTCGCCGCTGATGATCATGACGCTCGGGGCCAAGCAAGGGACGGAGGTCGTCGTCACCAGCGACGACCCGGCCGTGCTCGAGCAGATCGCCGGCCTGGTCGCCCAGGACCTCGACGCCGAGTGAGCCCGGCCCTCCCCTAGAACGACGGCGCCCGTCCCCTGCAGAAGGGGGCGGGCGCCGTCACGTGCGGTGCTGGCTGGAACGGCGCCCTCGCAGGGTCCCGCCCCGAACGTGTGAGGGTGGGGGCGAGGGCGTCCTCCTACGGCTGGTCGGGCCGGGAGACCTCACCGCGCCAGGCACCGGTCTCGGTGCCGCGGCTCTCGATGAACTCCTTGAACCGCTTGGCGTCGGCCTTGACCTGCCGGTCGTCGAAGCCCAGCGCCGCGCCGGCCTTCTCCACCAGGCCCTCGGGCTCCCAGTCGATCTGGATCATCACGCGGGTCCTGGCGTCGTCCAGCCGGTGGAAGGTGACGACACCGGCGTGCTTGGCCTCACCGCTGGTGCTGGTCCACGCCACCCGCTCCTCGGGGCGCTGCTCGGTGATCTCGGCGTCGAACTCCCGCTTGACGCCGTCGATGCTGGTGACCCAGTGGGTGTGCGTGTCGTCGAGCTGGGTGATCCGCTCCACCCCGCCCATGAACTGCGGGAAGGACTCGAACTGCGTCCACTGGTCGTAGGCGACCCGGATGGGGACGTCGACGTCGATGGCTTCCTGCACGCTGGCCACTGCCTGCTCCTCTGCTCGGGGACTCCGTCGTGCACGACGTACCCCTCGGGATCGGACGGGACACGTCCGGATCCCGCGCTCAAGCCAGGCTCGCCGCCACGCTCCCCCGCACCGGCCGGCCCTCGGAGAGCAGCAGCATCTGGGCCAGGTGGTAGGCGTCGGGCTGTCCCGCCCACGTCCCGGAGGCCACCTCGCCGGACGGCGTCAGCTCGTGGCGCCAGCTGCCGGTCACCGGGTCGGCGAACCGGGCCTCGCCGTGCGCCCGCCACCGGTCGGCCAGCGCGCCGTAGCGGTCCTCGCCGGTGACCTCGCCCAGCACGCTCGCCGCGGCGATCGCCTCGCACAGCACCCAGTGCATGCGGGCGCCCACGACCGGCCGGTCGTCCCAGTCCAGCGTGTACGGGAAGCCGTCGTGCCCGTCGGCGGCCCACCCGCGGTCCGCGGCGGCGTCGAACAGCCCGACCGCGTCGTCCAGGAGCCACGCGGGCGCGTCCGGCAGCGCCGCGCGCAGGTGCAGGCACAGGCGGGCCCACTCGAACTGGTGCCCGATCGTCACGCCGTAGGGCCGGAACGGGTGCGCCGGCTGGTCGCGGTTGTAGTCGGGCAGCGGCGTCCAGCCGGGGGTGAAGTGCTCCGGCAGCCGCCACTCCCGCTCGCGCGCGAACCCGTGCACGATCCGCTCCGTCGCGCGCAGCGCCTGCCGCCGCAGCCGGGTCGCCCGCGGGTCCTCGCCCAGCGCGTCGGCGGCGGCCAGCGACGCCTCGACGCCGTGCATGTTGGCGTTGGCGCCGCGGTAGTCCGACAGCGTCGTCCAGGCGGCGTCCCACTCCTCGACCGCGAGCCCCGCGGCGTCGTCCCAGAAGCGGGCCTGCCAGACCTCGAGCGCGTCGTCGAGCAGCGCCGGCCCGCCGGGGTTCCCGGCTCCGGTCGCCGTCGCCCCGGCCAGGACGACGAAGGCGTGCACGTAGGCGGTCTTCGCGTCGTCGCCGACCGCCGCGGACCAGCCCCCGCGCTCGCTGTCGCGCAACGGCCCGGAGGTCAGCGCCCGGACGCCGTGGGCGAGCAGGTCGGCCGCCCCGGGCCGGCCCAGCAGGGAGGCGAGCCCGAACACGTGCGTCATCCGCGCGACGATCCACGTCTCCAGCGGCCGGTCGGCGAGGACCGCGCCGTCACTGCCCAGGTAGCCGAAGCCGCTGTCGACCGCGGAGCGCTCGGCGAGGTCCAGGAGCCGCTGCAGGTCGGTCACGGGACGAGAGCGTGGCACGGCGCCTCAGGACAGGCGGCCACGGGAGACGGCCTCCGCACCGACGCGCACCGTCGCCACGACGACGGCGACCAGGCACACCAGCCGCACGAGCCCGCCACCGATGTTCGCGCCGGCGTCGTCCTGCGTCCACGCGTCGAGCAGCGCCAGCACGACCACCGCGCCCAGCACCACGAGGCCGGCCCGTCGGTGGACGCCCGGCCCCGGGACGGTGAGCAGCAGCACGCCCCCGGTGACCGCGCCCAGGTAGCCGGCGATCTGCAGCGCCGACGGCAGGACCCCCGGCTCGGTGGCCGGGCGGCTGCCGGAGAACAGCGTGGCCAGCACGGTCAGCGCGACGAACAGCCCGAGCAGCGGCAGCGCGAGACGAAGGCGTTCCACGGGTGCAGTCTCGGCCGTTCCCCGGTCAGAAGGCCAGCGCCGTGCCGGGGTCGGACAGCAGCGCCCCCACGTCGGCGAGGAACCGGCTGCCCAGCTCCCCGTCGATGATCCGGTGGTCGAACGACAGCGCCAGCTGGGTCACCTGCCGCGGCCGGACCTTCCCCTTGTGCACCCACGGCATCTCGCGGACGGCGCCGAAGGCCAGGATCGCCGACTCGCCGGGGTTGAGGATCGGCGTCCCGGTGTCGACGCCGAACACCCCGACGTTGGTGATCGTGATCGTGCCGCCGGTCATGTCCGCGGGGGCGGTGCGCCCGGCCCGCGCGGTCTCGGTCAGCTCGCCCAGGGCGGCGGCCAGCTCGGTCAGGGAGAGCCGGCCGGCGTCCTTGATGTTGGGCACGACCAGTCCCCGCGGCGTGGCCGCCGCGATCCCGAGGTTCACCTGGCCGTGGACGACGATCTCCTGCGCCGCCTCGTCCCAGGAGCTGTTGACCATCGGGTGCCGGCGCGCGGCCAGCAGCAGCGCTTTGGCGACGAACAGCAGCGGGCTGACCTTGACCCCGGCGAACTCCGGGCGCGCCGCCAGCCGGGTGCGCAGCTTCATCATCCGGGTGACGTCGACGGTGAGGAACTCGGTGACGTGCGGCGCTGTGAACGCGCTGGCCACCATCGCGGCGGCGGTGTGCTTGCGCACCCCCTTGATCGGGATCCGCTGGTCCCCGGCCGTGGCCGCCGGGACCGGTGCCGGCGTCGGTGCCTGTCCCGTCGACGCGGCGGCCTGCACGTCGGCGCGGGTGATCACGCCGCCGTCGCCGGTGCCGGTCAGCGTGGTCAGGTCGACCCCGAGGTCCTTGGCCAGTTTGCGCACCGGCGGCTTGGCCAGCGGCCGCGGCCGCCCGTGCCCCGGCGCGGCGACCAGCGCGGTCGCCGCCTCCTCGACGGCGGCGTGCGCCTCGGCGGCCCGGCCGACCTCCAGCCCGCCGTGCCGGACGGGCTTGGTGCGGGCGTCGGGCGCGGTGGTCAGCAACGGTGTCGACCGGGAGTCGTCGTCGGCGGACCCGGCCAGCGGCGTCGGCGCCCCGTGGTGGTGGACGGCGCGACGCGGCCGCCGGCGCGCCTCGGTGGTGCGCGGGCCGTAGCCGACCAGGACGGCGGTCCGCCCACCGGGGGCCGCACCGCCGATGAGCCCGGCGGCGGGCTGGTCCGCCGCGGGCTGGCCGGAGGCCGGCTGCCCGGTGGCCGGCTGCCCGGTGGCCGGCTGCCCGGTGGCCGGCTGCTCGGTGGCCGGCGCGGCGGGTGCCGGCCCCGGCTCGGCGTCCCCACCGGTGTCGATGGTGATGATCGGCGTGCCGACGTCGACCGTCGTCCCGGCCTCGTGCAGCAGCTGGGTCACCGTGCCGGCGTACGGCGAGGGCAGCTCGACGGCGGCCTTGGCCGTCTCCACCTCGCACAGCGGCTGGTTGATCGTGACCGTGTCGCCGACGGCGACCAGCCACTGCAGGATCTCGCCCTCGGTGAGCCCCTCGCCGACGTCGGGGAGCTTGAACTGACGCAGCGCCATGGCCTCAGAACCCCATCGCGCGGTCGACGGCGTCGAGCACCCGGTCGAGGTCGGGGAGGTACTCCTCCTCCAGCTTCGACGGCGGGTACGGGGTGTCGTAGCCGCCGACCCGCAGCACCGGCGCCTCCAGCGAGTGGAAGCAGGTCTCGGTCACCCGGGCGGCGATCTCCGCGCCCAGGCCGAGGGTCACCGGCGCCTCGTGGACGACGACGCAGCGGCCGGTCCGCCGCACCGAGTCGAACACCGGGTCGAGGTCGAGCGGGGACAGCGTGCGCAGGTCGACCACCTCGAGCGAGCGGCCCTCCTCCGCCGCCGCCTCGGCCGCCTGCAGCGCCGTCTTCACCATCGGGCCGTAGGCGCAGACGGTGACGTCGTCACCGCCGCGGACGACACGGGAGGCGAACAGCGGCTCGGGGGTCGCGTCGGTGTCCACCTCGGCCTTCTCCCAGTACCGGCGCTTGGGCTCGAGGAAGACGACCGGGTCGGGGTGCGCGATGGCCTGCTGGATGCCCCAGTAGGCGTCGACCGGGTTGCTGACCGCCACGACCTTGAGGCCGGGGGTGTGCGCGAAGTAGGCCTCGGGGCTCTCGCTGTGGTGCTCGACCGCGCCGATGCCGCCGCCGAAGGGGATGCGGATGACGATCGGCATCGCCAGCTTCCCGCGGGAGCGCGCGTGGATCTTGGCGACCTGGGTGACGATCTGGTTGTAGGCGGGGAAGACGAACCCGTCGAACTGGATCTCGCAGACCGGCCGGTAGCCGCGCATGGCCAGGCCGACGGCGGTGCCGAGGATGCCGGCCTCGGCCAGCGGCGTGTCGACGACGCGGTCCTCGCCGAAGTCTTTCTGCAGGCCGTCGGTGATCCGGAAGACGCCGCCGAGCCGGCCGATGTCCTCGCCCATGAGCACGACCTTGGCGTCGTCCTCCATGGCCCGGCGCAGGCCCAGGTTGAGCGCCTTGCCGATGGTGAGGGTCTGCACGCCCATCAGTGCTCGCCTCCCTCGAACGAGGCCTGGTACGCCTCGAACTCCGCCTGCTGCGCGGCCAGGTGCGGCGTCTGCTCGGCGTAGACCTGGTCGAACATCGCCGTGCCCGGCGGGTCGGGCATCTCGACGGTCCCGCTGCGAATGCGCTTGGCCAGCTCGTCGGCCTCGGCCTCGACGGCCTCGAAGAAGTCGTGGTCGGCGACGCCGCTGCGGGAGAGGTGCGCCTTGAGCCGGGCGATGGGGTCGCGCAGCTTCCACTCCTCCAGCTCGCTGGCCAGCCGGTAGCGCGTCGGGTCGTCGGAGGTGGTGTGCGCGCCCATCCGGTAGGTGAACGCCTCGATGAACGTCGGCCCCTGCCCCTCGCGAGCGGCCTGCAGCGCCGCGCGGGTGACCGCCAGGACGGCGAGGACGTCGTTGCCGTCGACCCGGACGCCCGGGAAGCCGAAGCCCGCGGCCCGCTGGTAGAGCGGCACCCGCGACTGGCGCTCCAGCGGGACGCTGATCGCGTACTGGTTGTTCTGGCAGAAGAAGACGACCGGCGCGGAGAAGCTCGCCGCCCAGATCATCGCCTCGTTGACCTCGCCCTGGCTGGTCGCGCCGTCGCCGAGGAAGGCCAGCGCGGCGGCCTCCGCGCCGTCGCGCTGCAGGCCCATCGCGTAGCCGGTGGCGTGCAGGCACTGCGCGCCGATGACGACGGTGTAGAGGTTGAAGCGGGTGGCGACGGGGTCCCAGCCGCCGTTGTCGACGCCGCGGAACAGGCTGATGACGTGCAGCGGGTCGACGTCGCGCGTCCACGCCACCCCGTGCTCGCGGTAGGTCGGGAAGGCCATGTCCTCCGGGTGCAGCGCGCGGCCGGCGCCGATCTGGGCTGCCTCCTGACCCAGCAGCGAGGCCCAGATGCCCAGCTCGCCCTGGCGCTGCAGGGCGGTCGCCTCGACGTCCCACCGGCGGACCAGCACCAGGTCGCGGTAGAGGCCGCGGAGCTCCTCGTCGGAGACGTCGATGGAGTAGTCGGGGTGCTCGACCCGCTCGCCCTCCGGGGTCAGCAGCTGCACCAGGTCCGGCTGCTGCGGCAGGTGGGGCGCCCCGGCCCCGGGTACCGGGTCGACCACCTCGGTGGCCGCGCTCGACAGGCTCACGGGCATCTCCTCGCCGTCGGCCGCAGCGGCCGGGGTCGCCGGCGCTGGCGGAGCTGGACGTCTCGCGGCACCGGGGTGTGGCGCCACTCACACATCGTGACACGTCCCGGGCCCCGGCGAGAAGATCACCGCTCCGCCGGTCTGCGCAAGCCCTGTCCCACCTGGTGCGCAGAATGCTCGGTAGTAGGACGTCCTCGCATGTCAGACTGAGCAACGTGCCGGCCCTCGATGCCACCGACGCCCGCCTGCTCCGGGCCCTGACCGAGGACCCCCGCGCGACGGTCATGGCGCTGTCGCAGCGGCTCGGCCTGGCGCGCAACACCGTGCAGGCGCGGCTGGCCCGGCTGGAGAGCAGCGGGGTGCTGGCGCCCTTCGACGCGCGGGTGCAGCCGGAGGCGCTCGGCTACCGGCTCGGGGCCTACGTGACCGTGCAGGTGGTGCAGCGGAGCCTGGCCGACGTCGGCGAGGCGCTGGCGCAGATCCCCGAGGTGCTCGAGGTCACCGCGCTGTCCGGCGTCGCCGACCTGCTGGTCCGCGTCGTGGCCACCGACGCCGACGACCTGTGGCGGATCACCGAGCACGTGCTGACCATCCCCGGCGTCCAGCGGACCGACACCGCCCTGGCCCTGCGCCGGCTGGTCGACCACCGGATGGCCCCGCTGATCGACCGCACCGCCGGGACCGACTGAGCCGTCGGCGCCGGACCCGTCGGGGCGCCGGGATCGCGCGGTGCGGCGTGGGGCGCGGGGCTCGCGGTGGGCGCCGAGCGCGCGGTGTGGCCGCCGACCGCGCGGTGTGGCGCGGGTCCGGCGACCACACGGCGAGGTCGGTGCCGCGGAGTCACCGTCCACAGGCTCGGGACCGAGGTGGGTCCGGTCGGCTGACGTGTTCCCTCCGGAGATGTCAGGCCGCCCCCGTGGACCCGGGCACGCTCCTCGCGGTCGTCGACCTCGCCCTGCACGAGCCGTCGATCGACGACATGGACTCCGTCGCCCGGGCGCTTCGAGACGGCGGTTGGCTCAGTACCCCCGTTGACGGAGACGGCAGCGTCCTCGACTCCCAGTGGGAGCACGAGGACGGTCAGGGCATGAGCCGGGTCCACACCGGCACATCGGGAGGCGGAGCCTTCATCGGCCTGATCGCGAACGTCGCGACGGACACCGCGGCGCACGTGCTGCTGAAGCAGGTCACCGAGCGGATCGAGGCGCGGGTCGTCCGCGGCCAGCTGCACCACGTCGCGAGACCGACCCGGTGTGGACGACCTGGTCCGACGGCCGTCGGGACGTCTCGCTCGGCCTGCACGCGATGGCCGTCCAGGCCACGCACACGATCCATCCGGCCGTCCAGTTCGCGGTGGAGATCGGCCACCACTGACCCGGGTCCTCGTCGGGATCCACGTCATCAACCGGGGCACGAGCCTCGCTCGCGCTGTGGACTGTGAGGGGCTGTGAACCGTGAGGGGAGGTGGCCCTCTGCCCTGGCGAACTCGCACAGCGGCGGAGGCCGTGCCCTGTCAAGCGCGCCCGCGGATCTGTGGACACCCGTCTGACCTGGGGATTCAGTCTGCGGCGGGGTCCTTGCGGCGGTAGGCTTCGAACGCCTGATCGAACCGCTGGGGAGGTGTCGTGGACGAGCTGCCGGAGGCGCTGCGGGCGCTGACCGCAGCCCTCGACGCCCTGGGCGGGGAGGAGCTGGCGCCGTTGTTCGGGCCGGCGCTGCTGGTGCGGCTGCGCGGGCTGTTGTGCGCGCAGAACCGGCTGGCCGCCGAGGTGGCGCGCACGGTGGCCGCGTGC
>NZ_JBJGYQ010000029.1:0-59110 GCF_054050075.1 Geodermatophilus sp. SYSU D00965 | reverse complement strand
CGCCCCGCCCCCCCCCCCCCCCCCCCCCCCCCCCCCCCCCCCCCCCCCCCCCGCCCCCCCCCCCCCCCCCCCCCCCCCCCCCCCCCCCCCCCCCGCCACGGGTGCCCACCAGGACGCCGCCCTCGCAGGCGGCGCGGTCGAGCAGCCCCTCGGTCACCAGGACGTGCAGGAACAGCCGGATGCCGTTGCCGCACATCTCGGCGTGCGAGCCGTCGGCGTTGCGGTGGTCCATGAACCACTCGCACTGCCCGAGCGCCTCGCCGAGCACCGCGGGCGCGTCGGGCACGTGCACGCTGCGGACGACGCGCAGCACGCCGTCCCCGCCGAGACCGGACCGCCGCTCGCACAGCCGGCGCACCATCGCGGCGTCCAGCCGGTCCTCCGGCCAGAGGCTGCCGTCGGGGTCGGGCAGGACGACGAAGTCGTTCTCCGTGCCGTGTCCGACGAGCACCCGGTTCGCAGTCACCGGCCGATCGTACGAGCGGTGATCAGCGCCTCCGCGGCGTCGGCCAGGTCCGGGCGGGCGGCGTCGAGCCAGGTGGTCGCGGCGTCGCGGCGGAACCACGACCGCTGCCGCCGGACGAAGCGGCGCGTGGTCGACACCGTGCGCTCGCGGGCCTCCTCGGCGGTCAGCGCGCCGTCGAGCTGCGCGAGGACCTGCGCGTAGCCGAGGGCCCGCGACGCGGTGGGGCCCTCCCGCAGGCCGTCGGCGGCCAGCGCCTCGACCTCGGCGACGAAGCCGGCCGCCCACATCCGGTCCACCCGGACGGCGATCCGCCGGTCGAGCTCGGCAGGGTCGCGGTCCAGGCCGACGACGACGGCCTGGTAGTGCGGCCGCGGGTCCGGCAGCTGCGCGCGGAAGGGGCCGCCGGTGATCTCGACGACCTCCAGTGCGCGCACGATCCGGCGTCCGTTGCTGGGCAGCACCGCGGCGGCAGCGGCGGGGTCGACGGCGGCCAGCCGGGCGTGCAGGACCGCCGGGCCCGCCTCGGCGAGCTCGGCCGCCAGCCGTGCCCGGACTCCCGGGTCGGTGCCGGGGAAGTCCAGCTCGTCGAGGACGGCCCGGACGTAGAGGCCCGACCCGCCGACCAGCAGGGGCACGGTGCCCGCGGCCCGCAGCCGGTCGATCTCGGCCCGCGCGAGCCGGCGGTACTCGGCGACCGACGCCGCCTGCCGCACGTGCCACACGTCGAGCAGGTGGTGCGGGACGCCGTCCCGCTCGGCGACGTCGGGTTTGGCGGTGCCGATGTCCATGCCGCGGTAGAGCTGCATGGAGTCGGCGTTGACCACCTCGCCGCCCAGCCGGCGGGCCAGGGCCACGCCCAGCGCGGTCTTGCCGGTGGCGGTGGGGCCGACCAGGGCGACCACGGGCGGCTGCGCCGTCACGGGACCAGCCAGTCGGCGACGAGGTAGCCGACGCCGTAGGGGGCGAGGTCCGCGTGCAGCCGTGCCTGCACCTCCCGGCCGGTGAGCAGGGCCCCGACGGCGCGCCAGGTGGGCACACCGGAGGCCAGGAGCCGCTCGCCCTCGGCGGGGTCGAGCGCCGCGAGCGTCGCCGCGTCCCCGGTCGCCAGCGCCCGCGCGACGGCCTCGTCGAACGGCCCGGCGGCCGGGTCCAGGTAGCCGGGGGCCTTGACCGTGCGCCGCGCCGAGCCGTCGCCCATGGCCAGGACGCCGAGCCTCACCGGCAGCCCGGCGACGGCCTCGGCGAGGTCCGCGGGCGCCACGCCGAGCCGCACGCCGGCGAACCCGGCCTCGTCCAGCAGCCAGGCGCCCACCGTGTGCGCGAGTGGCGTGCACCGGCCGCCCGGGCGTCGCTGTCCCGCGAACGGCACGTCGAGGTCGACGCCGAAGCGGCGGAGGTCCCCGCCGTCCCCCGCGCCGAACCGGCCGTCGGCGCCGCCACCCACGACGACCACCACCTCCGGCCGGTGGGCGAGCAGCGCGTCGAGCGCGTCGGCGCAGGCCGCACGCAGGTCGCTGGTCTCCGGCCCGGCCCGCCCCTCCACCTGCGGCAGGAGCAGCGGCGGGCAGGGACAGAAGGCGACCGTGAGAGGACCCGGGGTCCCCTGGGCGGCGGATCCGGCCGGGCTGGAGCTCACCCGAGCAGTGTCCCGGATGCGACGTGGGACACTGCGGTGCGTGTCGAGCACGGAGAACGCCGAAAGCACCTCGCAGCAGGTCCCCACCCCGGACACGGCCGGCTCCGAGGCGGTCACCCCCGAGGCGGGGACGGCGGCCGCGCCCGTCCCCGGCGACGCCGCGCTGGCCGACCCGGCCGCGGGGTCGTCGGAGGTCGCCGCACCGTCCGGGCCGGCTCCGGAGACGCCCACCGGCAGCGCCCCCGAGGCAGCCACCTCGGCCGGCGACCCCGGCACCGTTCCGCCGGGGACCGTGGTGCCGGAGGCGGTCGCACCGGACGCCGCGAGCCCCGACGCCGCTGCTGAGGCCGTCACCCCCGAGGCCGCCGTCCCCGAGGCCGTCGTCCCCGAGGTCGCCGTCCCGGAGGTCGCCGTCCCGGAGGCCGTCGTCCCGGAGGCCGCTCCCCCGGCGCTCGCCCCCGCGCAGCCGGCGTCGGACCCCGCGAAGTGGGGCCGGGTGGACGAGGACGGCACCGTCTACGTCCGCACCGCAGACGGCGAGCGCGCCGTGGGTTCCTGGCAGGCCGGCGACCCCGCCGCGGGCCTGGCCCACTACGCCCGCCGCTACGACGACCTCGCCACCGAGGTGTCGCTGCTCGAGGCGCGGCTGAAGGCGCACACCGGCAACCCCAGCGAGCTGAAGTCCAAGGCGCAGGCGCTGGCCGACTCGATCCCCACCGCCACCGCCGTCGGCGACCTCGACGGGCTGGCTGCCCGGGCCCGCGCGATGGTGGAGACCGCCGACTCCGCGGCCGCCGAGTCGCGGGCGGAGAAGGCGGCCGCCCGCGCCGCCCAGGTCGCCCGCAAGGAGGCGCTGGCCGCCGAGGCCGAGCAGATCGCCGCCGAGTCCACCTCGTGGAAGGCCGCCGGTGACCGGCTCAAGGCCATCGTCGAGGAGTGGAAGACCATCCGCGGCATCGACCGCAAGACCGACGAGGCGCTGTGGACCCGGTTCGCCGCCGCCCGTGACGCCTTCAGCCGCCGTCGCGGCGCGCACTTCGCCGCCCTCGACGCCCAGCGCAGCGAGGCCCGGGCGGCCAAGCAGGAGCTGATCCGGGAGGCCGAGCGGCTGTCCACCTCCACCGAGTGGGGCCCGACCAGCGCCGCCATGCGCTCGCTCATGGACCGCTGGAAGGCCGTGCCGCGCACCGGCCGGGACGGCGACGACGACCTCTGGAAGCAGTTCCGCGCCGCCCAGGACGTCTTCTTCGCCGCCCGCGCGGAGCAGGACAAGGCCCGCAACGCCGAGCAGGTGGCCAACCAGCAGGCCAAGGAGGAGATCCTGGCCGAGGCCGAGAAGCTCGACCCCTCGACCGATCTCCGCGGCGCGCAGAACGCGCTGCGCAAGCTGCAGGAGCGCTACGACGCGATCGGCCACGTGCCGCGGGGCGTGATGCGCCAGCTCGAGGACCGCATGCAGGCCGTCGAGCAGCGGGTCCGCGGCGCGGTGGACTCCTCGCGGGCGCGGGTCGCCCCGGAGAACCCGATGGTGACCTCGATGCGCCAGGCCGTCGCCAAGGCCGAGGAGCAGCTGGCCAAGGCCGAGGCCGCCGGGGACGCCAAGCGGCTCGAGGAGGCGCGGGCCAACCTGGCCACCCGGCGCGAGTGGCTGGCCGAGGCCGAGAAGGCCGCCTCCCGCCGCTGAGGACCGGAGGCACAGGAGGCTCTGCCTACGCCCGGGACGCCCAGGACGTGTGCAGAGCCTCCTGTGCCTGGTTCAGGCGGGGGCGCCGATCCGCGGCATGCCCAGCAGCACGCCGGGGGTGGTCGGGCGGGTGCCGGCCTCGGCGGCGTCCCCGGCCCGGGTCCGCCGGTGGGACAGCAGCGGGCCGTCGGCGACGAGGTGGTGCGGCGCGGCCTGGGTGACGACGGTCTCGACGACGTCCCCGGGCCGGACGCCGGCGGCCGCCGTGAAGTGCACCAGCCGCCCGTCGCGGGCCCGGCCGGAGAGCCGCCCGGTCCGCGCGTCCTTGCTGCCCTCGCCCGCCGCGACCAGCAGCTCGACGGTGCGGCCGACCTGGGCGCGGTTCTCCGCCCAGCTGATCTCCTCCTGCAGCGCGACCAGTCGCTCGTAGCGCTCCTGGACGACGGCCTTCGGCAGCTGCCCCTCCATCTCGGCGGCGGGGGTCCCGGGCCGCTTGGAGTACTGGAAGGTGAAGGCGCTGGAGAACCGGGCCTGCCGGACGACGTCGAGGGTGTCGGCGAAGTCCTGCTCGGTCTCGCCGGGGAAGCCGACGATGACGTCCGTCGTGATCGCCGCGTCGGGCATCGCCGCCCGCACCCGGTCGAGGATGCCGAGGAACCGGTCCCGCCGGTAGGCGCGCCGCATCCGGCGCAGGACGTCGTCCGAACCCGACTGCAGCGGCATGTGCAGCGAGTGGCACACCGCGGGCGTCTCGGCCATCGCGGCGATGACGTCGTCGGTGAACTCGCGGGGGTGCGGGCTGGTGAACCGGATCCGCTCCAGGCCCTCCATCCGGCCGGCGGCGCGCAGCAGGTCGGCGAAGGCGCCGCGGTCGCCGAACTCGGCGCCGTAGCTGTTGACGTTCTGGCCGAGCAGGGTCACCTCGAGGACGCCCTGGTCGACCAGCGCCTGCACCTCGGCCAGGATCTCGCCCGGACGGCGGTCCTTCTCCTTGCCGCGCAGCGACGGGACGATGCAGAACGTGCAGGTGTTGTTGCAGCCCACGCTGATGGAGACCCACCCGGAGTAGGCGGAGTCCCGCTTGGCCGGCAGCGTCGAGGGGAAGACCTCCAGGGCCTCGGCGATCTCGACCTGGGCCTCGGCGTTGTGCCGGGCCCGCTCCAGCAGGGCCGGCAGCGAGCCGACGTTGTGCGTGCCGAAGACGACGTCCACCCACGGCGCGCGGCGGACGATCTCGCCGCGGTCCTTCTGCGCCAGGCAGCCGCCGACGGCGATCTGCATGCCGGGGCGTGCGTCCTTGACCGGGCGCAGGTGCCCGAGGTTGCCGTAGAGCCGGTTGTCGGCGTTCTCCCGCACCGCGCAGGTGTTGAGGACGACGACGTCGGCGTCCTCGCCCTCGGTGGCCGGCGCGTACCCGGCCGCCTCCAGGAGCCCGGACAGGCGCTCGGAGTCGTGCACGTTCATCTGGCACCCGTAGGTGCGCACCCGGTAGGTGCGCGCGGCTGCGGGCGGGGCGGCGTGGCTCAACTCGGTTCCCATGACGGACCGAGGGTACGGCGCGCCGACGGGTCGGCCGCCGTCGCGCCGGGGCGGTCAGACGCCCGGGCCGGGCTGGTCCTCGTCGAACTCCGCCTGCGCCTTGCCGGTGTCGGTGTCCGGCGCGTCGGCGGCGAACGCGTCCGGGTCCACGGCGGGCGGGTCGTCGTCCCGGGCCTGGTCGGCGGTCCCCGGGTCGTCGACGAAGGCCGGTGCGTCGTGCGGGACCGGCCCGTCGCCCGGTGCCCGGTCCTCGCGGTCGTCGGTCATGCGTCCTCCTCGCCCGGTCCGGCGGCGGACCTCGCGCGCCGGGCCCGGCCAGTACCCGCCGATGACGCGCGCCACAGCTCCCTCGGGGTTGTTACTCCTTCGTGATCGCTCGGTTCGATCCGCGCCGCGTCCCGGCCCTAGGGTCGCCAGGGTGACCAGCCCCGCGAACACCGATGCGCGCAGCTCGGGAGGACCTCTCGTCCGCCTGTCCGGCGTCAACAAGTGGTTCGGCGAACTCCACGTGCTGCAGGACATCGACCTGTCCGTGGACCGCGGCGAGGTGGTCGTCGTCATCGGCCCCTCCGGGTCCGGCAAATCCACGCTGTGCCGCACGATCAACCGGCTGGAGTCCATCCAGCAGGGCGAGATCACCATCGACGGCCAGCGGCTGCCCGAGGAGGGCAAGGCCCTGGCCCGGCTGCGCAGCGACGTCGGCATGGTGTTCCAGAGCTTCAACCTCTTCGCCCACAAGACGATCCTCGAGAACGTCACCCTGGGCCCGGTCAAGGTGCGCCGGCAGTCCCGCGGAGAGGCCGACAAGCGCGCCCGCGAGCTGCTCGACCGGGTCGGTGTCGGGGCGCAGGCCGACAAGTACCCGGCGCAGCTCTCCGGCGGTCAGCAGCAGCGCGTGGCGATCGCCCGGGCGCTGGCCATGGACCCCAAGGTCATCCTCTTCGACGAGCCGACCTCGGCGCTGGACCCCGAGATGATCAACGAGGTCCTCGACGTCATGACCTCGCTCGCCCGTGACGGCATGACCATGATCGTCGTCACCCACGAGATGGGCTTCGCCCGCCGCGCGGCCAACCGGGTCGTCTTCATGGACGGCGGCCGCATCGTCGAGGCGACCGACCCGGAGTCGTTCTTCACCAACCCGCAGTCGGACCGGGCCAAGGACTTCCTCTCGAAGATCCTCAACCACTGAGAGCCCGGTAGGAAAGGAACGCACATGCGCATCACCCGCTACGCCGCCGCCCTCGGGGCGCTGGGCCTCGCGCTCGCCGGCTGCTCCAGCGAGGCCGGCCAGCAGGCCGAGGAGTCCGCGGCGAACACCCCCGAGGTGGCCGCGGACGCCACCTTCCCCGCCGGGACGACGATGGCCGAGCTCTCCGAGGCCGGGTCGATCACCGTCGGCACCAAGTTCGACCAGCCGGGCTTCGGGCTGCTCAACCCGCAGACCCAGACCCCCGAGGGCTTCGACGTCGAGATCGCCAAGATCGTCGCCGGCGAGCTGGGCATCGCGCCCGAGGACGTCACGTTCACCGAGACCGTCTCGGCCAACCGCGAGCCGTTCATCCAGAACGGCCAGGTCGACATCGTCGTGGCGACCTACACGATCAACGACACCCGCAAGCAGGTCGTCGACTTCGCCGGGCCGTACTACGTCGCCGGCCAGGACATCATGGTCGCGAAGGGCAACCCCGACGGGATCGCCGGCCCCGACGACCTCGCCGGCAAGACGGTCTGCTCGGTGGAGGGCTCCACCCCCGCGCAGAACATCCGGGACAACTACCCGCAGGCCAACCTGGTCACCTACGACGTGTACTCCAAGTGCGCCGACGACCTGGCCAACGGCAACGTCCAGGCGGTGACGACGGACAACGTCATCCTGACCGGGCTGGTCGCCGGCAACCCCGAGGGCTTCGAGCTGGTGGGCAACCCGTTCACCGAGGAGCCCTACGGCATCGGCCTGGCCCTCGGCGACACCGAGTTCCGCAACTTCATCAACGACGTCCTCGAGCAGTCCTACGAGGACGGCCGGTGGGCCGACGCCTGGGACCGCACCGTCGGGCAGATCACCGGCGAGCCGGCTCCCGAGCCGCCGACGGTCGACCGCTACTGAGACCCCGCGGCGCCGCCGGGCGGACCCCCGCCCGGCGGCGCCGTCCGCTACTGACCCGGTGAGGGTGCGGTGCAGTTCATCACAGACAACTGGGACCTGCTGCAGAGCGCGTTCCTGACGACGTTGTCCCTGGCCGTCGTCAGCGGCGTGCTCGCCCTGGTGCTGGGCACGGTGCTCGCCGGCATGCGGGTGAGCCCGGTGCCGCCGCTGCGCGGGCTGGCCACCTTCTACGTCGAGGTCTTCCGCAACACCCCGCTGACGGTGGTGTTCTTCTTCTTCGCCTTCGGGCTGGTCTACATCGACCTGCAGTTCCCGAGCCGGTTCGCCACCGCGGTCGCCGCGCTGTCGCTCTACACCGCCGCCTTCGTCTGCGAGGCGCTGCGCTCGGGCATCAACGCGGTGCCCCCCGGTCAGGCCGAGGCGGCGCGCGCCCTCGGGCTGGACTTCGGGCAGACCCTGCGCTCGGTGGTGCTCCCCCAGGCGTTCCGCACCGTCGTCCCGCCGCTGGGCAACGTGTGGATCGCGCTGGCCAAGAACACCTCGATCGCCGCCGGCTTCGCGGTGACCGACCTGACCGCCGCCCTGCAGCGGCTGTCGAACGTCAACGCCGACCGGCTGCTCGCCGTCTTCGCCGCCGTGGTGATCGGCTACCTCGTCATCACCCTGCCCTCCGCCTGGCTGATCCGGGTGGTCGAGAAGCGGGTGGCGATCGTCCGATGAGCAGCACCGTCCTGTTCGACCTGCCCGGGCCGCGGGCGCGCCAGCGGCAGCGGATCGGCACCGCGCTCGGCGTCGTCCTCGTCCTGGCCCTCGTGGCCCTGGCGCTGTGGCGGCTGGGTTCCAACGGGCAGTTGGCGCCCGAGCGGTGGGCGATCCTGTTCGACCCGGCGTCCGGCGTGCCGCAGGCGCTGTGGGAGGGGCTGGTCAACACCCTCGCGGCGGCCGCCGTCGGCATGGTGCTGGCCACGGTCCTGGGTGCGCTGCTGGCCGTCGGCCGGCTCTCCGACCACGCCTGGGTCCGCGGGCCGGTCACCGCGGTCATCGAGTTCTTCCGTGCGATCCCGCTGCTGATCCTGATCCTGTTCTGCCTGCTGTTCCTGCCGACCGTCGGCGTCCCGATGACCGCGTTCCGCGCGCTGGTCCTCGGCCTGACCCTCTACAACATGGCGGTGCTGGCCGAGATCTTCCGGGCCGGGATCCTGTCGGTCGACCGCGGTCAGCGCGAGGCGGCCTTCGCCCTGGGCATGCGCAAGACCCAGGTGATGACCCTCGTGCTGCTCCCCCAGGCCGTGCGCCGGATGCTGCCGGTGCTGGTCGCGCAGCTGGTGGTCCTGCTCAAGGACTCCTCGCTGGGCTTCATCGTCGGCTACGTCGAGCTGCTGCGGACCGCACGCAGCCTGGTGGAGTTCTTCAACTTCCAGTTCGGCAACCAGTACACCTTCCAGCTCTACGTGGCCGCCGGCCTGATCTACATCATCGTCAACGTGCTGCTGTCCTGGCTGGCCCGGTACGTGGAGAAGCGGACCCGGCGCAGCGCCAAGGCGGCGGCCGCGGCGGAGCCCGAGCTGGGCGCCGACATCCAGATGGACGGCGGCGGGGGCGGGGTTCCGGTGGAGCCGGGGCACCGGTGACCGGCTGGGACCGGTGAGACATCGGCAGGTCACACCCGGCGCCTGACCTGCCGATATCTGCGGTGTGGACACCGCTCTCCGCCCCGCCGTGCCGCCCCTCCCGGCCGTCGTGCGCGTGCCCGACCGCATCACCGACGCCGCTCAGGAGTTCGTGGCCCGGATGCGCGCGGCGGCGCCGGACTTCGCCGCGGCCGCCGGTGCCGAGACGGCCGTCGTGCGCGAGGTGGTGCCGCCGGCCCGCCACCGCCGGTCGCGTTGCCGGGTGGTCCTCCGCTTCGGCCGCGGCGAGGAGGCCGACCTGACGTTCCTCGGGCCGGTCAGCCGGACGTCGTCCTCCCCCGAGCGTGCCTTCGACCTGCAGATCCAGGCCTGGCTCGTGCACGGCCGGGGCACCGACGGCGACTGGCTGGTGCCCGACGACGAGGCCCCCGACGGGGTCGCGGTCGACGTCTCGGCCTGGTCGGCGACCGCGCGCCCCACGGGCTGATGCGGGCGCCTCCGGGGGCGCTACCAGGAGGACGATCCGGGTTCCTTCGGGGGCTCGCGGGGGCCACCATTGTCGGGCGCGTTCCGCCCGATGGCGGAACGCCGGCCGGTCCCTGGGAGCGCCCACATGACCGTTCTGGCCCCGCACCCGATCGTCAGCCGTCCGACCGCGCACCCCCCGGCGCCCAAGGGCTCCCGCCTGCTGAGCCTGGTCCGGACGACGGACCACAAGGTCATCGGGCTGCTGTACCTGTTCACCTCGTTCGCCTGGTTCCTGGCCGGCGGGCTGATGGCCATGCTGATGCGCGGCGAGCTGGCCCGGCCGGGGCTGCAGTTCCTGTCGCCCGAGCAGTACAACCAGCTGTTCACCATGCACGGCACGGTGATGCTGCTGTTCTTCGCGACGCCGCTGTTCTTCGCCTTCGGCAACCTGATCATGCCGCTGCAGATCGGCGCGCCCGACGTCGCGTTCCCCCGCCTGAACGCCTTCTCCTACTGGCTGTTCCTCTACGGGTCGCTCATCGCCGGCGCCGGCTTCGTCGTCCCCGGAGGGCCGGCGGACTTCGGCTGGTACGCCTACGTGCCGCTGTCGACCAACATCGGCTCACCCGGGCTGGGACCGAGCCTGTGGATCGCCGGTCTGGCGGTCAGCGGCCTGGGCACGATCCTGGGCGCGGTCAACTTCCTGACCACGATCATCTGCCTGCGGGCACCCGGGATGACGATGTTCCGGATGCCGATCTTCACCTGGGGAGCGGTGGTCACCAGCTTCCTGATCCTGATCGCGTTCCCGATCCTGACCGCCGCCCTGATGGCCCTGCTCGCGGAGCGGCAGCTCGACGCGGCCGTGTACTCGGAGGCGGCCGGCGGCGCCATGCTGTGGCAGCACCTGTTCTGGTTCTTCGGGCACCCCGAGGTCTACATCATCGCGTTGCCGTTCTTCGCGATCATCAGCGAGATCGTCCCGGTGTTCGCACGCAAGCCACTGTTCGGCTACAAGGGGATGATCTTCGCCCTCGTCGCGATCGCGTTCCTGTCGGTCACGGTGTGGGCGCACCACATGTTCGCCACCGGCGCGGTGCTGCTGCCCTTCTTCTCGTTCCTGACCTACCTGATCGCGGTGCCGACCGGCATCAAGTTCTTCAACTGGATCGGCACCATGTGGCGCGGGGCGCTGACCTTCGAGACGCCCATGCTCTTCGCGCTGGGGTTCATGGTCACCTTCCTGCTGGGCGGCCTCACCGGCGTCCTGCTCGCGTCTCCGCCGCTGGACTGGCACCTCAACGACAGCTACTTCGTCGTGGCCCACTTCCACTACGTCGTGTTCGGGACCGTCGTGTTCGCCGCCTACGGCGGGGTCTACTTCTGGTTCCCGAAGATGTGCGGCCGGATGATGGACGAGCGGCTCGGGAAGCTGCACTTCTGGATGACCCTCGTCGGGTTCTGGGGCACCTTCCTGGTGCAGCACTGGCTCGGCGACGAGGGCATGCCGCGCCGCTACGTCAACTACCTGCCCAGCGACGGGTTCACCACGCTCAACACGGTCTCGACGATCTTCTCGTTCGTGCTGGGCGCCTCCTTGCTGCCGTTCCTCTACAACGTCTACAAGTCCTGGCGGTCCGGGCCGCTGGCGCTGCGCGACGACCCCTGGGGCCACGGCAACTCGCTGGAGTGGGCGACGTCGTGCCCACCGCCGCGGCACAACTTCCTTGCCATCCCGAAGATCCGCTCCGAGCGGCCGGCGTTCGAGGCGCACTACCCGCACCTGATCGACCGGTTGCAGGAGGAGGCACACGTGGGGCGCCGACACGAGCCCTACGCCTCAGAGATCGGCGGGACGGCCGGCCCGCGGCAGGGCCCCCGGGATCCCGACCCGACCTGATCAGGCGCCCGGTCCCGGCGGTCCGACGAACCGGCCGGGACGGGCCACCCGTCGGACGGCGGGACTGCGGGACGGCGGGACTGCGGGACGGGGGGGGGGGGGGGGGGGGGGGGGGGGGGGGGGGGGGGGGGGGGGGGGGGGGGGGGGGGGGGGGGGGGGGGGGGGGGGGGGGGGGCGCCCCCCCCCCCCCCCCCCCCCGCCCCCCCCCCCCCCCCCCCCCCCCCCCCCCCCCCCCCCCCCCCCCCCCCGCGCGGTGCTGTGGGTGGGCGTGCTGGGGAAGGGTGCCTCTCCCGCCCCGGACTGCAGGCCTCGAACGGCGCTGCCTGCGCTCAGGGCAGCCAGGCGTCGAGGCCGACCTCGCCGTGCGGGCCGGGCTCGTCGGACTCCTCGTCGGTGCGGTCCTGGTCGAGGGCTTCGCGGACCACCCAGCCCGCCAGGCCGGAGCCGTAGCCCTTGCGGGCCAACATGCCCACCAGCCGGCGCTCGGCGGTGACGCGGTCGACCCGCCGGAGGCCGGGGAGGCGCCGCTGCACGAGGTGCCGTGCGGTCGCCCACTCGTCCTGGTCGTCGACGAGCGCGACCGCCTCCTCGGCGACCTCTCCGTCGACGCCCTTGGCGCGCAGCTCTGCCTTGAGCGCTCGCCGGGCGAGACCCCGCCCGGACTGCCGGGAAGTCACCCAGGCGCGGGCGAACGCGGCGTCGTCGATGAGCCCGACCTCGCCGAACCGGTCGAGCACCCGCTCGGCGGCGTCGTCGGGGACGCCGCGCTTGGCCAGCAGATCGGCCAGCTGCCGGCGGGTCTTCGGTGCCCCGGTGAGGGCGCGCAGGCAGATCGACCGGGCGACCTGCTCGGGGTCGCCGGGATCGTCCTCGACCGCGTCACCGGCCCCGGGCGGGGCGGCGTCTCCGCTGTCCTGGGCAGAGGACAGTCCGGAGCGCCGCCCGCGCCGGCGGCTGGGAGCAGCGCGCTCCCCGGCCTCGGGCCAGCTCATCGGCGGCTCAGAAGTCGACGGCGTCGGCCGCGGCCGGCTCGTCGAGCTTCGGGCCGATGCCGAGCTTCTCCTTGACCTTCTTCTCGATCTCGTCGGCGAGGTCGGGGTTGTCGCGCAGGAACCCGCGGACGTTCTCCTTGCCCTGGCCGAGCTGGTCGCCCTCGTACGTGTACCAGGCACCGGACTTGCGGATGAAGCCCTGCTCGACACCGGCGTCGATGAGGCCACCCTCGCGGCTGAAGCCCTGACCCCACAGCAGGTCGAGCTCGGCCTGCTTGAACGGCGCGGCCACCTTGTTCTTGACGACCTTGACGCGGACCCGGCTGCCGACGGCCTCGGTGCCCTGCTTGAGGGTCTCGATGCGCCGCACGTCGAGCCGGACCGACGAGTAGAACTTCAGCGCCCGGCCACCGGTGGTGACCTCCGGCGAGCCGTAGACGACACCGACCTTCTCGCGCAGCTGGTTGATGAAGATCGCGGTGGTCCCGGAGTTGTTCAGCGCTCCGGTGATCTTGCGCAGCGCCTGGCTCATGAGGCGGGCCTGCAGACCGACGTGGCTGTCACCCATCTCGCCCTCGATCTCGGCCCGGGGCACGAGGGCCGCGACCGAGTCGATGACGATGATGTCGAGCGCCCCGGAGCGGATGAGCATGTCGGCGATCTCCAGCGCCTGCTCACCGGTGTCGGGCTGGCTCACCAGCAGGGCGTCGGTGTCGACGCCGATCGCGCGGGCGTACTCCGGGTCGAGCGCGTGCTCGGCGTCGATGAACGCCGCGATGCCGCCGGCGGCCTGGGCGTTGGCCACCGCGTGCAGGGCGACCGTGGTCTTACCGGAGGCCTCGGGGCCGTACACCTCGATGACGCGGCCGCGCGGCAGGCCGCCGATGCCGAGGGCGATGTCGAGGGCGATGGAGCCGGTCGGGATGACCTTGATCGCCTGCGCGGCGTTGTCGCCCAGCCGCATGACCGAGCCCTTGCCGAACTGCTTGTCGATCTGGGCGAGGGCCATGTCGAGGGCCTTGTCGCGGTCGAGCGTTGCCATGGTGCTCACCTTCGGGAAGTCGCGTGGAGCGGGTCGGTGTCGACGCTAGAGCGGGGGTCTGACACTTCCGGGGGAACCGGTAGACCTGTGGACGGGCACCCGGCCTGTGGACTGCGCGTCCCAATCTAGCCCGAACGTGTGTTCGACTGCCAACGTGACACGCCGCGCCGACAGATCACCTCTCCTTCGGCGGGACGTCGTACTCCTCACAGATGGCCAGCCACACCTTGCGCACCGGGAGCCCCGCCTCGATCGCCTCGATCGCGGTGCGACCGCCGAGGGACGAGAAGACGTGGTCGCGGGCCACGCTCTGGGCCCGCATGGAGCCGAACTGCTGAGAGAGGCGGGACCAGAACTCCTGCAGGCGCACGTCCCCGACGCTAGCGCGGGCTCGACGAGGACCGCCGGGACCGGCGGGCTCCTACGCTGGCACCGTGATCCCCAGCACCGGGTCGTCGACGTGGGACCTCGTACTCGAGATCGGCATCGTGCTGTGCCTGGTGGCCTCGCTGGTGCTGCTCTACCGGAACTACCGGGGGCGCTGAGCCGGCCGGGGCACCGGACCGGTCCGGGCCCAGACCACCACCAGCGGCGCGACCAACGCGGCCGACACCGCCGTCACGAGCCCGTAGCCGCCGAGGGCCAGCAGCGGGCCGCCGACCACGCCGGCCAGTGCCGCGCCCAGTCCCATGAGCAGGTCCGTGCCGCCCTGCGCCGTCGGCCGCTGCTCCTCCGCGACCGACTCGGTGACCAGGGTCGACCCGGCGATCAGTCCGCACGACCACCCCAGGCCGAGCAGCAGCAGGCCGACACCCAGTCGCCCGGCGTCCCCCGGAGCGGCGGTCCCGGCGAGCGCGGCGGCGGCGACCAGCAGGGCCGCGGCCACGGCGACCGTGGCGCGGTGCCCCGCGCGATCGGCCAACTGCCCCACCAGCGGCGAGAACAGGTACATGCCGGCGACGTGCACGCTGATGACCAGGCCGATCACGCGCAGCGTGGTCCCCTCCGGCCCGCCGGCGTGGCCCATGTGCACCGGGGTCATCACCATGACGCCGACCATCACGGAGTGGGCCACGACGACCGCGGTCAGGCCGAGGCGTCCGCGCGGGTCCGCCCAGACGGCGCGCAGCGCCGCCAGGGTCACCCGCCGCGGCCGGGGACCACCGCCGGCGACGACACCCTTCAGCCGCCGGGCCATCAGGAGGGGGTCGGGCCGCAGGAGGAGGGCGAGACCGACCGCCACGACGGCGAAGACCGCCATCGAGATGGCGAACGCGCCGGTGAGCGGCGGCAGGCCGAGCACGTGCCCGAGCGACTCCCCCGGGCCGGCCAGGTTCGGGCCGAGCACCGACCCGACGGTCGTCGCCCACACCACCAGCGACAGCGCCCGTCCCCGGTGCTGCGGCTCGGCGAGGTCGGCCGCGGCGTAGCGCGCCTGCAGCCCGCACGCGGTGGCGGCCCCGAAGCCGAACAGGCCGATCAGCAGCAGCGGCAGGGACGACAGCAGCGCGGCGCAGACGGTGACGACCGAGCCGAGGACGGCGATCGCGTAGCCGACGGCCAGCCCGGCCCGGCGGCCGGACCGGTCGCTGATCCGCGCCAGCGGGACGGCGATGACCGCGGCCCCCAGCACCCCGGCGGTCTGCCCCAGGCCGGCAGCGGTGTCGGTGCCGGCGACGTCCCGGGCCAGCAGCCCGCCCACGGTGATGCCGACCGTCACCCCCAGGCCGGCCAGGGCCACGCCCGACCCGAGCACGCCGAGGGTCCGGCGCTGGACGGCGGTGGGGTCCGGGTGGGCCCGGGTCTCGGCGGTCACGTCGTCCCCGCCCTACAGCCCCATGGAGCGGCCGACGATCTCCCGCATGATCTCGTTGGTCCCGCCGTAGATGGACTGGATGCGGGCGTCGCGCCAGGCCTTGGAGACGAAGTACTCGTCCATGTAGCCGTAGCCGCCGTGCAGCTGCAGGCAGCGGTCGGCGACCTTGTTCTGCAGCTCGGTGGTCCAGTACTTGGCCATGGCCGCGTCGACCGGGGTGAGGTCGCCGCTGTTGAGCTGCCGGATGCACTCGTCGATGAAGCTGCGGGCGATGGTGAGCTCGGTCTGCAGCTCGGCCAGGACGAAGCGGGTGTTCTGGAAGCTGCTCACCGGCTTCCCGAACGCCGTGCGGCCGGTGACGTACTCGACGGTGTGGGCGAGCACCGTCTCGGCGGAGGCGACCGCGCCGACGGCGATCGACAGCCGCTCCTGCGGCAGGTTCTCCATGAGGTGGTAGAAGCCGCGGTTCTCGGTGCCCAGCAGGTTCTCCGCGGGCACGCGGACGTCGTCGAAGAACAGCTCGGCGGTGTCCTGCGCCTTGAGGCCGACCTTCTCCAGATTGCGGCCGCGGCTGAAGCCGGGCATGTCCCGCTCGACCACCAGCAGGCTGATCCCCTTCGAGCCGGGTGCGTCGGGGTCGGTGCGGGCGACGACGATGACCAGGTCGGCGTTGATGCCGTTGGTGATGAAGGTCTTGGAGCCGTTGAGGGCCCAGGCGTCGCCGTCCCGGCGCGCCGTGGTGCGGATGCCCTGCAGGTCACTGCCGGCCGCGGGCTCGGTCATCGCGATCGCGGTGATGAGCTCACCGGAGCAGAAGCCGGGCAGCCAGCGCTGCTTCTGCTCCTCGGTGCCCAGGTCGCGCAGGTACGGGCCGGCGACGTCGTTGTGCAGCGTGAACCCGACGCCCGTGGCGCCGATGCGCATGAGCTCCTCGTCGACGACCGCCTGGTAGCGGAAGTCGCGGACGCCGCCACCCCCGTACCGCTCGTCCATGTCGGTGCCCAGCAACCCCTGGGCGCCGGCCGAGGTCCAGACGTCCCGGGGGACGATGCCGTCCTTCTCCCACTGGTCGTGGAACGGGACGATCGTCTTCTCGGCCCAGGCGCGGACCATCTCGCGGAAGTCCTCGTGCTCGGCCTCGTACAGGGAGCGGCGCATGGCGGCCAGTGTGCCCGACCCCACCCCCGCTCCAGGAGCACCTCACTACCCGGCGGAAAGGGCGCTGCCGCGACGCTCCCGCGGCCCGGCGAACTGTCGTACCCGCGGGCGACACTGGTGCCCGTGTCCGCCCTCGACCGGTTCTCCGAGGCCACCCGCGCGTGGTTCACCGGGGCCTTCGCCGCGCCCACGCCAGCCCAGGAGGGCGCGTGGCAGGCGATCAGCAGCGGCGGGCACGCCCTCGTGGTGGCGCCGACCGGCTCGGGCAAGACGCTCGCCGCGTTCCTCTGGTCGCTCGACCGGTTGGCGAGCACCCCGGCGCCGGAGGACCCACAGGCCCGCTGCCGGGTCCTCTACGTCTCCCCGCTCAAGGCGCTCGCCGTCGACGTCGAGCGCAACCTGCGGGCGCCGCTGGCCGGCATCGGGCAGGCCGCCGCCCGGCTGGGGTTGCCCCGGCCCGAGATCCAGGTCGGCATCCGCTCCGGGGACACCCCCGCCGACGAGCGGCGGGCCTTCGCCCGCCGGCCGACCGACATCCTCATCACCACCCCCGAGTCGCTGTTCCTGCTGCTGACCAGTTCGGCCCGCGAGGCGCTGCGCGGTGTCGAGACGGTGATCGTCGACGAGGTGCACGCCGTCGCTGACACCAAGCGCGGAGCGCACCTGGCGGTGTCCCTCGACCGGCTCGACGACCTGCTGGAGCGCCCCGCCCAGCGGATCGGGCTGTCGGCCACGGTGCGGCCGATCGAGGAGGTGGCCACCTTCCTGGCCGGCAGCCGCCCGGTGGAGGTCGTGGCGCCCGGCTCGGCCAAGGAGTGGGACCTCTCGGTGGTCGTCCCGGTCGAGGACATGAGCACCCTCGGGCAGCCAACCGGCGAGCTGGACGGCTCGGCGGCCGGCAACCAGCCGCGGACGTCGATCTGGCCGGCAGTCGAGGAGCGGGTGCTCGACCTGGTCGAGGCCCACCGCAGCACCATCGTCTTCGCCAACTCGCGGCGGCTGGCCGAGCGGCTCACCAGCCGGCTCAACGAGCTGGCCTACGAACGGGCCACCGAGGAGACGGTCCCGCCCGGCACCAACGCGGCCGCGCTCATGGCGCAGGCCGGCTCCGGTGGAGGCGTGCCCGAGGGGGTGCGGCCGGTCGCCGCGGCCCACCACGGCTCGGTCTCCCGCGAGCAGCGGGCGGTGGTGGAGGAGGCCCTGAAGTCCGGGCGCCTGCCGGCGGTGGTGGCCACCTCCAGCCTTGAGCTCGGCATCGACATGGGGGCGGTCGACCTCGTCGTCCAGGTGGAGGCGCCGCCGACCGTGGCCTCGGGGCTGCAGCGGGTCGGGCGGGCCGGGCACCAGGTCGGCGCGGTCAGCCGGGGGGTGCTCTTCCCGAAGTACCGGGGCGACCTGGTGCAGTGCGCGCTGGTCGCCGAGCGGATGCGGGCGGGCGCGATCGAGTCGATCCGCTACCTGCGCAACCCCCTCGACGTCCTGGCCCAGCAGGTCGTCGCGATCGTCTCGGAGCGGCCGCGGTCGGTCGACGAGGTGGCCGCGCTGCTCCGCCGCTCGGCACCGTTCGGGTCGCTGCCGGACTCCGCCCTGCACGCGGTCCTCGACATGCTCGCCGGCCGCTACCCGTCGGACGCGTTCGCCGAGCTGCGACCCCGGCTGACCTGGGACCGGGTCACCGACACGCTCACCGCGCGCAGCGGAGCCCAGCGCCTGGCGGTCACCAGCGGCGGCACCATCCCCGACCGGGGGCTGTTCGGCGTCTTCCTCGTGGGCGGCGAGGGCTCGGGCGGCCGGCGGGTCGGCGAGCTCGACGAGGAGATGGTCTACGAGTCGCGGGTGGGCGACGTCTTCCTCCTCGGCTCCTCCTCGTGGCGGATCGAGGAGATAACCCACGACCGGGTCCTGGTCAGTCCGGCCCCCGGCCAGCCCGGGAAGATGCCCTTCTGGCACGGGGACGCCCCGGGACGGCCGCTGGAGCTCGGCCGCGCGCTGGGCGCGTTCCTCCGCGAGGTCGGGTCGGCGACGCCGCAGGCCGGTCTCGACCGGGCGCGGGCGGCCGGCCTCGACGAGTGGGGCGCGGCCAACCTGCTGACCTACCTCGCAGAGCAGAAGCAGGCCACCGGGCACCTGCCCGACGACCGCACGCTGCTGGTCGAGCGATTCCGCGACGAGCTTGGCGACTGGCGACTGGTCGTCCACTCTCCCTTCGGCGCCCAGGTCAACGCCCCGTGGGCGCTGGTGCTGGCCGCCCGGCTGCGCGAGCGGTACGGCGTGGACGTCGCCTCCATGCATTCCGACGACGGCATCGTGCTGCGCCTCCCTGACACCACGGGGGAACCGCCCGAGGCCGACCTGGCCGTCCTCGACCCGGACGACGTCGAGCGGGAGGTGACCGCCGAGGTCGGCAACTCCGCCCTGTTCGCCAGCCGCTTCCGCGAGTGCGCCGCCCGCGCCCTGCTGCTCCCCCGCCGCGACCCCCGGCGTCGCACGCCGCTGTGGCAGCAGCGGCAGCGGGCCGCGCAGCTGCTGTCGGTTGCCAGCGAGTTCTCCAGCTTCCCCATCACCCTCGAGGCCGCCCGCGAGGTGCTGCAGGACGTCTACGACGTGCCAGGCCTGGTCGAGCTGATGCGCGACGTGCGCTCCCGCCGGGTCCGGGTCGTCGACGTGCAGACCCAGGCCGCCAGCCCCTTCGCCCAGTCGCTGCTGTTCGGCTACGTCGGGCAGTTCCTCTACGAGGGCGACGCCCCGCTCGCCGAGCGGCGGGCCCAGGCCCTGGCCCTCGACACCGGCCTGCTGGCCGAGCTCCTCGGCCGCTCCGAGCTGCGGGAACTCCTCGACGCGGAGGCACTGGCCGAGGTCGAGCAGGAGCTGCAGCGGCTGCCCACCGACCGCCACCCCCGCGACCTGGACGGCGCGGCCGACCTGCTGCGCCTGCTCGGGGACCTCACCCCGGCCGAGGCCGCCGCCCGCGGCGTGCCCCGCGAGTGGCTGGACGAGCTGGTCGCCGCTCGACGCGCGCTGGTGGTGCGCATCGCCGGCGAGGAGCGGCACGTCGCCATCGAGGACGCCGGCCGCCTGCGGGACGCGCTCGGCACCGCGCTGCCCGTGGGCGTGCCCGAGGTCTTCACCGAGCCGGTCCCCGACCCGCTGGGCGACCTGGTCGGCCGGTACGCCCGCACCCACGGCCCCTTCCAGCCCGGCGAGGTGGCCGAGCGGCTGGGCCTGGGCGTCGCCGTGGTCACCGCCACCCTCCAGCGGCTGGTCGGCACCGGGCGGCTGGTCGCCGGCGAGTTTCGGCCCGGCGGCACCGGGCACGAGTGGTGCGACGCGGACGTGCTGCGCTCGATCCGCCGGCGCAGCCTGGCCCGGCTCCGGCAGGAGGTGGAACCGGTCCCCATCGACACCCTCGCCCGGTTCACCCCCTCCTGGCAGTCGGTGGGCAGCCGGATGCGGGGGCCCGACGGCGTGCTGGCCGTGGTCGAGCAGCTGGCCGGCGCGCTGGTGCCGGCCAGCGCGCTGGAGTCGCTGGTGCTGCCGGCCCGGGTGCGCGACTACTCCCCCGCGATGCTCGACGAGCTGACCAGCGCCGGTGAGGTGCTCTGGGCCGGCGCGGGCGGGCTGCCCGGCGGCGACGGCTGGATCAGCCTGGTCCCGGCCGACCTCGCGCCGCTGCTGCTCCCCGACCAGGTGCAGCCGGGCGGGGTGGGCGACGGGAGCGACCTCAGCGTGGGCGCAGCCGTGCTGGAGCGCCTGGCCGGCGGGCAGGCCCTGTTCTTCCGCGGCCTGTCCGACCTCGTCGGGTCCACCGACGACGCCGCGCTCGCCGACGTCGTGTGGGACCTCGTGTGGGCCGGGGCGCTCACCAACGACACCCTCGCCCCGCTGCGCACCCGGCTGACCGGCGGCGGCACGCACAAGCGCCAGCCGGCACCACCGCGCGCCCGGCTGGACCGCACCCGCTACGGGCGCCCCCGGCTCGGCCGGCCCGCGATGCCGACGCGGACCGGGCCGCCGACGGTCGCCGGGCGCTGGTCCCGGCTGCCCGACCGGGAGACCAACCCCACCAAGCGGACGACGGCGCGGGCCGAGGCGCTGCTGGAGCGGCACGGCGTGCTGACCCGGGGCGCGGTGATGGCCGAGCAGGTCCCGGGCGGGTTCTCCGCGGTCTACCCGGTGCTCCGGGCGTTCGAGGAGAACGGGCGGGCCCGGCGCGGTTACTTCGTCGAGACCCTCGGTGCCGCGCAGTTCGGCACCCCCGGCTCGGTCGACCGGCTGCGCAGCTTCGCCTCCCCCGACCGGGTCCCCGCGGGAGCGGTGGTGCTCGCGGCGACCGACCCGGCCAACGTCTACGGCGCGGCGCTGCCGTGGCCCGAGCGGTCGGCCGGCGGGGACGACGGCGGCAGGGCTGACGGCACGGGCAGCGCCGTCGACGTCGGCGAGGGCACCGGCAGCGGACGGCGGTCGGCCACCGGCCACCGGGCCGGCCGCAAGGCCGGAGCCCTGGTCGTGCTCGTCGACGGGGACTTGGTGCTCTACGTCGAGCGCGGCGGCAAGACGCTGCTGTCCTGGACCGAGGAGGAGACGGCGCTCAAGGAGGCGGCGACGGCGTTGTCCGGCGCGGTCGCCGCCGGCGCGCTCGGCCGGATGGTGGTGCAGAAGGCCGACGGGGCCTCGGTGCACGAGTCGACGCCGCTGTCGGCGGCGCTGCAGGCGGCCGGGTTCGCCGCGACCCCGCGGGGCCTGCGCCTGCGCGCCTAAGGGTGCTGCAGGCGGCCGGGTTCGCCGCGACCCCGCGGGGCCTGCGCCTGCGCGCCTAAAGGTGAGGAGCCGAGCCGCTACCCGTCGCGCCGCGAGGGCAGCGGGCCGGTGCCAGCCGCGTGTGCAGCCAGCCCGTGTCAGTCGCGCTGCGGGCGGAGCCAGCCGGCGAACAGCCGGGTGAGCGCCGGCATGACGACGAACCCGAGCAGCACGACAACGATGCACGCCGACAGCAGCAGCCGGAACGGCCACGGCCAGCCCGCGACGTGCGGCATGACGAGCACCTGCAGCGTCGAGGTGATGAGGAAGACCGCGGCGATGGTGAGCACCGTCGACCGCCAGCGGGGCCCCGGCGTCGCGGGGCGGGTGAAGAAGCTGTCGAGACCGGCGACGCGGGCGTATCGCTCCTCGTCGACCATCTCCTGCATCCGGTCGAGGGCCGCCCGCCGCTCCGGCGACCCCTCCCACGCGGCCAGCGACGCGTCGTCCTTGAACCGGTAGACGAGGTGGTACTCCGAGCTGCCCAGTCCCGGCTTGAGCAGGGTGCCGCCGAGGTTGCCGGGATAGGTGGCGGCCAGCGCGAGGGTGTCGGCCGCCCACCGCTCGAAGGCCTGCCGCCGGTGCGGGCGCACCACCCGCGCCACCGTGACCGTCACCGGCTCGGGGACCCGCCCGGCGACCTCCTGGCGGGTCAAGCGGGAGCGGATCAGGGTCGTCACGGCCACGGAATGGCTCAGCGCTCGGCGATCCGGCCGTCATCCCGGCTGTCAGCGGTCTCACAGCGGCCCGGGACCGCGCAGGGGACACTGGCGGCGTGCCCGAGGGAGACACCGTCTGGCTGGCGGCCAAGCGGATGCACGCCGCGCTCGCGGGGGCGACGCTGCGCCGCGGCGAGCTGCGCGTGCCCCGGCTGGCCGCCACCGACCTCGCCGGCCGCACGGTGTCGGAGGTCGCGCCCCGCGGCAAGCACCTGCTGATCCGGTTCGCCGACGGCTGGACCCTGCGCACGCACTTCCGCATGGACGGCAGCTGGCACATCTACCGGCCGGGCGCGAAGTGGCGGGGCGGGCCGGCCTTCGCCGTCCGCGCCGTGCTGGCCACCGACCAGTGGGAGTGCGTGGGCTACCGGCTGCACGACGTCGACCTGGTCCGCACCGCGCACGAGGACCAGCTCGTGGGTCACCTCGGCCCCGACGTCCTCGCCCCGGACTGGGACCTCGACGAGGCGCTGCGCCGGCTGCGGGCCTCCCCCGACGAACAGGTCGGCGTCGCGCTCCTCGACCAGCGCAACCTCGCCGGGATCGGCAACCTCTACAAGGTCGAGTCGCTGTTCCTCAGCGGCGTCCACCCGTGGGCGCGCGTGGCCGACGTCGCCGACCTCCCCGGGCTGGTGGAGCGGGCGCGCACGCTGATGCGGGCCAACCTCGAGCACCCCGAGCAGAGCACCACCGGCAGCCTGCGCCGCGGCGAGCAGCACTGGGTCTACGGCCGCAAGGACCGTCCCTGCCGACGCTGCGGCACACCGGTCCTGCTCGGCGACCAGGGGCCGGAGCTGGAGGAACGGGTCACGTACTGGTGCCCGCGCTGCCAGGCCGCCCGTTCTCCCATCGACCCGGCGGCCCGGACCGGGGAACCGGGCCGTCCCCGTCCCCTCGTCGGCTCCTCCTGACAGCTGCGGTCGCGGTCCGCCACCCGGGCGGAGTCCCCCGGGACCCACGGGGCGCCCGGCCCTGCGGTCAGCCCGCGCCTGTCCCGGGTGGCGGTGGGCGCTCCGGCTCGTCGGGGTCCAGGAGGTCCACCAGGAGGACGGCGACCAGGGCCTCGGCGCGGCGGCGGACGGAGGTCGGCGGAGTCCCCGGCACGATCCCGTCGAGCCGGGCCCGCGAGGCCAGGAGGCCCAGGAAGACGAGCACGGCGACGCCCACGGCAACGAACGAGACCCCGAGGGCGACCCGGAAGACCCCGACCAGCCCCGGCGACCGCAGGACGAGACCTGCCGTCATCGCGCCGACGCCGCACGCGCAGCTCACCCACGCGGTGCGGACGGCCACCAGCAGGAGGCGGTAGGCGGACAGGCCCGCCCCGACCCCCTCGGCGTCATCGTGCACCGCCACGGGGCCATGGTCCTCCGCACCGGAGGCCGGGGCGAGCACGTGCCGGGGCCACCCCGTGCCGGGACCACCCCGTGCCGGGACCACCCCGTGCCGGGGCCAGCACGTCCCGGAGCCACGACGTCCACGGGCCACTCCGACGACGACCTGCACCCGGAGGGCCGAATGGCCTCGCCATCGTCCCCGTTCGGAGGACCATTGCCCCGGACGGGTGACACCCCTAGCCTCTCCGCAACCGAGGCCGTGTGACCTTGGTCACACCTCGTCGCGAGGAGGCTCCGTGCCCGACTCCATGCCCGCCGTCATCTGTCACGGCCCGCGGGACTACCGCCTCGAGGAGGCCCCGGTCCCCAAGCGCGGCCCCGGGGAGGTGCTGGTCCGGGTCGAGGCGGTCGGGATCTGCGCGAGCGACCTGAAGTGCTACGCCGGTGCGGCCAAGTTCTGGGGGGACGAGAACCGTCCCGCCTGGGCCGAGACCGAGGTGATCCCGGGGCACGAGTTCGTCGGCGAGGTCGTCGACCTCGACGAGGAGGCCGCCGGGCGCTGGGGCATCGACGTCGGCGACCGGGTGACCTCGGAGCAGATTGTCCCCTGCTGGAAGTGCCGCTACTGCCTGCGCGGGCAGTACCACATGTGCGCGCCGCACGACCTCTACGGCTTCAAGCGGCGCACCCCCGGCGGCATGGCGTCCTTCATGGTGTACCCGCGCGAGGCGCTGGTCCACAAGATCTCCAAGGACCTCCCGGCGGCGCACGCGGCGTTCATCGAACCGCTGTCCTGCGCCCTGCACGCCGTCGAACGGGCCGACATCCACTTCGAGGACGTCGTCGTCGTCGCCGGGTGCGGTCCGATCGGGCTCGGCATGATCGCCGGCGCCAAGGCGAAGTTCCCCGCTCAGGTGGTGGCCCTCGACGTCGCCCCGGCCAAGCTCGACCTCGCCAAGCAAGTGGGCGCCGACCTCACGATCAACATCGCCGAGGAGGACGCCGTCGCGATGGTCAAGGACATGACCGACGGCTACGGCGCCGACGTCTACCTCGAGGGGACCGGCCACCCCTCGGCCGTGCCGCAGGGGCTCAACCTGCTCCGCAAGGTCGGCACGTTCGTCGAGTACAGCGTCTTCAAGGACGACGTCACCGTCGACTGGAGCATCATCAGCGACGACAAGGAGCTCGACGTCCGCGGTGCCCACCTCGGCCCGTACTGCTGGCCGGCGGCCGCCCGCATGCTCGAGTCCGGCGTGCTGCCGATGGACCAGATCGTGACCCACCAGCTCCCCGTGCAGGACTTCAAGGAGGGCCTCGACCTGGTCGCCTCCGGCACCAAGTCCGTCAAGGTCTCGCTCATCCCCGGCTGACCCCACCGGCCGCGCGTCGGCCTGCTCGACCGTCCCGCTGCACGCCCCGGCACGACTCCGCAGACACCTGGAGACCCCCATGCACGGCAGCCACCCCACGTACCGCCGCGACCTCGGGCGCCACCAGCTGTCCCGACGCTCGATGCTGCAGGCGCTCGGGCTCGGGGCGGCCGGCCTCGCCGGCGTGCCCCTCCTGTCGTCGTGCGGGACCGGGGGCACCACCACCGGAGGGGGCAACGCGGAGAACGGGGCCGCCGAGGTGACCGGCGGGTTCGACTGGAAGAAGGCCGACGGCCAGAGCATCTCGATCCTGCAGACCCCGCACCCCTACCAGCAGAGCTTCCAGCCCCTGCTGGCCGAGTTCACCCAGCTGACCGGCATCCAGGTCAACGTCGAGCTGGTGCCCGAGGCCGACTACTTCACCCGCCTGAACACCGAGCTCGCCGGGGGCGCCGGCAACTTCGACGCCTTCATGACCGGCGCCTACTTCATCTGGCAGTACGGCCCGCCCGGCTGGATGGAGGACCTGCAGCCCTGGATCGACAACGACTCGGCCACGAACCCGGACTACGACTTCGAGGACATCTACGAGGGCCTGCGCAACGCCACCCGGTGGGACTTCCAGCTCGGCAGCCCGCTGGGCAGCGGCGGCCAGTGGGCGATCCCGTGGGGGTTCGAGACCAACGTCATCGCCTACAACCGGGCGGAGTTCGACCGGCGCGGCATCCGGCCGGCGGAGACCTTCGAGGAACTCCAGCAGATCGCCGTCGACCTGACCGACCGCTCCGCCGGCCGCTACGGGATCGCCTTCCGCGGCTCCCGCTCCTGGGCCTCGATCCACCCCGGGTACATGACCCAGTACACCCGGGAGGGTGCCCGGGACTACAGCGAGGAGGGCGGCCAGCTCCAGGCCGTGATGAACTCGCCGGAGGCGGTGGACTTCACCCAGGCGTGGGTGACCCTCGCCCGGGACGCCGGCCCCGCGGGCTGGACCACCTACGAGTACCCGGACGTCACCCGCGACCTCGGCAACGGGGCGGCGATGATGGCCTACGACGCCGACAGCGCCACCTATCCGCTCAACGTCGCGGGAGCGAGCGCCCAGGCCGGCAACATCGCCTGGCACCCGGGGCCGGCCGGCCCCGACGGCAGCTACGCCACGAACCTGTGGACGTGGTCGTGGGCCATGAACTCCGCCTCCCAGAACAAGCTCCCGGCCTGGCTGTTCATCCAGTGGGCGACCGGCTCGGACGCCATGACCAGGGCCGTCCAGCAGGGCACCTTCGCCGACCCCACCCGCGCCTCGGTGTTCGACGGCGCGTTCAAGCAGACCCTGGGGGACTTCCCCGGCTACCTGGAGACCTTCGAGACCGTCATCGACAGCACCGCGATCCAGTTCACCCCGCAGACCCACTTCTTCGAGACGACCGAGGAGTGGTCGGTCGCGCTCCAGGACATCTACGACGGCGCCGACGCCAAGGAACGGCTCGACGCCCTCGCCGAGCAGAGCACGGAGATCGTGAACAGCTGACCGCGGGGCGCCAGCCGTCCCTGCTGCGGAAGGACAGCTCGTGACCACGACAGTCCCCGGCCGGTCGCCCGGGCAGGAGGCGCCAGCCCCCGCCGCGGGTCAGCAGCCCCCGGTCGTCCCGTCCTGGCGTCGCCGCCTGCGCCCGTACGTGCTGGCGGTGCCGGCGCTCGCCATCACGATCGGCATCCTGTACCCGTTCGTCCTGGGCGCCTACTACGCGTTCATCAACTACTCGGCGGTCAACCCGAACCCGACCTTCGTCGGTCTCGAGAACTTCCAGACGGTCCTCGGCAGCAGCGTCTTCTGGGCGAGCGTCCGGACGACGCTGCTGTTCGCCGTGGCCGCCACCGTGCTCGAGACGGTGCTCGGCGTCGGGATCGCGCTCCTGCTCTACCGGGCGAGCTTCGTCGGGCGGGTCTTCGAGCGGGTGCTCATCCTCCCGCTGATGATCGCGCCGGTGATCGCCGGCGTCATCTGGGGGCTGATGTACAACCCGCAGTTCGGCGTCCTCAACTACGTGTTCGGCCTCGGCAACTTCGACTGGCTCAGCCGGGACAACGCGCTGTGGTCGGTCATCGTCGTCGACATCTGGATCTTCACGCCGTTCGTGGCGATCCTCGTGCTCGCCGGCCTTCGGTCGCTGCCGCGGGAGCCGTTCGAGGCCTCGTCGGTCGACGGCGCCAGCTGGTTCTACATGTTCCGCCGGCTGATGCTGCCGATGATGTGGCCCTACATCCTGGTCGCGGTGATCTTCCGGTTCATGGACTCCCTGAAGGTCTTCGACCAGGTGTTCGTCCTCACCGCGGGCGGGCCGGGCAACGAGACCCGGACGCTGCAGATCGGGGCCTACCAGGACTCGATCATCAACTTGAACTACTCGCGCGGCGCGACCTACATGTTCCTGCTGTGGGCGCTGGTCTTCATCACCGCGCGCTGGCTGGTCAGCGTGCTCGGCAAGGCCCAGCGCCGGGCCGCCGGAGCGGAGGAGTGACATGGCCCAGGAGCTGATGCCCGGCCAGAAGCGGTTCACGCCCGGGGCCATCGCCGCTGACGTGGTGCTGGTGCTGTGGTTCGTCTTCTCGCTGTTCCCGATCCTGTGGATGCTGCTGCTGTCGCTGAAGACGCCGGCGGAGCAGACGACGACCTACTTCGGCTTCTCCCCCACGCTGGAGAACTTCGGCATCGTGCTCAGCGACGAGGGGACGCGGCTGACCAGCGTCAACTACCCGAGCGCGATCCTCTCCAGCATCGTGAACTGCGGCGGCGCGGTCCTCGTGTCGCTGCTGATCGGGATCCCCGCCGCCTACGCCGCCGGCCGCTACCGCTTCCGCGGCTCGAACGACCTGATGTTCACGATCCTGTCGTTCCGGTTCGCCCCGGAGCTGATGGTGATCGTGCCGCTGTTCGTGATCTACAACCAGATCGGCCTGTTCGACACCCGCCTGGGCATGATCTGGGTGCTCCAGCTGGTCACGATGCCGCTGGTGGTGTGGATCCTGCGGTCCTACTTCGAGGACCTGCCCGAGGACCTGGAGCAGGCCGCGCTGCTCGACGGGTACACCCGCCGCCGGGCGTTCGTGATGGTCGCCCTGCCGCTGGTGCGGCCCGGTATCGCGGCGGCCGCCCTGCTGGCCTTCATCTTCGCCTGGAACAACTACGTCTTCCCCCTCATCCTCGCCGGCTCGGAGAACGCCACGGTCACCGTTGCCATCTCTCGGTTCCTCGGCGGCGGTGGGCAGGCCTTCTACAACCTCACCGCCGCGGCGGCGCTCATCGGCGCCCTCCCGCCGCTCGTCCTGGCCCTCACCATCCAGCGGTACCTGGTGCGGGGCCTGTCGTTCGGGGCGGTGAAGGCCTGATGGGTGCGGTGCGACTGCAGGGCGTCACCAAGCACTACGGGTCCACGGTCGGCATCGAGGACCTCACCCTCGACGTCGGCGACGGTGAGTTCTTCGTGATCCTGGGGCCGTCCGGGGCGGGCAAGACGACAACGCTGAAGTCGGTCGCCGGGCTGGTCGACGTCGACCGCGGCGACGTGGTGATCGCCGGCAAGCCCATGAACGGCGTCGAGCCCTACCACCGCGGGGTGGCGATGGCCTTCGAGAGCTACGCGCTGTACCCGCAGAAGACGGTGTTCCAGAACCTCGCCTCCCCGCTGCGGTCGGGGCGCACGGGCCGGTACGCGGAGGAGGAGCAGCGGCGGCGGATCGACCTGGTCACCACCACGCTGGGGATCAACCACCTGCTCGAGCGCCTCCCGCGGGAGCTGTCCAACGGCCAGCGGCAGCGCGTGGCGCTGGGCCGGGTCCTGGTCCGGCCGGCCGACGTGTACCTGCTCGACGAGCCGCTGTCGCACCTGGACGCCAAGCTCCGCGCCGCGATGCGGGCGGAGCTCAAGCAGCTCGGGGGGATGTCCCACACGACCTCGCTGTACGTCACCCACGACTACCAGGAGGCGCTCTCCCTCGGCGACCGCATCGCGGTGCTGCGCCACGGCCGCCTCGTCCAGGTCGGCACGCCCGAGGAGGTGTGGCGCAAGCCGGTGGACAGCTTCGTGGCCAAGGCCCTCGGCCAGCCGGAGATCAACGTGATCGACGCGGTGGTGGAGGACGGCCGGGTCCGCGCGGCCGGCGGTGCCATCGACCTCGCCGTCCCGCCGCTGGGCCTCGAGCGCGGCCAGCGGGTCCGCTTGGGCATCCGCCCCCGCGACGTCGAGGTGGTCCGCCCCGGTCGGGGCGGACCCGGCTGGCTGCGGATGAGCGGCCGGATCCGGCTCGCCGAGCGACTCGGCCGCCAGCTCGAGCTCGACGTCCGGATCGGCGACGTCGACCTGATCGCGGTCGACTCCGCCGTGCAGCACGTCGACGAGGGCCAGGACGTGGAGCTGCAGGTCCCCCTCGAGCACGTCCACCTGTTCGCCGACGGCCCGGCCGGCGAGGACACCCGCCGCCTCGGCGGGGCCATGGAGCCCAGCGGCCGACTGCGCGGGGGCGTGCAGCCGGTCGGACACCAGGAGCAGCGATGACCAGCAACGGGGCCGGACGGCACACCACCGCGGAGGGGCCGCAGCCGCTGGTCCTCGAGCAACTGCGCAAGACCTACGTCTCCCGGGGGCGGGAGTCCTTCGAGGCGGTCAAGGGGATGGACCTCTACATCGAGCCGGGTGAGCTCATCGCCCTGCTCGGCCCCTCCGGCTGCGGCAAGACGACGACGCTGCGGATGATCGCCGGGCTGGAGACGGTGACCTCGGGCAGCATCCGGATCGGCGACCGCGCCGTCCAGGACCTGCCGCCGGGCAAGCGGAACGTGGGGGTCGGGTTCGAGAGCTACGCCCTCTACCCACCGCTCAACGTCCGCGAGAACCTCGCCTACGGGCTGAAGGCCCGGGGGGTCAAGGACGCCGGCCGCCGCGTCGACGAGCTGGCCGAGCGGCTGGAGATGACCGAGTTGCTGCCGATGCGCCCGGCCAACCTCTCCAGCGGGCAGAAGCAGCGGGTGGCCCTGGCCCGCGCCCTCATCCGCAACCCGCCGGTGCTGCTGCTCGACGAGCCCCTGTCGCACCTCGACGCCGCGCAGCGGCAGCGGGTGCGCCGGGAGCTGAAGGTGCTCCAGCGGGAGTTCGGCTACACGACGGTGGTCGTGACCCACGACCAGCTGGAGGCGCTGAGCCTGGCCGACCGCATGGCGGTGATGGACAAGGGCGTGATCCAGCAGTTCGGGACGCCTGACGAGGTCTTCGACGACCCGGCGAACCAGTTCGTCGCCGACTTCGTCGGCGAGCCGAAGATCAACCTGGTCGAGGGGACGATCACCCGCGAGGACGGCGACGTCCGGGTGCGGATCGGCCGGACCGGGGCACTGCCGACGGCCGCGCGGACGCCGGAGCACGACCGGCCGGTCGTGGTGGGCCTGCGCCCCCAGGACTGCCGGGTCGACGTCCCCGAGGGTGAGCCGGCCATCGAGGGCGAGGTGCGGGTCTTCGAGCACCTGCTCGAGTACGGCCAGGCCACGGTCGACGTGCCGGGCGTCGACGGCCCCGTCGTCGCGGTCACGCCGGCCGACGAGGACTGGGACCACGGCACGCCGGTGCGGGTCTCCGCCCCGCCGCAGCGGGTCTACCTCTTCGACGCCGACACGGGTGACCGGATCCGCTGACCGCGGCGGCGCCGCACCACCGACGGGAGGACGCCCGTGACCCGCCTGTACGACGACCCGGCGCAGTTCACCGAGGACATGCTGGCCGGCTTCCTCGACGCGTACGCCGACCGGGTGGTCGGCGTCCCGGGTGGCGTCGTGCGCGCGACCCGGCCGCGTCCGGGCAAGGTGGGCGTGGTGGTCGGGGGCGGCTCGGGGCACTATCCGGCCTTCTGCGGGGTGGTGGGCCCGGGCTTCGCCGACGGGGCGGTGGTCGGGAACGTGTTCACCTCGCCGTCCGCGGCCGAGGCGACCTCAGTCGGGCGCGCGGCCGACGGCGGCGGCGGCGTCCTGCTGACCACCGGCAACTACGCCGGGGACGTGATGAACTTCGGCCTCGCCGTGGAGCGGCTGCGGGCCGAGGGACGGGACGCCCGCTACTTCGCGGTGACCGACGACGTGGCCAGCGCGCCGGGCTCGGAGATCCCGAAGCGGCGCGGCATCGCCGGTGACTTCACCGTCTTCAAGGCCGCCTCGGCAGCCGCGGAGGAGGGGTACGACCTCGACGGCGTGGAACGCGTGGCGCGGCACAGCAACGCGCGCACCCGGACCCTCGGGGTGGCCTTCGACGGGTGCACCATGCCCGGCGCGCGGGAGCCGCTGTTCACCGTGCCCGACGGGAAGATGGGCCTGGGGCTGGGCATCCACGGCGAGCCGGGTGTCGCCGAGCAGCCCATGCCCACCGCCTCGGAGCTCGCCGGCATCCTGGTCGAGGGCCTCCTGGCCGAGACCCCGGAGGGCGCCGGGACCCGGGTGGCGGCCATCCTCAACGGCCTCGGGCGCACGAAGTACGAGGAGCTGTTCATCGTGTGGGCCTCGGTGGCCCGCCGGCTGCGGGAGGCCGGGCTGGAGGTCGTCGAGCCCGAGGTCGGCGAGCTCGTCACCAGCCTGGACATGGCCGGCTGTTCGCTGACCCTGATGTGGCTGGACGAGGAGCTCGAGCGCTTCTGGCGCGCCCCCGCAGACACCCCCGCCTATCGCAAGGGCGCCCTGGCCGCCGACCCCGGTGAGGCGCGGCGGTCCGCGTCCGAGGTGGCGGCCGCGGCCTCCGCACCGGCCGTCGAGGTCACCGAGGTCGACGACGCGGGCCGGGAGTGCGCAGCCGTCGTGCTGGCCGCGATCGAGGCGATGGCGCAGACCGTGGCCGACATGGAGGAGGAGCTCGGCCGCATCGACGCCGTCGCCGGGGACGGCGACCACGGCCGGGGCATGGTCCGCGGCACCGCCGCCGCCCGCGACGCAGCCCGCAGGGCGGTCGACGCCGGCGGCGCGGGTCCGGGCACGGCCCTCGTCCAGGCCGGCGACGCGTGGGCCGCCAAGGCCGGCGGCACCTCCGGCGTCCTCTGGGGGGCGGCGCTCACGGCCATGGGCCGGCGGCTGGGCGACACCGGCGCCCCGGACGCCCGCACCGTCGCAGCGGGGGTCCGCGACGGGTACGACGCGCTGGTGCGGCTCGGCGGGGCCCAGCCCGGCGACAAGACGATGCTCGACGCCCTCCTGCCCTTCACCGAGTCCCTCTCCGCCGCCGTGGACGCCGGGCAGGACCTGGGTCCGTCGTGGGACGAGGCGGCACGGCGGGCGCAGGACGCCGCCCGGGCCACCGCGGAGCTCCGGCCGCGGGTCGGCCGGGCCCGGCCGCTGGCGGAGCGGAGCGTCGGCACGCCGGACGCCGGCGCGGTCTCCCTGGCGGCCTGCCTGACCGCGATCGGACAGCTGCTCAAGGACGTCTGACCCGACCTCGGAGAGGAGTCGGTGTGCCCGATGGGTTGAGGATCGTGGTGGGCTGCGACGACGCGGGGCTGCAGTACAAGGAGCGGCTCAAGGCCGACCTGCAGGCCGACGACCGGGTGGCCGAGGTGACCGACGTGGGTGTCGGCGCCGACGACACCACCGCCTACCCGCACGTGGCCGTGAGCGCCGCGCAGCTGGTCGCCGAGGGCCGGGCCGACCGCGCGCTGCTCATCTGCGGCACCGGGCTGGGTGTGGCGATCAGCGCGAACAAGGTGCCCGGGGTCCGTGCCGTGACCGCCCACGACAGCTTCTCGGTGGAGCGCTCGGTGCTGAGCAACGACGCGCAGGTGCTCTGCATGGGCCAGCGCGTGATCGGCATCGAGCTGGCCCGGCGGCTGGCCCGGGAGTGGCTCGGCTACCGCTTCGACCCCACCTCCGCGTCCGCGGCGAAGGTCGACGCCATCCGCGGCTACGAGGCGACGGGACAGGCCGACTCGGCGTCGGAGCTGGCGGTGGAGGAGGACATGGCGCGCTCGACCTGCGGCTGACCCCCGCCGGCCGTGGCCCGGCGCACCGCCCGGCCACGCGGCCCTGCACAGCACGACGGGCCGGCCGCGCGTGCGGCCGGCCCGTCGGACCGGAGGTCAGGCGTTGCGCTCGGGCGCCTCGGCCGGCTCCTCCACGGGCTGGGCGGTCGGCGTCTGCACCGGCGGCGTGCCCTGCTCCAGGGCCGGGCCGGCGGGGCCGCCGGTGACCGCGGCCGGGCCGGAGGAGCCGCTGGTGACCGGGTTCATCGACGCGCGGATCTGGTCCAGCCGGGAGGCACCCGCGACGTCCAGCGTGGCCTTCTGCACCTCGAGCATCCGGCCCTCGACCGACGTCTGGGCGAGCTCCGCCTGCCCCAGCGCGTTGGCGTAGCGCGCCTCGATCTTGTCGCGGACCTCGGACAGGCTCGGCGTGTTGCCGGGCGCCGAGAGCTCGTTGACCTGCTTGAGCGAGGCGGCCACGTGCTCCTGCATCTTGGCCTGCTCGAGCTGGCTCATCAGCTTGGTGCGCTCGGCGAGGGTCGTCTGCAGCCGCATCCGGCTCTGCTCGACCGCGCCGCGGGCCTGCTCGGCGGCCTGCAGCGCCTCGTCGTGGCTGCGCTTGAGGTCCTCCATGGCCTGCTCCGCGGCGACCAGCTGGGTGGCGAAGGCCTGCGCCGCGTTCTCGTACTCGCCGGCCTTGGGCGCGTCCCCGGCGGCTCGGCTCTGGTCGGCCAGCACCAGCGCCTGGCGGGCGGAGGCCTGCAGCTTCTCGACCTCCCCGAGCTGGCGGTTGAGCCGCATCTCCAGCTGCCGTTGGTTGCCCAGCACGGCCGCGGCCTGGTTGGCCAGCGCCTGGTGGCGCTGCTGCTCGGCCTCGATGGCCTGCGCGATCTGGATCTTCGGGTCGGCCTTCTCGTCGATCTTCGCGTTGGCAGAGGCCGTGAGGTATCTCCACAGCTTCACGAACGGGTTGGGCATCGGTCCTCCTGCTCAGCGCGGTTCGTCCGCCGGTCGTCCCCGGCCCGGCGGTGCCGCAGCGGTGGTCGTCACCGTCCATCGTCCCAGGTGTGGCCCTCCGTGAGCCACCAGGGACGCCCCTGAGGGCTTCCCCCGTTAGGGTCTCGGGGTGTCCACCGACACCCCGGTCCTCAGCGTCCTCGGCGAACTCGTGGTCGACATGCTCCCCGTCCCGGAGGCCGGCGCCGGTCCCCAGGGGACGGCGCCGCAGTACGTCGCCCGCCCCGGTGGCAACGCGCTGAACGTCGCCGTGGCCGCGGGCCGGCTGGGCACGCCGGTGCGGCTGCTGGCCCGCCTGGGATCCGGGCCGCTGGCCGCCTCGCTGCGCCGGCACGTCGAGCTGGCCGGGGTCGACCTCGGCGGCCTGGTGGTGGCCGGCGAGCCGGTGAGCCTGGCCGTCGTCGGGCTGGGCCCGGACGGCGCCCCCGACTACGGCTTCCACGTGCTGGGCGCGGCCGACTGGCAGTGGACCGACGACGAGCTGGCCGCGGTCCTCCCCGAACGGACGGCGATCCTGCACGTGGGCTCCATCTCCAGCTGGACCCCGCCCGGCTGCGAGGCCATCGCCGGCCTGGTCGAGCGCATCGCCGGCAGCGGCCAGGCGCTGGTCAGCGTCGACCCGAACATCCGGCCGATGCTGGCCGAGGGGCAGGTCGGTGCGGCCCTGGGCAACACCGCCGACGAGGTGCGCGCACGGCTGGACCGGCTGCTCGCCCGGGCGGACATCGTCAAGGTCAGCGCCGAGGACCTCGCCTGGCTGGAGCCCGACGCGCTCGACGACCTCGACGCCGCGGCGCTGCGCTGGGCCGACCGCGGCGCCGCGCTGGTGCTCCTCACCGACGGCGGCGCGCCCCTGCGGGTGGCCCGGCCCGGCCGCGCGCTGGTGCACCGCGAGCCGCCGGAGGTCGCCGTCGTCGACACCGTGGGCGCCGGGGACTCGCTGGCCGCCGGCCTCTTCGCCGGCCTGCTCGAGGCCGGGGTCACCACGCGCGTCGCGCTGGAGGAGCTGCCCGACGAGCAGCTGCTGCCGATCGTCGACGACGCCGCCCTGGTCGCCGCCCTCAACTGCACCCGGGTCGGCGCCGACCCGCCGACCCGCGAGGAGCTCGCGGCGGCCCGCCGGTGACCCCACCCGATGACGTCACCCTGGTCGGGCTGGCCGAGCTGTCCGCGACCGTCGTCCGTGCCCGGCTGCTGGCCGCGCACGACCGCTTCTGGGACGTCGACACCCGCGCCCTGCACGACCCGGTCTGGTTCGACCAGTTCGGCGGCTTCGGCGTGCTGGCCCGCAGCGTCGACGGCGAGGACGTCGGCTACCTGCTCGGCGTGGTCACCGCCGACCGGCTGGCCTACGTCCACCTGCTGGGCGTGCGCGCCGACCGGCGGCACACCGATCTCGCCCGCCGGCTGCTCGCCCGGTTCGACGAGGTCGCCGCGCGCACCGGCGGCCGCGCCGTCCAGGCGGTCGCGCGGCCGGACGACGCCGGCACCGTCGCCCTGCACACGGAGCTCGGCGCGAGCGGCCACCTGGCGGCCGACCGCGCCGGCCCGGGAGACGACCGCCTGGTGCTGACCCGCTCCCTGTCCCGCTAGCCGGTCGTCAGCCAGGCCGCGGTGTCCGGCGGCAGGACGTCGGACACCGCCTCGCTGGCGAGCACGAGGCGACCCTCCCCGGCCAGGGGCAACGGCCGCGGTGAGAAGTTGACGACGCACCGGAAGGCCGGACCGCGGTCGAACGCGAGGACCTCCTCCCCGGCCTCCCGCCAGGCCGGCGGCTCCTCGCCTGCGAGGCCGGGCAGCCGGCGGCGCAGCCGCAGGGCGGCGCGGTACAGCGAGAGGGTGGACGACGGGTCGTCCTGCTGGGCGGCCACGGTGAGGTCCCGCCAGGCGGCCGGCTGCGGGAGCCACGGCGCGACCCCGTCCGCGGTGAACCCGAACGGCGGCCGCTCCCCCGCCCAGGGCAGCGGCACCCGGCAGCCGTCGCGACCGCGCGCGGTGTGCCCGGACCGCTCCCAGGTGGGGTCCTGCAGCACCTCCTCCGGCAGGTCCTCGACCTCGGGCAGGCCCAGCTCCTCGCCCTGGTACAGGTAGGCGCCCCCGGGCAGGGCGAGGGTGAGCAGCGCTGCGGCCCGCGCCCGCCGGAGGCCGAGCGCGAGGTCGGCCGGCGCGGCGGCGTCGAACCCCATGGTCGCCGCGCCGGTGTCCGGGCGGCCGAACCGGGTGACGTGCCGGGTCTCGTCGTGGCTGGACAGCACCCACGTCGCGGGGGCGCCGACGGGGCGCAGCGCGGCCAGCGTCGCGTCGACGACCGCCCGGATGCGGCGCGCGTCCCACGGCGCCTTGAGGTAGTCGAAGTTGAAGGTGGTGTGCAGCTCGTCGGGCCGCACGTAGCGGCTCAGCCGCTCGGGTCCGTTGACCACCGCCTCGGAGACGAACAACCGGTCGCCGGGGTAGGTGTCCCCGATCCGGCGCCAGCGGCGGAGGATCTCGTGCACCTCGTCGACGTCCCAGTGCGGGTTGCCGACCCAGGAGCTCGACTCGAACAGTGCCCCCGGCCCGTGCCCGGCGTCGGGCAGGTCGGGCACCTTCGCCATGGCCGGCGCGGCGTCGACCCGGATGCCGTCGACGCCGCGGTCGAGCCAGAACCGCAGGACGTCGTCGAACTCTGCCTGCACCCCCGGGTCGTCCCAGTCGAGGTCGGGCTGCTCGGGGGCGAACAGGTGCAGGTACCACTGCCCTGGCCGCCCGTCGGGCTCGAGGACCCGGGTCCACGCGGAGCCGCCGAAGGCGCTGATCCAGTCGTTGGGCGGCTCGGCTCCCCCGGCGCGGCCGTCGCGGAAGAAGTAGCGGGCCCGCTCCGGTGCGCCCGGCCCGCCGGCCACCGCCGCCGCGAACCAGGGGTGCTCGACCGAGGTGTGGTTGGCGACCAGGTCGACGACCACCCGCAGGCCGAGGGCGTGCGCCTCGGCGAGCAGCGCGTCGGCGTCGGCCAGCGTGCCGAACCGGGGGTCGATGTCGCGGTAGTCGGCGACGTCGTACCCGCCGTCGGCCATCGGGGACGGGTACCAGGGGGTGATCCAGACGGCGTCCACGCCGAGGTCGGCCAGGTAGGGCAACCGGCTGCGCAGCCCGCCGATGTCGCCGACCCCGTCGTCGTCGGAGTCGGCGAAGCTGCGCAGGTAGACCTCGTAGACGACCGCCGTCCGCCACCACGGACGGTGGTCGTCCACGACGAGGGGGTCCTCGCTCAGGCAGCGCCCGCGGCGTGCGCGCCACCCACGGTGGTCCCCTGCGTCTGGGCGTCCTGCACCTGCTCGACGCGGTCCTCCTCGGCCATCTGGGTGAGGCGGGCGCCGGCCTCGGCGTCGCGGGTGAGGTTCTCCCCGGACTGCGGGTCGAACACGTGCACCTTGCGGGTGTCGAGCCAGAACTCCGCCTCGCGGCCCTCGCGGATCCGGCTGGTCGAGTCGATGGACACGATGGCCTGGGTGCGCAGCTCCTCGGAGTCCAGCTCCCGGGACAGCTCGCGCAGCTGGTTGGTGATCGTCTCCGGGGCCTCGTAGGGGATGTAGGCGTACTGCGAGTCGCCCAGCCACTCGGTGACGTCGACCCGGGCGCGGAACGTCGAGCCCATCGGCCGCTTGGCCTCGTCGACCAGCGACGCGTCCTCGAAGTACTCCGGGCGGATGCCGACCAGCAGCAGGTCCCGGCCCTGCACCGCCGCGATCCGGCGCTCGTCGAGCTCGATCGGCCCGAACGGCGTCTGCAGCCGGTTGCCCTCGAGCGTGGCCGGCAGGAAGTTCATCGGCGGGGAGCCGATGAAGCCCGCGACGAAGAGGTTCACCGGCTGCTCGTAGAGCTCCCGGGGCGACGCGACCTGCTGGATGCGCCCCTTGCGCAGCACGCAGACCCGGTCGCCGAGGGTCATGGCCTCGGTCTGGTCGTGGGTGACGTAGACGGTCGTGATGCCCAGCCGGCGCTGCAGGCGGGCGATCTCGGTCCGCATCTGCCCGCGCAGCTTGGCGTCGAGGTTCGACAGCGGTTCGTCGAAGAGGAACGCCTCGGCCTGCCGCACGATCGCCCGGCCCATGGCCACGCGCTGCCGCTGACCACCGGAGAGGTTGGCCGGCTTGCGCTCGAGGTGGTCGCGCAGCTCCAGCACGTCGGCGGCCTCGGTGACCCGGCGGCGCACCTCGTCGTCGGCCATCTTGGCCAGGCGCAGCGGGAAGGCGATGTTCTCGTAGACCGTCATGTGCGGGTAGAGCGCGTAGTTCTGGAACACCATCGACAGGTTGCGGTCGCGCGGTGCCATGTCGTTGACCCGCTTGCCGCCGATGATCATGTCGCCGCTGGTGATGTCCTCCAGGCCGACGATCATCCGCAGCAGCGTCGACTTCCCGCACCCGGACGGCCCGACCAGGATCATGAACTCGCCGTCGGCGATGTCCAGGCTGACGTCGTTCACGGCCGGGTACCCGTCGCCGTACTGCTTGACGATGTGACGCATCTCGATGGAAGCCATGGTGGTGTTGTCCCCTCGATGGGTCGGTCGGTGCGGCGGCCGTCAGCCCTTGACGGCGCCGTTGGTCAGGCCGGCGACGATGCGCCGCTGGAACAGCAGCACCAGGACGACGACCGGGATGGTGACGATCACCGCGGCGGCGGCGATGGCCCCGGTGGGGTCCTCGAACTGCGAGGCGCCGGAGAACAGACCCAGCGCGGCGGGGACGGGGCGGGACGCGCTGGTCGACGTCAGCGAGATGCCGTAGGCGAAGTCGTTCCACGCGATGAAGAAGGCGATGATCGCGGTGGTGAAGACGCCGGGCGCGGCCAGCGGGACGATGACCTTCCGGAAGGCCTGCCAGTTCGTCGCGCCGTCGACCTGGGCGGCCTGCTCCATCTCCCACGGGATCTCGCGGAAGAACGCCGACATCGTCCAGATGGAGATCGGCAGGGTCAGGGACAGGTACGGGATGATCAGCCCGGGCCAGGTGTCGTAGAGGCCGATCTGCCGCCACAGGTTGAACAGCGGCGTGACGATGGAGATGACGGGGAAGATCGCCACGCCCAGCGCCGTGGAGAGGATCAGCCGCTTGCCCGGGAAGTCCAGCCGGGCGATCGCGTAGGCGGCGAACATCGACAGGATGCACGAGATCGCGGTCGCGATCAGGCAGATGCCGAACGAGTTGCGCAATGCCGGCAGGAACAGGTCACTCGCCGAGCCGCTGAGGATCGTCGTGTAGTTCGCCCAGGTCGCGTCCGTCGGGAAGAACGAGGCGTTGGCGATGTCCGACGGCGCCTTGAACGACAGCGAGATGATCCAGGCGATCGGGAACAGGCAGTACACGACGATGAGGACGCCCCCGACGATCCACCACACCTTCTCGCGCGTGGACATCAACGTTCCCCTCTCGCCTGGGCCAGGTCGACCCGGAAGCCCTTGATGAAGACGACGGCGATCAGCACCACGCAGAGGAACAGCAGCACCGACACCGCGGAGCCGAGGCCGATCTCGACGCGCGCGATCGTCTGCCGGTAGGCGAGGAACGACACCGACTCGGTGTTGTTCGCGCCCGCGGTCATGATGTAGATCGAGTCGAAGATCCGGAACGCGTCGAGGGCGCGGAAGAGCAGCGCCACCATGATCGCGGCCTTCATGTTCGGGATCGTCACCCGCCACATGCGCTGCCACCAGGTCGCGCCGTCGACCTTGGCGGCCTCCTGGAGCACCTCCGGCACCTGCGCCAGGCCGGCGAGGAGCAGCAGCGAGATGAACGGTGTGGTCTTCCAGATCTCGGCCAGGCAGATGACCGCCAGCGAGGACCACTGGCCGCCGAACCAGTCGGTGCTGTCCGAGACCCCCGGCAACCAGGCGAACCAGCTGTTCACGAAGCCGGTGTCGATCCGGAAGGCGAACGCCCAGGCGAAGGCCGAGACGACGGTGATGACGGCGTACGGGATGAGGATCGCCGCCCGCACCCAGGGCCGGATGGAGCTCAGCGCCTTGGCCATCACCAGGGCGAGTGCGAAGCCGAGGATCAGCTCCACGGCGACGGTCACCACGGTGATGAACAGCGTCACGCCCAGCGCCGTCCACCAGACCGGGTCGGTGAGGATCACCGCGTAGTTGGACAGGCCGTTGAACGACCGGTTGGCCGGGTCGGTCAGCCGGTAGCTGAACAGCGAGTACCAGACCGCCTGCAGAATCGGGTAGGCGGTGACCAGGAGCATGACCAGGAACGCGGGGCCGGCCAGCATCCAGCCGAGCTTGCGCTCGGCACGGGACCGGTCGCTGATGCCGTGCGGCGGCGCGGAGACCGGTTGGGTCTTCTCCTGCGGCGGGAGCGTCGTCTGGGTCATAGCAGCTGGTCTCCTGAGAGGACGGCGCTGATCAGTTCCTGCGCCCGCTGCCCGGTCTCCGGGCTCACCGACGACGGCGGGTGGTACTCGCGCTGCAGGCCACCGGACACCTCGTTGTAGTAGGGCGTCTGCGGCCGGTTCGCCGCCGCCTCCAGCGACTCGAGGATGGTGGGGGCCATCGGGAAGACCTCCAGCACCTCCGGGTCGTCGTACACCGCGGCCGAGGACGCCGGGTTGCCGTTGGTGGTCATGTAGTACGCCTGGTTCTCGTCACTGGTGATGCACTCGGTCGCGTCGTAGACCAGGTCGGGGTGCTGGCTGAAGTTGGAGACGGCGAGGTCGATGCCGCCGAACGGCGGTGCGCTGGGCTGGTCGGCGTCGACGCGCGGGTAGAGCGCCCACCCGTAGTCGTCGGGCACCGACTGGTCCAGGGTCCCGGCCTCGACGGCGGCGAGCGCGCGGGAGTAGACGAACGGCCAGTTCACCATGAAGCCGCCGTCGGCACTCTCGAACTCGGTCGCGCTGGTGTCCTCGCTGGAGGTCGAGAACGCGGGGCCGACGACGCCGGAGTTGGCCACGGTGTTCATCACCTCGGCCGCCCGGTCGGCCGCCGGGGTGGTCAGGCCGAGCTGGATGTCCTCCGGGTCGGTCGAGTTCTCCTCGATGATCGAGCCCCCCGCGGACTCGATGAGCGCGTTGAGCCACACCGTCAGCGACTCGGCGCGCCGGCCCTGGGCGCTGAGGATCTTCCCCTGGTCCTGCGCGGCCGTGACCAGCTGCTCCCAGGTCACCGGCTGGGTCATGTCCAGCCCGGCCGCCTCCGCCACCGACTTGCGGTACCAGAGCAGCTGGGTGTTGGCCCAGAACGGGACGGCCACCAGCTCGTCGTTCCACGTCGCGGAGTCCAGCGAGCTCTGCACGACGTCCTCGCTGACCCGCTGGGCGACGTCCTCGGGCATCGGGGCCAGGAAGCCGGCCTGGGCGAACTCGGGGACGTACGGCGGGTCGAGGCTCATCAGGTCGATCGAGCTGTCGTTGGCCGCGAGCCGCCGGACCAGCTGCTCGCGCTGGGCGGAGGACTCACGCGGCAGCTGGGAGACCGAGATGGTGTACGCCCCGTTCGAGGCGTCGCTGCAGCGCTGCGCGATCTCCGCCTGCCCACCGGAGTCGGGGTTGATGTACCAGTTGAGCACCGGGGGCCCACCGGCGTCCCCGCCGCCGCAGGCCGCGAGCGTGGACGCCAGGACCAGCACGGCCGCCGAGCCCCCGAGTGCCCGGCGGGTGCGCCCCCGCCGACGTCGGGAGCCGCCCGTCGGCGGCCCTTCCCTTTCGTCGTTCGACACCGTCTGTCGCCTCCGAATCGGCGAGGCAGCGACCGTCGGTCACCGCAGTCTTCGTAACGTGGCGCAGGTCACCATGGGTGTCAACTCGAACGAAACCGCCTCGTAACCAGCAGCGACGCACCCCCCGGGATCAGCGCGGAGGGCTCACGAAGGCCGACGGCGTCGTGAGCTCCTTGGGGGTGCGCGGCAGGACCGTCTCGAAGTACGACCGCGCCGCCTTCGTCGTCCCGACGTCCGCGCCGGCCCGCTCGGACAGGAACCAGCGGTGCTCGAGGATCTCGTGGAAGACCTCCGCCGGGGCCAGCCGGCCCCGCAGGTCCCGCGGGATGGCGTCCACGACCGGCTGGTAGGACTCGGCGAGCCAGCGGTACCCCGCGACGGTCTCCGACACCGGGGCGCCGGTCTTCTGCTCGAGGTTGGCCCGGAAGGCGCGCAGGTCGTTGAGCAGCCGCCGGGCCTGCCGCTCCTGGACCTCCAGCCCGGTCAACCGGAACAGCTCCCGCCGGTTCTCCCCCGGCTCGGCGACCCGGGTCTCCACCCGCAGCTTCGCCCCGCCGTCAGGGGTCGTCACCAGCTCGACCTCGCCGACGTCGAAGCCCAGGTCGTTGAGCCGCTGGAGGCGCGCGGCCACCCGGTAGCGCTGCTCGTCGAGGGCGAACACCTCCTCGCGGGTGACCTCCTCCCAGAGCGCCTCGTACCGCAGGGGCAGGCTGTCGGCCACCTCGATCGGGTCGATGTCGGCCGGGAGCAGCTCGCCGAACTGCAGGTCGAGCAGCTCGGCGCCGACCCGCTCCCGGGCCAGGTCGACGTCGTACTGGCGCCGGCCGGGGCTGAGGGTGGGGTGGCGCTCGCTGGTCTCGGCGTCGACCAGGTACGCGGCGAGGGTCCCGGCGTCGAGCCGGAAGAGGGTGTTCGACAGCGAGCAGTCGCCCCAGAACACGCCGGCCAGGTGCAGGCGGACGAGCAGCACGACCAGCGTGTCCAGCAGCTGGTCGGCGGAGTGCTCGGAGGTCGGGCGGGAGAACAGGTACCGGTAGGACATCGAGTACTCGAGGTACCGGGTGACCAGGATGGCGTCCTGCCCGTCCGGGCGGTCGACGCAGATGCCCAGCACGGACACCGACGGCAGGCCCTCCTCCTCGAACTGGCCGAGCAGGGCGTACTCGTGCCGGGCCAGCGGCTCGGCGATCTCCTTGAGGGCGTAGACGCAGCCGTGCTGGGCGGTGAACCGGACGACGTGCCGGGAGATGCCGCGCTGCGGGACGTCGATCAGCAGCTCGGGGTCCCACTGCTCCAGCGGCTGGTGCCAGGGCAGCGCGAGCAGGGCGGCCCCGTCGGTGGCCGGTGGCCGGAAGAGGTACCGCACGGCGGCCTCCGGAGGTCTGCGGGCAGCAGCCGACCGCCTCGGCTGGGCGTGTCGGACGGTCACCATCCCACCACGCCGGTCGGCGCGCGACCTCCCCGGTCAGGCCGCCCGGGCGGCCACCAGGACGGCGAGCCGCTCGGCGGCCGCCCGTCGCGCAGGCGCCTCTCCCGGCTGCAGGACCAGCCCGACCAGCCAGTGCGCCACGATGCCGGCGGCGTCCCGGTCGGTCCGCAGCGCCGTGGCGAGCCGGTCGAGGACCTCCGCCCAGCGGTCGGCCGGGGCGGCCAGCAGCCCCGTCAGCGCCTCGGGCTCGTCGCGGGCGAGTCGCTGCAGCACGGGGTGCGCGGCCACCTCGTCGGCGACCTCGGCCAGCGCGGCGGCCGGCGGCCCGCCCGCGGCGACCGCTGCCAGCCGGTCCAGCTCGCCGGCGAGCAGCGCCCGGGCCACCTCGTCCTTGGTGCGGAAGTGGTTGTAGAGGGTCGCCTTGGCGACGCCGGCCGCCGCGGCGATCGACTGCATGGTGCTGCGGCGCAGCCCCCGCTCGGCGAAGGCACGGGCCGCGCCGTCGAGCAGCCCGGCCCGGGTGCGGCCCATGGCGTTGCCGCTGCGGGTGTGGCTGCCGGGCGCGTGGGTCGGTGCAGGGGGCACCCAGCCGGACACCGGTGCGGTGGACGGGATCGGGCCGGCCGTCGCCATGTCCCCCTGTCTGGCACCCCGCAGGAGGAGAGTCAAGGACGCCGGGCCCGTCCCCGGCCGTGTCGCGGGGGTCAGGCCGCCAGCGAGACCGCGGTGCGCGCAGCCGGGCGGACCGGCGCGCCGACCAACGCGAGGGCCGGCTCGGCGACCGGCTGCTCGGCCGCCGGCTCCTGCGCCGACTGCTCGGCCGCGGGGGCGGCCGCACCGGGGGCGGGGGTGAGCGGGCGGACCCCACCGGCGTGCCGGAGCTCCAGGCTGACCTCGGCGAGCAGGTCGGCGAGCTCGAGGTCGAGGGCGTCGCAGATCGACGCGAGGAGCTCGGAGGAGGCCTCCTTCTGCCCCCGCTCGACCTCGGAGAGGTAGCCCAGGCTCACCCGGGCAGCACCGGAGACGTCCCGCAGCGTCCGGCGCTGACGCAACCGGTGGCCGCGCAGCGTGTTCCCGAGCTGGGTGCGCAGCAGCGTCATGGCCGTCTCCTGTCCTGCCTGTGCGGAAGCGGCGGCGCCCCGGGAGGGCGCCGTGCGCTCACGGTACGCGGAGCCACTGACCGGCACCGCGCCATCCCGGGCGCGTCCGCTCTGGGCGTAACGCCCGAGGCCGCCGGCCCCTTCCCGTTCCGCGCTGCGGCGGCGGGCGTTCCGCTGTGCGGCGGGCGGCCCCGTCCCGGGTCCCGCCCCGTCCCGGAGGGTCCTCCTTCAGGCGGGGGCGTCGGTGCGCGAGCCGCCGGCCGCCCGACGGGCCGCGGCCGCGCGCATCGCCCGCGCGCTCGTGCGGCGCAGCACCAGGGCCCGGTAGACGTAGTCGAGCCCGGTGACGACGGTCAGCACGAGGGCCACGGCCATGACCCACCACCGGGCGCTGGCCAGCACGCCCTCGAGCGGCAGGATGTAGAGCCCGATCGCGAGCGCCTGGACGACGGTCTTGGCCTTGCCGCCCCGGCTGGCCGCGATCACGCCGTGGCGGATCACCCAGAAGCGCAGCAGGGTCACGCCGATCTCGCGGACCAGGATCGCCAGGGTCACCCACCACGCCAGCAGGGACAGCACCGACAGCCCGATCAGCGCGGTGCCGGTGAGCGCCTTGTCGGCGATCGGGTCGGCGAGCTTGCCGAACTCGGTGACCTGGCCCCGGCGCCGGGCGATCATCCCGTCGTAGCGGTCGGTGATGATCGCCAGTCCGAAGAACAGCGTGGCCCAGTAGCGCTGCGCCTCATCCGTGCCGCCGTCGGTGAGCAGCAGGACGGCGAACACCGGCACCACCGCCAGCCGGAGCACCGTGAGCGCGTTCGGCAGGTTGACCAGCCGCACCGACTGGGGCGGCGTGGCGGCGGGGTCGGCGGACTCGCTCATGGAGTGACCGCGGGGACGAGCGCGGCGGCGACCAGGTCCACACCCTCCGTGCCGACGACCTCGGCGACCACGAGCCGGCCCGCGACCGCGCCGTCGGGCACGCCGGTCACCGTCGTCGTCCCGTCGGCCTCGGGGTCCTGGTGGGCGGCGTGCCCCAGCCAGGTCCCGGGCCCCTCTTCGGCGGAGAGGTCCTCGGTGAGCAGCACCTCGACCTGCTCGCCGAGGCGGTCCTCGGCGCGCTGGGCGGTCAGCTCCTCGACCAGGTCGGTGATCCGGCGCACGCGGGCGTCGATCTCGGCCTGGTCGAGCTTGCCGGGCATCCCGGCCGCCTCGGTGCCCTCCTCGTCGGAGTAGCCGAACACGCCGACCGCGTCGAGGCGCCCCTCCACCAGGAACCGCTCGAGCTCGGCGACGTCGTCCTCGGTCTCCCCCGGGAACCCGAGGATGACGTTGGTGCGGAAGCCGGCGGTGGGCGCCAGCGCCCGGGCCCGCTCGACGAGCGCCAGGAAGTCGTCGGTGCCGCCGAACCGGCGCATCCGGCGCAGCAGCGTCGGCGAGGAGTGCTGGAACGACAGGTCGAAGTATGGGGCGACGCCCTCGGTCGCCGCGATGACCTCCAGCAGACCGGGCCGCAGCTCGGCCGGCTGCAGGTAGGCCACCCGCACCCGGGCGATGCCCTCGACCGCGGCCAGCTGCGGCAGCAGCCGCTCCAGGGAGCGCAGGTCGCCGAGGTCCTTGCCGTAGGAGGTCGAGTTCTCGCTGACCAGCACCAGCTCGGTCACGCCCTGGGCGGCCAGCCACTGCGCCTCGCCGAGGACCTCGGCCGGCGGCCGGGAGACGAACGCGCCGCGGAAGGCGGGGATGGCGCAGAACGCGCACCGCCGGTCGCAGCCCGAGGCGAGCTTGAGCGCGGCGGAGGGGCCGCCGGCCAGCCGCCGGCGCTGCACCCAGCCGTGGCCGGGGATGACCGGCGCGTCGTCCGAGGTCACCGCGGCGGTGCGCGCCACCGGGCTGATCGGCAGCAGGGTGCGCCGGTCACGCGGGTCGTGCGGCACGAGGGATCGCCCGGAGAGGACGTCGTCGAGCCGGTCGCCGATCGCGGCGTAGTCGTCGAAGCCCAGGACGGTCGCCTCGGGGAGGGCGCCGGCCAGCTCCGAGCCGTACCGCTCGGCCATGCAGCCGACGGCGACGACCGAGGCGCCGGAGTCGGTCGCGGCGAGGATCGCGTCGACCGAGTCCTTCTTGGCCGACTCGATGAAGCCGCAGGTGTTGACCAGGACGGCGTCGGCCTCGTCGGCGTCCTCGACGAGCTCGTACCCGCCGGCGGCCAGGCGGCCGGCCAGCTCCTCCGAGTCGACCTCGTTGCGGGCGCAGCCGAGGGTCACCACCGCCACCTTGCGGGCGGCGTCGAGCGGAGCTGTCACCGCCCCATCGTAGTCGGCTCGCCGGCCCGTGCCGGGAGACCGCGAGTGACTCGGGACTCGCGGCCTCCCGGCGGGAACCGGCTCAGGCGTCGCCGCCGCCGCGCAGGAGGAACATCACCGACTCGAGCTCGTCGGGCTTGATGAGCACGTCGCGGGCCTTGGAGCCCTCCGACGGCCCGACGATGCCGCGGCTCTCCATGAGGTCCATGAGCCGGCCGGCCTTGGCGAAGCCGACCCGCAGCTTGCGCTGCAGCATCGACGTCGACCCGAACTGGCTGGTGACCACGAGCTCGACCGCCTGGACGAGCAGCTCCAGGTCGCCGCCGATGTCCTCGTCGATCTCCTTCTTCTCGCCACCCGCGGCGCTGAAGACCTCTTCCCGGTACTCGGGCTCGGCCTGCCGCTTGGTGAACTCGACGACCGCCTCGATCTCGGCGTCGGAGACGTAGGCGCCCTGGACACGCATGGGCTTGCCCTGGCCGATCGGCATGAACAGGGCGTCGCCCATGCCGATCAGCTTCTCCGCGCCGGGCTGGTCGAGGATGACCCGGCTGTCGGTGAGGCTGGACGTGGAGAAGGCCAGGCGCGAGGGCACGTTGGCCTTGATCAGGCCGGTGACGACGTCGACCGACGGCCGCTGGGTGGCCAGCACCAGGTGGATGCCGGCCGCACGCGCCTTCTGGGTGATCCGGACGATCGACTCCTCGACGTCGCGCGGGGCGACCATCATGAGGTCGGCCAGCTCGTCGACGATGGCGAGGATGTAGGGGTAGGGCCGGTACACCCGCTCGCTGCCGGGCGGGGCGGCGATCTCGCCCTTCTCGACCTTGCGGTTGAAGTCGTCGACGTGCCGGACGCCGGTGGCCCGCATGTCCTGGTAGCGCTGCTCCATCTCCTCGACCAGCCAGGCCAGCGCGGTGGCGGCCTTCTTGGGGTCGGTGATGATCGGCGTGATCAGGTGCGGGATGCCGTCGTAGGGCGTGAGCTCGACCATCTTCGGGTCGATCAGGATCATCCGCAGCTGGTCGGGGGTTGCCCGCAGCAGCAGCGAGGTCAGCAGCGAGTTGACGCAGCTGGACTTACCGGCACCGGTGGCACCGGCGACGAGCAGGTGCGGCATCTTCGCCAGGTTCGCGCAGACGAAGCCGCCCTCGATGTCCTTGCCCAGGCCGACCAGCATCGGGTGCGGGTCCTGCTTGGCCACCTGCGAGCGCAGCACGTCGCCGAGGCTGACCATCTCGCGGTCGACGTTGGGCACCTCGACGCCGACCGCGGACTTGCCGGGGATCGGCGCCAGGATGCGGATGTTGTCGTTGGCCACCGCGTAGGCCATGTTCTTGGTCAGCGCGGTGATCTTCTCGACCTTGACCGCCGGGCCGAGCTCGATCTCGTACCGGGTGACCGTCGGCCCGCGGGTGAAGCTGGTGACGACGGCGTCGATGTTGAACTGCTCGAGCACCCCCGTGATGGCCTCGATGGCCGCCTCGTTGGCCTTGGAGCCCTTCTTCGGCGGGTCGCCGGCGCGCAGCACGTTGACCGAGGGCAGCGTGTACTGCCCCTCGACCGGCTCGATGCGCAGCTGCTCGGGCTCGGTGATGGGCTCGAGTTCCTCCGGAGGCGCGGTCCGGTCCACGACCGGCGGACGGCGCGCCGGGACCGGCGGGGGCGGCGGCTCGTGCCGCACGGCCTCGGGCGCCTCGTCGAGCGCCGCGTGGTCGATCGCCGGCAGGGTCTCCACCGGGCCGGTGTCCATGAGGTCGTCGGCCAGCGACCGGCGGCGGGAGCGCGGAGCCGGCGCGGGCTCGTCGTCCTCCTCGTCGTCCCAGTCCTCGTCGTAGTCCTCGTCGGCCGTCTGGCCCAGCAGCCGGTCGCCGAGCTCGCGCAGCCGCTCGGGGATCTGGTGCACCGGCGTCGCGGTGAGCACCAGCAGGCCGAAGAACGCCAGGAGGACCAGCAGCACGACGGTGACGACGCTGCCGACGCCGGCGACCAGCGGGGTGCCGACGGCCCAGCCGGTCAGCCCCCCGGAGCCCGGCCGGCCCTCGGCGGGGACGGCGCCCTCGCCGACGACCTGCGCGATGCCCAGCACCGACGCGACCGCGCACAGCCAGCCGATCGCCAGCCGGCCACGGGCCTCGGGTCGGGGGCCGCGGCGCAGCAGCCGGAGGGCGGCGAGGAGCAGCAGCACCGGCAGGACGACGACCAGCGAGCCGACGACCCACCGCACGCCGTCGGCCAGCGCGGCGCCGACCGGGCCGATGCCGTTGGTCCAGGCCGCGGCGCCGAGGACGACGGCGAGGCCGAGCACGGCCAGCCCGACACCGTCGCGGCGGTGCTCGGGCGCGAGCGGCTCGGCCTCCTCCGGCCGGGCCACGGAGCGGGCCAGCCCGCCGGCCCCGCGGGCCAGCAGGGACCAGCCACCGCTGATGACGCCCCACAGACCGGGGCCGGAGTTCTTCGGCGCGGGCTTCCGGGCGGCGGGCTTGCGGCCACCGGAGGCGGGCCGCTTCGCGGGCGGGCGCTTCCGGGACGCCGTCGAGCCCGAGCCGGAGCGTCCGCGCGCCGGCGACTTACCCGACGAGCGGGTCGTCGTCGTGCGAGCAGGCATGCGTCAGACCGTAATCGCCGCAGGTGCGCGCCGACGGCAGGCGACGCTTCGTGTCCGCCACCTACGGTCAGGGCATGCCGACCCCTCCCCCGCTCCCCCACGGCAGCTGGCCCACGCCGATCACCTCCGAACTCGTGGTCCGCGCGGCCGCCCGCCTCGGCGAGGTGGCCGTCGACGGCACCGACGTGTGGTGGTCGGAGTCACGGCCCCAGGAGGGCGGCCGGTCGGCCCTGGCCCGCCGGTCCGCGGACGGCGTCGTCGAGGACGTGCTGCCTCCCCCGTGGAACGCCCGCACGCGGGTGCACGAGTACGGCGGCGGCGCGTGGACCGTCGCCGGCGGCACGCTGTGGTTCACCGACTTCGCCGACCAGCGGCTGTACCGGCTCGACCCGGGCGCGGGCGAGCCGGTCGCGGTCACGCCGGAGCCCGACCTGCCGGCGGGGGTCCGCTACGCCGACCTGACGCCGACGCGGGGCGGCGCGCTGCTCGCCGTCCGGGAGACGCACACGGCCGGCGGTGCGGCGGCCGACGTGGTCAACGAGATCGTCCGGATCGGGCCGGAGGGGACCGAGGAGGTCCTCGTGAGCGGGCCGGACTTCGTCTCCGACCCGCGCCCCTCGCCCGACGCCCGGTCCCTCGCCTGGCTGCAGTGGGAGCACCCGGACATGCCCTGGGACGCCGCCCGGCTCGTCGTCCGCACCGACGACGGCACCGAGACCGTCGTCGCGGGCGGGCGTCGGGCCGGCGGGACCGCGGAGTCCGTCGTCCAGCCGACGTGGGCCGCCGACGGCAGCCTGTGGTTCTGCCTGGACCGCACCGACGTGTGGGCGCTGTACCGCTGGCGGCCGGGTGGGGACGTCGACCTCGTGCTCGACCTCGGCGCGGACATCGCCGGACCGCAGTGGGTGTTCGGCGGCCGCCGCTTCGCCCTGCTGCCCGACGGCCGCGTCGTCCTGGCCGTCGCGCGGGAGGGTGCCGACCGGCTCGCCGTCCGGGAGACCGACGGCACGGTGCGCGAGCTCGACGTCCCGTACGCGGCGTTCCGGTACGTGACCGCGGCCGACGGCGCGGTGGTGTGCGCGGCCGGGGGCCCGGCCAGCGAGCCGGTGGTACTGCGGGTACCGGTGGACGGCGGTGCGGCCGAGGTGCTGCGACCGGCCCGCGACCTCGGCCTGGACCCGGCGTGGTTCGCCCGGCCCGAGCCCCTGACCTTCCCGACGCCGGACGACGGCACCGGCATCGAGGCCGCGCACGCGCTGGTCTACCCGCCGACCAACCCCGAGGCGTCCGCGCCGGAGGGGTCGCTGCCGCCGCTGCTGGTCGTCGTCCACGGCGGGCCGACGGCCGCGGCGACGCCGGTGCTCGACCTGGGCGTGCAGTACTGGACCTCGCGCGGGTTCTGCGTCGCCGACGTCGACTACCGCGGGTCGGCCGGCTACGGGCGCCGCTACCGCGAGGCGCTGCGGGGCAACTGGGGCGTGGTCGACCTCGACGACGTCGTCGCCTGCGCCACGTTCCTGGCCGACAGCGGCCGGGTCGACCCCGCTCGGATGGCCATCCGCGGCGGCTCGGCGGGCGGGTACACGACGCTGGCGGCGCTGTGCCTGCGGCCGGGGGTGTTCACCGCGGGGGCCAGCCACTTCGGCGTCGCCGACCTCGCCGCGCTCGCCGCGGACACCCACAAGTTCGAGTCCCGCTACCTCGACGGGCTGGTGGCCCCGTGGCCGGAGGGCGCCGAGGTCTACGCGCAGCGGTCGCCGATCAGCCACGTCGCCGCCTTCGACACGCCGCTGGCAGTCTTCCAGGGCGAGGAGGACCGCGTGGTGCCGCCGGAGCAGGCGGAGGCGATCGTGGCGGCGCTGCGCGAGAAGGGCGTGCCGCACGCCTACCTGCTGTTCCCCGGCGAGCAGCACGGGTTCCGGCGAGCCGAGAACATCCGCGCCGCGCTGGACGGCGAGCTGTCGTTCTACGCCCAGGTGTGGGGCTTCGACCTCCCTGCCGACGAGGGCATCACGCCCATCACACTGCTGTCCTCCGGACAGCGACCGCGGCCAGGTGCCGTCCCCCGGCCGAGCTGAGCCGGACCCGGCCCTCCTCGCGGAACCCTCCGGGCCCCACTCGTCGAGCCGATCACACCTCGAGGACGGTGGGGATGATCATCGGCCGGCGGCGGTGGGTGTCCGACACCCACTTGCCGATGGTCCGGCGGATCACCTGGGAGAGCCGGTGCGGATCGGTCTCCCCGTCGGCCAGGGTGCGCCGCAGCGCCTCCTCGACCAGCTGCAGGGCCGGGTCGAAGACGGTGGGATCGTCGGCAAAGCCCCGGGCGGACAGGTGCACCGGCCGCACGATCGTGCCGGTCGAGGGCTCGATGACGACGGTGAGCGCCACGAACCCCTCGTCACCGAGGATGCGCCGCTCCTGCAGCGACTCCTCCCCCACGTCACCGACGTTGAGCCCGTCGACGTAGACGTCCCCGACCGGGACGCTGCCCACGATCGCGGCCTTGCCGTCGACCAGGTCGACCACGACGCCGTTCTCGGCCAGGAGCACCCGGTCGGCGCTCATCCCGGTCTCCTCCGCGAGCGCCGCGTGCGCCCGCAGGTGCCGCCACTCGCCGTGCACCGGCATGAGGTGGCGCGGCTTGGCGACGTTGAGCAGCGTGCGCAGCTCCCCGGCCGGCGCGTGCCCGGAGACGTGCACCCGCGCGGTCTCCTTGTGCACGACCGTGGCGCCGAGGCGGGCCAGGCCGTTGATGACCTTGTAGACGGCGGTCTCGTTGCCCGGCACCAGGGAGGAGGCGAGGACGACGGTGTCGCCGGCCTCGATGGTGACCTGGTGGTGGTCGCCGCGCGCCATCCGGCCGAGCGCGGACAGCGGCTCCCCCTGCGAGCCGGTGCAGACCAGCACCACCTGGTCCGGCGGCATGGCCGCAGCCTCGTCGAGGGAGACCATCAGCCCCGGCGCGACCCGCAGCAGGCCGAGGTCCCGGGCCACGCCCATGTTCCGGACCATCGACCGGCCGACGAAGGTGACCTTCCGGCGGTGGGTCTCGGCGCAGTCGAGGACCTGCTGGATCCGGTGCACGTGGCTGGCGAAGCTGGAGACGATCAGCCGCTGCGTCGCCCGCGCGAAGACGTCGTCCAGCACCGGGCCGATCGACCGCTCGGAGGTGACGAAGCCGGGGATCTCGGCGTTGGTCGAGTCGGCCAGCAGCAGGTCGATGCCCTCGACGCCGAGCCGGGCGAACGCGCCCAGGTCGGTGAGGACGCCGTCGAGCGGCAGCTGGTCCATCTTGAAGTCCCCGGTGTGCACCAGCGTCCCGGCCGGCGTGTGCACGGCGACCGCCAGCGCGTCGGGGATCGAGTGGTTGACCGCGATGAACTCGCAGTGGAAGGGCCCGGCGACGTGGTCGTCGCCCGCGGCCACCTCCACCAGCGTCGGGACGATGCGGTGCTCGCGCAGCTTGGCCGCCACCAGGGCGAGGGTGAACCGGGAGCCGACCAGCGGGATGTCGCCGCGCAGCCGGAGCAGGTACGGGATCGCGCCGATGTGGTCCTCGTGCCCGTGGGTGAGGACGACGGCGGCGATGTCGCCCAGCCGGTGCTCGATGACCCCGAAGTCGGGGAGGATCAGGTCGACGCCGGGCTGCTCGGCCTCCGGGAACAGGACCCCGCAGTCGACGACCAGCAGGGCCCCGTCGTACTCCAGGACGGCCATGTTGCGGCCGATCTCGCCGAGCCCGCCCAGCGCCATCACCCGCAGGCCGCCGGAGGGCAGCGGGGGCGGGGCCTTGAGGTCGAGGTGCGGTTGGCTGATCGGGGCGCTGGGCGCCGCGCTCACAGGGCCACCCCACCCGCCGTCAGGTCGGCGCGGAGGCGCTCGACCTGCTCGGGGGTGGCGTCGACGAGTGGCGGGCGCACCGGCCCGGCGGGCAGGCCGAGCGCGTTGAGCGCCGCCTTGACCAGGATGGCGCCCTGGGTGCGGAAGACCCCGGTGTAGACCGGCAGGAGGCTCTCGTTGACCGCGCGGGCCTTGACCAGGTCACCGGACTCGACCGCCGCGATCAGCTCGGCCAGCCGGGGACCGACCAGGTGGCCGACGACGCTCACCACGCCGACCGCGCCGATCGCCAGCAGCGGCAGGTTGAGCATGTCCTCGCCGCTGTAGTAGGCCAGGTCGGTGCGGGCGAGGGTCCAGGCCACCGAGCCTAGGTCGCCCTTGGCGTCCTTGACCGCGACGATCCGCGGGTGCTCCGCCGCCCGGACCAGCGTCTCCACCTCGATGGGGACGACGGTGCGCGGCGGGATGTCGTAGAGCATCACCGGCAGGTCGGTGGAGTCGGCGACGGCGGTGAAGTGCCGCAGCAGGCCGGCCTGCGGGGGCTTGTTGTAGTACGGCGTCACCACCATGAGGCCGTGCGCGCCGAGCCGCTCGGCGTCGCGGGCCTTCTCGATGGAGTGGGCGGTGTCGTTGGTCCCCACGCCGGCGACGACGGTCGCCCGGTCGCCCACCGCGTCCAGGACCGCCTCGAGGACGGCGCGCTGCTCGGCGTCGCTGAGCGTCGGCGACTCCCCCGTCGTCCCGCAGACCACGAGCCCGTCGTGGGCCCCGCGGTCGACCAGGTGGGCAGCCAGTTCCTGGGCGCCGGCGAGGTCGATCGAGCCGTCCTCGGCCAGCGGGGTGACCATCGCCGTCAGGACGCGCCCGAAGGGCCGAACGGGGTCGCTGGTCATGGGGTGAATCTACCGATCGAGCACGGCCGCGTTCCGCGCCACCGCGCCGGGGCCGGTGCCGCGCCGGAACTCCGACACCGCGTACCGCAGGCCGGTCGTGGACGTCGACCAGCCCTCCGCGGGGTCGCGGGCGACCCGGCGCCACTCCGGCCCCGGGACCGGCGCCCACGTGTCGCCGTCCACCCGCGTGTCGACGTCGGTGACCACCAGCCGGTCGGCGTGCGGCAGGAAGGCCGCGTAGACCCGGCCCCCGCCGATGACCCACAGGTCCGTCCTGTCGCCGAGGACCTCCTCGACCGAGCCGGCGCGGCGCGCGCCGTCGGCCGACCAGGAGGGGTCGGTGGTGAGGACGACGTTGGTGCGCCCCGGCAGCGGGCGGAACCGGTCGGGCAGCGACTCCCAGGTGCGCCGGCCCATGACCACCGTCGAGCCGGTGGTGAGCGTGCGGAAGAGCTCCAGGTCCTCGGGCAGGTGCCACGGCAGCGCGCCGTCGACGCCGATGACCCCGCCGTGGGCCTGCGCCCAGATGAGGCTGACACTGCGCTGCCCCTCTGGTGACCTCGCGAGCTCGGTGCGCTGCCCCTCTGGTGACCTCGCGAGCTCGGTGCCCTGCCCCTCTGGTGACCTCGCGAGCTCGGTCACACGGCCACCGGGGCCTTGATGGCCGGGTGGTGCCGGTAGTCGTGCACGGTGAAGTGCTCGAAGGTGTAGTCGAACAGCGAGGGCGCGGGGGCCAGCTCGAGTGTCGGGAAGGGCAGCACCTCGCGGGAGAGCTGCTCGGTCACCTGCTCGACGTGGTTGCTGTACACGTGGCAGTCCCCGCCGACCCAGATGAAGTCCCCCGGGGCGAGCCCGACCTGGGCGGCGACCATGCGGGTCAGCAGCGCGTAGCTGGCGATGTTGAACGGGACGCCGAGGAAGAGGTCGGCGCTGCGCTGGTAGAGCTGGCAGGACAGCCGGCCGTCGGCGACGTGGAACTGGAACAGCGCGTGACACGGGGCCAGGGCCATCTCCGGGATCGCGGCGACGTTCCAGGCCGAGACGATCATCCGGCGGGAGTCCGGGTCGGTGCGCAGGGTGTCCAGCACGCCGGCGATCTGGTCGACGTGCCCGCCGTCCGGCGTCGGCCACGACCGCCACTGGACGCCGTAGACGGGCCCGAGCTCCCCCTCGGGGGAGGCCCACTCGTCCCAGATGGTGACGCCCTTGTCCCGCAGCCAGCCGACGTTGGAGTCGCCGCGCAGGAACCACAGCAGCTCGTAGGCGACCGACTTGAAGTGGACGCGCTTGGTGGTGACCAGCGGGAAGCGCTCGGACAGGTCGTAGCGCAGCCGCTCGCCGAACAGGCTCACCGTGCCGGTGCCGGTGCGGTCCTGCTTGGGGGTGCCCCGCTCGAGCACCCGGCGGAGCAGGTCCTCGTACTGGGTGTCGATCGGGCCGTCGGTCGCGCTTGCCACGGGCCCGAGGGTACGGCCGCGGTCCGGGGTCGTCGGCGAGGCGCGGGTGTGACCCCACGGCCCCTTGCGGTGGTGTCACTTGTGGCGTCACCATGACGTCATGGCGACGCTGGACCTCACCCCTCACGTCCGGGCGCTGCGCGAGTCGCTCGAGGCGGTGGCCGCGGTGGGCACGCCCGAGGCCCGGGAGACCGCACGGCTGCTGGCCGCCGGGATGGAGCCCGCGGTCCGGATGGTGCTGCTCGACGCCCTGTCGGCGCTGGCGGCGGAGATCACCGCGGCCTGGGACGGCGGCCTGGTCGACGTGCGCGTCCGCGGTGGCGACCCCGAGGTGGTCGTCGTCCCCGATGCGCCGACCCCGGCCGGGGACGATGACCCGCCCACGGTCGACGAGGACGCCGAGGGCGGGGTGGCGCGGATCAGCCTGCGCCTGCCCGAGCCGCTCAAGGGCCGCGCCGAGCAGGCCGCCGCCGCCCGGGGCTCGTCGCTCAACACCTGGCTGGTGCGGGCGGTCACGGCGGCCCTGCACACCCCCGGGTCCGCGCCGTCCGGGCGCGGGCCACGCCGGCTCTCCGGGTTCGCCCGGAGCTGACCCCTGGAGGTCCCCGTGACCGTGCGCAGACTGACCCGCCCCGCCGGTGGCCCCCCGCCGGTCGTCGACGTCCGCAACCCGGCCGGTTCCATCACCGTGACGGCGGCCGAGGGGGCGGCCGAGCTGTCGGTCGAGGTCGAGGCCCTCGACGAGGCCGCCGAGCACCTGCTCGACCGGGTCGGGATCGACGTTGCCGAGGGGCAGCCGCTGCGGCTGCGGATCGCCGTCCCCGAACGGCGACTGTTCGGCGCGCCCGCCTTCGCGGTGCGGGTGGGCACGCCGGCCGGCGCCACGGTCCGCGTCCGGGCGGGCTCGGCGGACTGCGACCTGCGCGGTCCGCTGGGGCCGGTGGTGGTGGCCTCGGCCAGCGGGGAGTGCGCCGTCGAGGAGTGCACCGAACTGCAGGCGCGAAGCGCGAGCGGCGACATCCGGGTGGGCACGGTCCACGGGGCGGCCACCCTCGGGACGGCGTCCGGGGGCGTGCGGGTCGGGTCCGCGGGCGGGGCCGTCGAGGTCCGCACCGCGTCGGGGGACGTCGACCTCGGCTCGGCCGACGGGGACACCTCGGTGCGGTCGGCGTCCGGGGACGTGTCCGTCGCCCGCACCACCGGCGGGGACGTGCGCCTCACCACCGTGTCCGGCGACGCGACCGTCGGCGTCCTCCCCGGGCGGCGGGTGTGGCTGGACCTGTCCAGCGTCTCCGGGCGCCTGGCCTCCGACCTCGACGACGACGGCGCGGGTGACGGGCCGGCCGAGCTGACCGTGGCGGTGCGCACCGTCTCCGGTGACGTGCGCGTCCGGCGCACCGCTCCCGCGGCCTGAGCTCAGCGCAGGGCGACGGCGAGGTCCGCGGCGAGGTCCCCGCGGTCGGCGACGACGACGGCGTCGAGCTCCAGCCAGCCGGCCATGAGCGTGAGCTCGGCGGCGAGCGCTGCGGCGACCTCGGCGCGGTCGACCCCGTCCTCGGCGAAGGCCGACTGCACCCGCAGCAGGCCCGCCTGGCGGTCGGCCTTGAGGTCCACCCGGGCGACGAGCCGGTCGCCGAGCAGGAACGGCAGGACGTAGTAGCCGTGCACCCGCTTCGCGGCCGGTGTGTAGATCTCCAGGCGGTAGCGGAAGCCGAAGATGCGCTCGACCCGCGGCCGCTCCCACACCAGCGAGTCGAACGGACTGAGCAGCGCCCGGGCTCGGATCCAGCGGGGACGGCGCGCCTCGGGGTGCAGCCAGGCCGGCGCACCCCACCCGGCCACCTCGACCGGCAGCAGCTCGCCGGCGTCGGTGAGCTCGGCGATCGCGGCCCGGGTGGGACCCGGCCTGAGCCGGAAGTAGTCGCGCAGGTCGCGCTCGGTGGCCACCCCGAGGGCCCGGGCGGCGGTGCGCACCAGCTCCCGCACCGCCGCGGCCGGCTCGGGGGTGGGCGCCCCCAGCACGGTGGCGGGCAGCACCCGCTCGGCCAGGTCGTAGACCCGCTCGAAGGCCGTGGTCCGACCGCGCGTGGTGAGGACGCCGGTGTAGAAGAGCCACTCGAGAGCGACCTTGCCCGCGTGCCAGTTCCACATGCTGCCCGGACGGTCGGGCCGCGGTTCGGCGAGGTCGCTGGCCTTGAGCGGGCCGCCCTCCCGCACCCGCTCGAGCACCTCGGCGACGAACCCGGGGCGCTCCCGCTGGATGCGCACCATCGAGCCCCACGCGTGCTCCTCGGCGGCCGCCATGCGCCACCGCAGGTACGGGTGCAGCCGCACGGGCAGGAAGGACGCCTCGTGCGCCCAGTACTCGAACAACGCCCGGCGCCGGCCGGCCAGGTCGTCGATGGCGGTGCGCGGGTACGGCCCGAACCGGCTGAACCCGGGCAGGTAGTGCGCCCGGGCGAGCACGTTGACCGAGTCGATCTGCACGACGGCCAGCCGCTCGGTCATCCGGCGCAGGTGCCGGCCGTCGACCACCCCGGCCGGCCGGGGGTCGGCGAACCCCTGGGCGGCGAGGGCGATGCGGCGGGCGAGCGGAGCCGGCAGCCGGTCGACGACGGGGAGGCCCACAGCGGGCGATCCTGCCTGGTGGGTCCGACAGTCGCCGCGCGGACCTACGCTGCCCGGCGTGGACCCGACCTCGCCGTTCCCTCGCCTGACCGGCAACGCCGAGGTGTCGGTGCGCCCCGCCCGGGCGACGGACGCCGCGGACATCGCCCGGGTGCAGGCGGTCACCTGGCGGACGGCCTACCGGTCCGCGCTCCCGGCCGACGTCCTCGACACCTGGGACGAGGAGGCCGCGGCGGCCGCGTGGCGCTCGGCCGTGCTGAGGCCACCGACACCCGCCCACGGCGTGCTGGTGGCGGTCGAGCGCGAGGTCGTCGTCGGGTTCGCGGCCTACGGACCGCCGGAGGCGGTCGACGTGGAGGGCGCCGGCAGCGGCCCGACGACCGAGGTCGCCACGCTCCTCGTGGAGCCGCGGTGGGGACGGCGCGGACACGGCAGCCGCCTGCTGGCCGCGGTGGCCGACCTCGCCCGGACCTCCGGCGCGCTGCGCCTGCAGACGTGGCTCGCGGAACAGGACCAGGTGTCGGCGGACTTCTTCGAGTCGGCCGGCTGGGCGCCGGACGGGTGGGTGCGCACCCTCGACACCGGCGGTGCACCCCTGCGGGAGCGGCGCTGGCACGCGCTGCTGGACGAGACGGACAGGGACCGATGACGTTCGAGGGGTTCCCCGACGAGGGGCTGGTCTTCTACGAGGGCCTGGAGGCCGACAACAGCAAGACGTACTGGACCCGCCACCGCGCGGTCTACGACGGCTGCGTGCGCGCGCCGGTGCAGGCCCTGGTGGAAGAACTGGCCCCGGAGTTCGGCACGGCCAAGGTGTTCCGCCCCTACCGGGACGTCCGCTTCAGCCACGACAAGACGCCGTACAAGACGCACCAGGGCGCCGTGGTCAACCCCGAGGGACGCGGTGCGGGCGCCTGGTACGTCCAGGTCTCCGCCGACGGCCTCATGGTTGCCGGCGGCTGCTGGCGGCTGGAGTCCGACCAGGTCGCCCGGTACCGCCGCGCCGTGGCCGACGACCTCCAGGGGGCGCGCCTGCGCGCCGAGGTCGACCGCCTGACCGCGGCCGGCTGGGACATCGAGGGCGAGCGGCTCACGCGCGCGCCCTCCGGCTTCTCGCCGGACGGCAACCGCACCGACCTGCTGCGGCACAAGTCCCTGCACGCCGCGCGCCGCTGGGAGCCCGCGGACTGGCTGCACGACCGCCGGGCCCTCGACGAGGTCCGGACGGCGTGGCGCGACCTCGTCGCCCTCAACGCGTGGTTCGCCGACAACGTCGGGGCGACGACCAAGGAACCGCGCGCCCGACGCTGAGCCGTTCGCCGGCCCGGCCGCGTCCGCGAACCCGGCCACCGCCAGGGCAGCACGCGAGAACGCCGAAGGGGCCCCAGCGGTTGCTGGGGCCCCTTCGGGAATGGTTGTCCGGCGGCGTCCTACTCTCCCACCCCGTCTCCAGGGCAGTACCATCGGCGCTGAGA
>NZ_JBJGYQ010000028.1:0-64360 GCF_054050075.1 Geodermatophilus sp. SYSU D00965 | reverse complement strand
CCCCCCCCCCCCCCCCCCCCCCCCCCCCCCCCCCCCCCCCCCCCCCCCCCCCCCCCCCCCCCCCCCCCCCCCCCCCCCCCCCCCTGCTGGTCGTGCTGTCGGTCAGCGCAGGACTCAGTTCTCTGCGGACTTCTCGGCGGAGTCCATCGACTCGCCGCTGCCCTGGTCGACCGGCTCCGGGACGACGTCGCCCTCACCGGTGCCCGCCTCGGCCGGGGCGGACTCCTCGCGCTCGATGCCGGCCTCGGCCTCGGCCTCGGCGAGCTCGGCCTCGAGGGCCTCGGCGGTCGGGGCGGCCATGACGTTGACGACCAGCGCCTCGGGGTCGCCGTGGACGGTCGTGCCGGCCGGCAGGGAGAGCTCCGCGACCGTCACGCCGTGACCGGCCTCGCGACCGGTGACGTCGACCTCGACGGTCTCGGGGATGTGGGTGGCCTCGGCCTCGACCGAGATGGTGTTCAGCTCGATGCTGACCAGGGTCTCGGGAGCGGCGTCGCCCACGACGTGCACCGGCACGTCGACGGTGACCTTCTCGCCCCGGGCCACGACCAGCAGGTCGACGTGCTCGTGGACGCGGGTCAGCGGGTCGCGCTGCACGGACTTGGTGAGGGCCAGCTGCTCCTTGCCGTCGAGGACGACGGTGATCAGGGCGTTGTGACCGCCGTTGCGCAGCGCCGCGGCGAACTCGCGGGCCGGCAGGGACAAGTGCACGACGTCCTGGCCGTGCCCGTACAGGACGGCGGGGATGCGGCCGGCCCGGCGGGTGCGGCGGGCGCTGCCCTTGCCGAACTCGGTGCGGGCCTCGGCGACGAGGCGGAAGTCAGCCACGGTGGTGTGCTCCTCGGGAGGTGGATCGGTTCTGGAGCCGGCACACGGCGCGGCACACCTCGCAGGGCACACGCACGTCGATCACGGAGTCGGACGAACCGCTCCCTCGCCGGGCAACTCAGCCAGGGTACCCCAGCCCCCGAGCCCGCCGTCCCGGCCCACCGACCTCGCCTCGTGGCCGCGAGAGCCGCGGTACAGCGCGCGTCCCGCGGCAACGCGGCGGGTCTCGCCGGACGGGGCTCGACGCAGCAGGGGACGGCACCCGGCCGCGGTTGGAGCCCGGACAACGACAGTGTCAGCTCGCGCCGTCGAAGAGTGAGGTCCCCGGACCCGCCGGCCCGGGGCCACCGACCTCGCCATGTGGTCGCCGGAGCCGCGCTACAGCGCGGGTCCGGCGACAACACCGCGGCTCTCGCCCGTCGGGGCTCGACCAGCAGGGGACAGCACCTGGCCGCAGTGCGGTCCGGAGGACCGCGATGTGCTCAGCTCGCGCCGTCGAAGAGGCTCGTCACCGAGCCGTCCTCGAAGACCTCCTTGATCGCCCGGGCCAGCAGCGGGGCGATGGAGAGCACGGTCAGCTTGTCGAACTGGCGGGCCGGCTCGATGGGCAGCGTGTTGGTCACGATGACCTCGCTGACCCGGCTGTTCTTCAGCCGGTCGACCGCGGGGCCGGACAGCACGCCGTGGGTCGCGGTGACGATGACGTCGGCCGCACCGGCGTCGAACAGGGTCTCGGCGGCCTTCACGATGGTGCCGCCGGTGTCGATCATGTCGTCGACCAGGATGCAGACCCGGCCCTCGACCTCGCCGACGACGCGATTGGCCTTGACCTCGTTCGGGCGCATCGGGTCGCGGGTCTTGTGGATGAAGGCCAGCGGGACGCCGCCGAGCTTGTCGGTCCACCGCTCGGCGACCCGCACCCGGCCGGAGTCGGGCGAGACGACGGTGATGTCCCGCTCGCCCCACCGCTCGCAGACGTGCGACACCAGCAGGTCGAGGGCGAACAGGTGGTCGACCGGGCCGTCGAAGAAGCCCTGGATCTGCGCGGTGTGCAGGTCGACGGTCATCAGCCGGTCGGCGCCGGCGGTCTTGAACATGTCGGCGACCAGGCGGGCGGAGATGGGCTCACGGCCGCGGTGCTTCTTGTCCTGGCGGGCGTAGGGGAAGAACGGGGCCACGACGGTGATCCGCTTGGCCGACGCCCGCTTGAGGGCGTCCACCATGATCAGCTGCTCCATGAGCCAGGTGTTGATCGGCGCCGTGTGGCTCTGCACCACGAAGGCGTCGCAGCCGCGTACCGACTCCTCGAAGCGGACGAACAACTCGCCGTTGGCGAACTCGTAGGCCGCCGTCGGCGTCGGGGTCACCCCGAGGTGCCCGGCGATCTCGTCGGTCAGCTCCGGATAGCCACGGCCGGAGAACAGCATCAGGCTCTTGCTCGGTGTCTGCCGGATGGCGCTCATCGGCTCTGCTACCCCTGTGATCGAAGTTCGTCGCCGGTCGCCGCTCTACTCGGACCCCGTCGTCCCAGTGTCGGGCGCTGTCTCGGCCCCTGCATCCCCGGCCGCCTCCGCGGCCTTGGCGGCCGCCGTCCCGGGACGGCGTCGCGCGACCCAGCCTCCCACATTCCGCTGACGTGCCCGTGCGACGGCCATCGCCCCCGGTGGGACGTCGGTGGTGATCACCGACCCGGCGGCGGTGTAGGCGCCGTCCCCGACGGTGACCGGGGCGACGAGCATCGTGTCCGAGCCGATGCGCACGTGGTCGCCGACGGTGGTGTGGTGCTTGGCGACGCCGTCGTAGTTGACGAAGACGGTCGCCGCGCCGATGTTGGCGCCCCGCCCGATGGTGGCGTCGCCGACGTAGGACAGGTGCGGCACCTTGGAGTCCTCGCCGACCTCGACGTTCTTGGTCTCCACGAAGGCGCCGACCTTGGCGCCCGCGCCCAGCCGGGTGCCGGGCCGCAGGTAGCTGAACGGCCCCACGGTGGCCTCCGGGCCGATGACCGCGCCGAGGACGTGCGACCGCACGACGCTGGCGCCCTCCCCCACCGCGGTGTCGCGCAGCGTGCTGTCCGGGCCGACGACCGCGCCGGCCGCGACCGAGGTGCTCCCCTGCAGCTGGACGCCGGGCTCGAGCACCGCGTCCGCCTCGACGGTGACGGTGACGTCGACCCAGGTGGTCGCCGGGTCGACGACGGTGACGCCGGAGCGCATCAGGTCGTCGAGCAGCCGGTCGTTGAGGGTGCGCCGCCGGGCGGCCAGCTCGCGGCGGTCGTTGCAGCCCAGGACGTCGACCGGGTCCTCGGCGCGGGCGCCACCGACGCGGGCGCCCTCGGCGACGAGCAGGCCCAGGACGTCGGTGAGGTACTGCTCACCCTGGTCGTTGTCCTCGCCGAGCCCGGCCAGGGACCGGCGGAGGGCCGTGGCGTCGCCGACGTAGACGCCGGCGTTGATCTCCCGGATCGCGCGCTGCTCGTCGGTCGCGTCGCGCTGCTCCACGATCGCGGTCACCACGCCGTCGGCGTCCCGGACGATCCGGCCGAGGCCGGTGGGGTCGTCGACCTCGGCGGTGAGGACGGTGAGCACGTTGCCCGCGGTGCGGTGCGCGTCGACCAGCGCGCCGATCGTCTCCGGCCGCAGCAGGGGCGCGTCCCCGTTGACGATCAGCACCGGCCCGTCGACGTCGGGGACGGCGTCCAGCGCGACGGCCGCGGCGTGCCCGGACCCGCGCTGCTCGGCCTGGAACACCGGCCGCGCGTCGGGCGCGACCGCGGCGAGGTGCTCCTCCACCTGCTCGCGGCCGGCACCGACGACCACGACGGTGTGCGCGGCCGACAGCGGCGCGGCGGCGGCCAGCACGTGCCCGAGCATGCTGCGCCCGCAGAGGCCGTGCAGCACCTTGGGCGTGGAGGACTTCATGCGGGTGCCCTGACCGGCGGCGAGGACCACGACGGCGGCGACGGTCGGTGCGGGTGGAACGGTCACGGGTCTCCTCGTGCCTGGAGTGTCACGGTGCGCAGAGCTCAGGGCTGCATCGCTGGGGGACTCGGACTCGAACCGAGACTTCCCGGCTCCAAAGGCCGGCGGGCTGCCGATTACCCCATCCCCCACTGCTGGCGCCGCCGGTCCCCCGGCGGCACGGACGCCGGTCGGCGTCCCCCTGGAGACTAGGGTGCCTCCTCCGCAGCGGTACCGGCCGCCCGCCCGCCTACGGCCACGCGACCGGGCGACGTCGCGGCCCCCTCAGCCGACCAGGCGGGCTCCCGACACCGGCCCGTACACCGCCCGGACGGTCCGGTAGACGCCCTCACCGGCCAGGACGGCGGCCAGCCGCACCGCCGTCTCCTGGTCCTCGGTCAGCGCGGCGATCGTCGGGCCGGACCCGCTGACGATCGCGCCCGCGGCGCCCGCGTCGGTGGCCGCGCGCAGCCCGCGGCGCAGCGCCGGCCGCAACGACAGCGCGGCCGGCTGGAGGTCGTTGGCGAGCGCGGCGGCCAGCGCGGGCACCGGACCGCTGCGCAGGGCCGAGATCACCGGCTCCACCGGGTCGAGGTCCTCCCCGTCGGGGACCCGGCCCTCGGCCCGCAGCCGGTCCAGCTCGGCGTAGACGGCGGGGGTGGACAGGCCCTCCCCGGCGATGCCGAGCACCCAGTCCCAGCGCTGCCGCGCGAGCACCGGGGACAGCTGCTCGCCGTGCCCGGAGCCGAGCGCCACCCCGCCGTGCAGGCTGAACGGGACGTCGCTGCCGAGGCGGGCGGCCAGCGCGGCGAGCTCGCCGCGGGTGGCGTGGGTGCCCCACAGCGCGTCGAGGGCGACCAGGGCGGCCGCGGCGTCCGCACTCCCCCCGGCCAGGCCCGCGGCGGCCGGGATCGACTTGTCGATGGCGATGGTGGCGTCGGCCGGCACCCCGGCGCGCTCGGCCAGGAGCTCGGCGGCGCGCCAGACGAGGTTGCGGCGGTCGGTCGGCACCGCGTCGGCCCCGGCCGTCCCCTCCCCGGTCACGGTGACGGTGAGGCCCGTGCCGGGGCGCACGGTCACCGTGTCGAACAGCGAGACGGCGAGGTAGACGGTGCGCAGTTCGTGGAAGCCGTCGGACCGCAGCGGCCCGACGCCGAGGTGCACGTTGACCTTGGCCGGCGCTCGCGCCACCACCGCGCCGTCCCCGGCCAGCCGGCCCGGTCCGCCCGGCGAGGACCAGCTCATGCCGGGTCGCCGGGCTCGGTCGCGGCCAGCCGGGCGAAGTCGCCGACCGACAGCTGCTCGCCGCGGGTCGCCGGGTCGATGCCGGCGGCACGCAACCGGGCCTCGGCGGCCGCGGGACTGCCGGCCCACCGCGCCAGCGCCGCGCGCAGCCCCTTGCGGCGCGTGGCGAAGGCGGCGTCGACGACGGCGAAGGTGGCCGCCCGGTCGCCCGGCGGCGGTGGCCGGCGCACCAGGGAGACCAGCCCGGAGTCGACGTTGGGCTCGGGCCAGAACACCCGGCGCCCCACGTTGCCCGCGCGCCGCACCTCGCCGTACCAGGCTGCCTTGACCGACGGCACGCCGTAGGCGGGGGCCCCGGGGGCGGCGGCCAGCCGCTCGGCGACCTCGGCCTGGACGAGCACGAGGGCGCGGCGCAGCGTGGGCAGCAGCTCGAGCAGGTGCAGCAGGACGGGCACTGCCACGTTGTACGGCAGGTTGGCGACCAGCGCCGTGGGAGGTGGGCCGGGCAGGTCGCGGACCCGCAGCGCGTCGGCCTCGACGACGGTCAGCCGGTCGGCCAGTGCGGGCAGCCGCTCGGCCACCGTCCGCGGCAGCCGGGCGGCCAGCCGGGGGTCGATCTCGACGGCGGTCACGTGCGCGGCCACCGGGAGCAGCCCGAGCGTGAGCGAGCCGAGCCCCGGCCCGACCTCGAGCACGACGTCCTCGGGGGTCAGCTCGGCGGTGCGCACGATCCGCCGGATGGTGTTGGCGTCGTGCAGGAAGTTCTGCCCGAGCGTCTTGGTGGGACGCAGCTCGAGCTGCTGGGCCAGGTCGCGGATCGCGGCCGGGCCCAGCAGCTCGGAGGCAGGCTCGGGGGGAGTGCTCAGGTCGGTCCGATCAGCTGAAGAGGCGGGGACCGCAGTGCGGCCACTGGCCGGCCCCGGAGCGCTCGTAGAGGATCTGCGCCCGGCGGGTCTGCTCCTCGGCCGACGCGGCGGCGGGGTCGCCCGACCCGCCCACGGCGGCCCAGGTCGCCCGCGAGAACTGGTAGAGGCCACGGTACGTGCCGGTCGAGCTCACTGCGTCCGGCCGGCCGCCGGACTCGCACTTCGCCAGCGCGGCCCAGTTCAGCCCGTCGGCGGTGGCCGGGATGCTGCCCGACGGGGCCGGGCGCTCCTTGGTGCCGACGGTGACCTCCTCGTCGACCGGCTCGCGGGTGACGGTGGTGGCGACCTGCTCGCGGGCGGTCTCGACGCCGTCGGTGACGGTGACCCGGTAGGTGGTGGCCTGCTCGCCCTCCACGCCGGGCTTGGTCACGGTGCGGTCGCCCTCGTAGGCCTCGGCGTCCTTGGTCTCGACCGTGCCGTGCGGGATGGCCGTGGTCTCGGTGACCTCGTTCACCTGGACCCGGAAGACCTGCACGCGCATCCGGTCCATCAGCGCCTGCTCGGCGTAGACGCTGGTGCGGTCGGTCTCGGCGAGGCTGACGCCCTGCTCGGCGAGCAGGTCGCCGGCGGTCGCCGCCGTCGTGGTCACGACCCGCTGCTGGCCGTCGACGACGAGGGTGACGTCCTTGGGCGTGGTGATCGACAGCTCCATGCCGTCGAGCGGGAGGCGCTCGCTGCGGCTGGCGGAGACCTGCAGGTCCTCGGCGCGGTAGCCGAGCTGGTCGAGCGCCTCGTCGACCGACAGCGCGGTCACGTAGACCTCGCTCTCGACGCCGTCCACGGTCAGCTGCAGGGGCCGGGCCCGGTTGACGACGACGGTGTCGCCGTCGGCCACGGTCGCCCCTGCGTCGGGGAGGACGACGTCGTGCGCCTGGGTCTCCAGCCCCTCCTCCTCGAGCACCTCACCGACGGTGTCGGCGTAGGTGCTCACCTCGTGCGCCTGCCCGTCGACGGTCAGCGTCAGGGACTTCTGGGCGGCGTAGTAGGCCACGGAGCCGCCCACGAGTCCGAGCAGGACGAGGGCGAAGAGGGCGAGCTTCAGCGATCGGGGCACGACACTTCCAGGGGTCACGGAACCCGGGCAGAGGGCCGTCCCGCACCCCGGACGGCCGCCGATCAGGAGGGGAGCTCCCGGTCGGTCCGACGCCGCCCGGGTCGGTCCCCACCCCGGCTGGTCACGACACGATAACGACTGGTGCCCGTCTGGCGACGGGGCGAGAGCAGTCAAGCAGAGCGTCGACCTGACGACATGTGGGCACGCCGACACGCACAGTCAGCGACGTGCCGCGTGGGACGGGTGTGACGGATGCGCTGAGTGAGGTGCGCGCGGTGAGCAACGCCACAGTGTGGCGCCGCCCGCGACGGGGCAGCGCCGGCGGCCTCAGCCGGCGAGCGCGCGGTCCCGGGAGCGCACCGGCCGCAGCCAGGTGAGCAGGAAGACGGCGACCGCGAGTCCGGCGGCGAGCCCGGCGAACCCGCCCGCGACGAGCGCCACGGGGAGCAGGTCGACGCCCTCGGTGACCCGGTCGCCCAGATCGATGCCGGCGGCCAGCAGCAGGGTCCCCAGCGGCAGCAGCGCCAGCACGCTGGCCGCGGCGGTGACCAGGTGCGCGGTCCAGGTGCGCAGCGCCTCGTCGACGGGGACGTCGGCACCCTCGGCCGGCAGCGGGCGGACGATCGCCCGGAGCAGCGCGATCTCGGTCAGCAGCCAGGTGAGCAGCGGCACGACGAGGGCGACCCAGCCCACGGAGTCGGGCAGGCTGTCGCGCTGCCACATCAGCACGGTGGTGAGGACCTCCGCGGCGACCACCGCCCGCATCGTCCAGACCAGCAGCGGGGAGATCTGCTCGGAGCGCCGCGGCCGCCGCGCCGGGGAGCTGAGCCGCCAGCGCGGCCGCGGGCGGGTCACCTCGGCCAGGACGACGCCGACCAGCAGCCCGATGACCAGGGCCGGCGCCCACAGGAAGACCGACGCCTCGGCGAACAGCACGATGCTGACCCCGATGCCGACCAGTCCGACCAGCCAGCCCAGCGCGCGGATGCGGCGGCCGTGCTGCGCCTGGCGCTGCAGCGTGGCGGTCCCCTCCGGGGTCGGCGTCGCGAAGTCCACGGCGGCGCCCGCGACGGCGCGACGACCGGCGGCCAGCGCCCAGGCGCGCGCGAGCAGGACACCCGGGACCAGCACGGCGATGAACAGCACGACGGCGATGAGGCGGCCCACGCCATCAGTGTCCACTCTTCTCCTGGGAGCGGGAGAGCCGTCCTCCCCGCGCTCAGCGAGCAGCCGGTGCGCCGTCCTCCCAGGGTCCGAAGACCCGCTCGGCGGTGGCGGTGAGCGCGGCGCACAGCTGCGGCAGCTCGGTGCCGGTGACCTCGGCCAGCGCCCGGACGGTCAGCGGCACCAGCCGCGAGGCGTTGGGCCGGCCGCGGTGCGGCATCGGGGTGAGGAACGGGGAGTCGGTCTCCACCAGCAGCTGGTCGAGCGGGGTGAGGGCCGCCGCCTCGCGCAGGTAGCCGGCGTTGCCGAAGGTCAGCGTGCCGGCGAAGGACAGGACGTAGCCCCGCTGCACGCAGGCCTTGGCGAAGGCGGCGTCCCCGGAGAAGCAGTGGAAGACGGTGTGCTCGGGAGCGCCCTCGTCCTCGAGCACGCGCAGGATCTCCTCGTGCGCCTCGCGGTCGTGGATGACCAGCGCGACGCCGCGGTCCTTGGCGATCCGGATGTGCGCGCGGAACGACGCCTCCTGCGCCGCCCAGCCCTCGGGCCCGGTGCGGAAGCGGTCCAGCCCGGTCTCCCCCACCGCGCGCACCCGCGGCAGCCCGGCGAGGCGGTCGATCTCGGCCAGCGCCTCGTCGGTGGCCGCGCCGGCGCCGGCCTCGTTCGGGTGCAGGGCGACGGCGGCGAGCACGTTCGGGTGCCGGGCGGCGAGATCGGCCGACCACCGCGAGGAACCGACGTCCACCCCGACCTGCACCAGCCGTGGGACACCGACCGCCGCGGCGGCGGCGATCTCGGCGTCCACGGCGTCCTCGTCCGGACGGCGGTCGCTGTCGAGGGCGATGTCCAGGTGCGTGTGGCTGTCGACCGCCGGCGACGGCAGCGGCTCGGGGGACGGCGGCGGCTCCCCCCGCCGGTTGGCGCGGGCGGCGGCCGAGCGACTCACGCCGCCGCCTCGCTGGCGCTCGTCGCCGGCGCTCGCCCTGCTGCTGTGTCCACCGGTGAGCTCGCGAGCTCGCTCACTGCTCGCCCTCGAGCCGGCGCAGTTCCTCCTCGACGATCGACTCGTCGAGCTTCTTGAACACCGGGGTGGGCGGCGACAGCGGCGTCCCCGGCTGCAGCGGCCGGGAGGCCCAGACCGCCTGGGCCGACGCGTAGTCGCCGGTGATGACCGGGTAGGGCGAGCCGTCGTCGAGGTCGGTGACCTCGTCGACGCGCGGCGCCGGCGACCACATGCCGGTGCCCCCGAGCAGCTCGTGGATCTTCTGCGCCGAGTGCGGGAGGAACGGCGTGAGCAGCGCGTTGCAGTCGCTGACCGCCTGCAGCGCGGTGTGCAGGACGGTGTCCCGGCGGGCCGGGTCCTCCTTGAGCTTCCACGGCGCCTGGTCGGACAGGTACTTGTTCGCCTCGCCGACGACGCGCATCGCCTCGGTGGCGGCGGCCTTCTGCCGGTTGCGGGAGAGCAGCTCGCCGATCGGGCCGAACGCGCCCTGCGTCGTGGCCAGCAGCGCGCGGTCGGCGTCGGTCAGCTCGCCCGGCGTGGGGACGGCGCCGACGTTCTTGGCCGCCATCGACACCGAGCGGTTGACCAGGTTGCCCCAGCCGGCGACCAGCTCGTCGTTGTTGCGGCGGCGGAACTCCGACCAGGTGAAGTCGGTGTCCTGGGTCTCCGGCCCGGCGGCGGCGATGAAGTAGCGCAGCGCGTCGGCGTCGTAGCGGGCGAGGAAGTCCCGCACGTAGATGACGACCTGCCGGGAGGAGGAGAACTTGCGCCCCTCCATGGTGAGGAACTCGCTGGAGACCACCTCGGTGGGCAGGTTGAGCCGGCCGAGGGACCCCGCCGTGCCGCCCTTGTCGCCCTCGCCGTTGTAGCCGAGCAGCTGGGCGGGCCAGATCTCGGCGTGGAAGACGATGTTGTCCTTGCCCATGAAGTAGTAGGCGTCGGCGTCCGGCGTCTGCCACCACTGCCGCCACGCGTCGTCGTCCCCCGACCGGCGGGCCCACTCGATCGACGCCGACAGGTAGCCGACGACGGCGTCGAACCACACGTAGATGCGCTTGTCGGGGCGGTCGATCCAGCCCTCCAGCGGCACCCGCACACCCCAGTCGATGTCGCGGGTGTAGCTGCGCGGCTTGAGGTCGGTGAGCAGGTTCTTGGCGAAGTTGAGGACGTTGGGCCGCCACCCCGAGCGGCTGTCCAGCCAGGTGCCCAGCGCCCGGGTGAAGGCGGGCAGGTCGAGGAAGTAGTGCTCCTCCTCGACGAACTTCGGCGTCTCGCCGTTGATCCGGCTCACCGGGTTGATCAGGTCGACCGGGTCGAGCTGGTTGCCGCAGTTGTCGCACTGGTCGCCGCGGGCGCCGTCGTAGCCGCAGATGGGGCAGGTGCCCTCGATGTAGCGGTCGGGCAGGGTGCGCCCGGTCGACGGGCTGATCGCGCCCAGCGTCGTCTTCGGGAAGACGTACCCGTTCTTCAGCAGCCCGAGGAAGATCTCCTGGCTGATCGCGGCGTGGTTGGCCGTCGTCGTCCGGGTGAACAGGTCGTAGGACAGCCCCAGCGACTGCAGGTCACCGACGATGACCCGGTTGTTCCGGTCGGCGATCTCCCGCGGGGAGACGCCCTCGGCGTCGGCGGCGACCGTGATCGGCGTCCCGTGCTCGTCGGTTCCGCTGACCATCAGCACCCGGTCGCCCACCATGCGGTGGTAGCGGCTGAAGACGTCCGAGGGGACGCCGAAGCCGGAGACGTGGCCGATGTGCCGCGGACCGTTGGCGTAGGGCCAGGCCACGGCGGTCAGGATGTGCCGATCACTCACGCTTCCTCCTCGCTGGCGCTCGTCGGCCGCGCTCGTGGCACTGCTGTGCCCCCGCGCGAGCTCGCGAGCTCGCTCGCGTGTCAACAGTACGGAGCGCCGTCCACCTGGCTCAGGGCTGGCTGGTGCCCGCCGTCGCCGCGCTGCCGGGCGTCTCCGGCGGGGTGGGGGCGACGAGGGCGATCGTCAGCAGGGCCAGGCCGATCACGCCGACGGTGGCGGCGCGCAGGGCCGGGTGCGCCGGTGCCGGCTCCGGCGGCCGGGTCGAGGCGCGGGGCCCGGCGGCCACCCAGGCCACGGCCGTGGGGGCGCCGGCGAGCAGCAGCTTGCCCACCGGGACGCCGAGCGCCATCAGGACCAGGGCCGGCCCCGGGAGGGACGCCGGCAGGCCGTCGAGCAGCGGCGTCCCGAGGCTGAGGCCCAGCAGGACGGCGAGCAGCCCGATCTCGGCGGTGGCCACGCCCGTGTGGAGGCGCCGCCCCGAGCCGTCGGCGAGCAGCACGCCACCGCCGGCGCAGAGCACCACCCAGCCGGCCAGGACCAGCAGGACGACGGCGACGACCAGCCCGGAGGGCCGCAGCGGGGACAGCAGCAGGCCGTCGAGGCCGGTCAGCGCGCCCGCGACCAGCGCCACGGCCTCCACCCCCGCGACCCCGGCGGCGGCCACGACCGTCACCGGCGGACGGCGCCGCGCCGGCGCGACGGTGGTGCGGGGGTCGAGGACGGTGCTCGCCACGGGGCTGCTCTCCCTGGCCGGGGACGACGGTCACCGGTCGGGTCGGCGCGGGCGGGAGCCCGCTGAACGCCCGCGGGGAGGGGCCTCACCCCTCCGGGGGAGTCAGCGGCGGGCGATGTTGTCGGCAGCCGACATCCGCTCCCCGGTGGCCATCCGGCTGCGTCTGCGGCCGTAGACGAAGTACATGCCGATGCCGAGCGCCATCCAGACGAGGAAGCGCAGCCATGTGTCGGTGGGCAGGTTCGACATGAGCCACAGCGAGGCCAGTGCCGAGACGATCGGCAGGACCGGGACCCATGGCACCCGGAAGGAGCGGTGCAGGTCCGGGCGGGTCCGCCGCAGCACCCAGACGCCGATCGAGACGAGGAAGAAGGCGAAGAGCGTGCCGATGTTCACCAGTTCGGCGAGTGCGGTGAGCGGGACGAACCCGGCGAGCAGCGCGACCACGATCCCGGTGGCGATGGTGATGCGGTACGGGGTGCCGTACCGCGCGTGGACCTTCGCCAGGCCGGGCGGCAGCAGGTGGTCACGGCTCATCGCGAACAGCACCCGCGACTGGCCGAGCATCAGGATCATGACCACCGAGGTGAGCCCGGCCAGCGCGCCCAGCGAGATGATGCTCGAGAAGACCGGCATCCCGTTCGCGGAGAACGCGCCCGCGAGCGGTGCAGTGGCGCTCAGCTCCGTGTAGTTCTGCATGCCGACGACCACGAGGGACACCGCCACGTACAGCGCGGTGCAGATCGCCAGCGAGCCGAGGATCCCGCGGGGCATGTCCCGCTTGGGGTCACGGGTCTCCTCGGCGGCGGTGGCGACGATGTCGAAGCCGATGAACGCGAAGAACACGATGGCGGCGCCGGCGAGCACGCCGCCCCAGCCGTACGTGCCCGGGCTGAACCCGGTGAGCACCGAGATCAACGGCGTGTGCAGCCAGCCCTCCTCCCCCGCGGTCGCGGGCTGGGCCGGCGGCACGAACGGCGAGTAGTTCTCGGCCTTGGTGTAGAAGAACCCGACCACGATCACCAGCAGGACGACGACGAGCTTGATCGCCACGATGGTCGCGGTCACTCGCGACGAGAGCTTGATCCCCAGGATCAGGACGCCGGTCATCAGCAGGGTGATGAGGATCGCCGGGATGTTGACCGTCGCCGTCTCGCCCGCGATCGACGACGGCAGGGGCGTGCCGACGTCGTCCAGGAGCTGGTTGAGGTAGCCCGACCAGCCCACCGCGACCGTGGCGGCGCCCAGGGCCAGCTCGAGGACGAGGTCCCACCCGATGATCCAGGCGATGAACTCGCCGAAGGTCGCGTACGAGAACGTGTAGGCCGACCCGGCCACCGGCACGGTGGAGGCGAACTCGGCGTAGCAGATCGCGGCCAGACCGCAGACCACGCCGGCGATCACGAAGGAGATCGCGACCGCCGGGCCGGCCTGGTCACGGGCCACCAGCCCGGTGAGCACGAAGATGCCGGTGCCGATGATCACCCCGACCCCGAACACCGTGAGGTCGAGACCCGACAGGTTCTTCTTCAGCCGGTGTTCGGGCTCGTCGGTGTCGCGGATGGAGTCCTCGACGGACTTGACCCGACGCGTGTTCGTTGCCACAGCGCCTCCTCGCGGTCCACCGGCCGACCCGGCCGAGCTCCTCCCGGCAGCGTGGCACGGGTGCAGCGAGCCTGCATGCCTACGCTGACGTGCTGGACGGGACAGGAGGAGGAGCCAGGGATGACCGGCACGGAGATCCCCCGCAGCACGCCGGGCGGGCCGCTGCCGGAGCCGCCGACGCTGCGACCGCGTCCGGCGGGACCGCCGCGGGCGACGCCGAGCCGGCCCGACGGCGTGGGCCCGGTTGTCGACTGCGCCGTCTACGTCGACGGACGCCGGCAGGCCCCGGTCGACCCCGAGGAGGCGCTGCAGACGGCCGTGGCTCAGGGCGGCTTCGTGTGGCTCGGGCTGTACGAGCCCACCGAGGAGGAGCTCGGCCGGATCGCCGAGCGGTACGGCCTGCACCCGCTGGCGGTGGAGGACGCCGTCTACGCCCACCAGCGGCCCAAGCTCGAGCGCTACGACGACGCCCTGTTCATGGTGCTCAAGACCGCGACGTACGTGGAGCACGACCGGCTCACCGCGACCAGCGAGGTCGTCGACACCGGCGAGGTCATGGTCTTCCTCGGCCGGGACCACGTGATCACGGTCCGGCACGGGGAGCACGGTCAGCTCGCCGGCCTGCGCCGCAGCCTGGAGGAGCAGCGCGAGCTGCTGTGCCTGGGGCCCGCCGCGGTCCTCTACGCGGTGGCCGACCACGTCGTCGACGACTTCGTGGACGTGGCCGGGGCGGTCGAGGAGGACGTCGACGAGCTCGAGGCGTCGGTGTTCAGCGACCGGCGCACCGACGACATCGGCCGGCTCTACCAGCTCAAGCGCGAGCTGATGTCGCTGCGGCGGGCGGTGTCGCCGCTGGAGGTCCCGCTGCAGCGGCTCGCCGAGCGGCAGATCGACGTGATCCCGCAGCCGATGCGGTCCTACTTCCGCGACGTCGAGGACCACGCCATCCGGGTGCGCGACCAGGTCGCCGGCCTCGACGAGCTGCTGACCTCGATCCTGCAGGCGTCGCTGGCCCGGACCTCCCAGGCCGACAACGAGGACATGCGCAAGATCTCGGCGTGGGCCGGCATCATCGCCGTCCCCACCGCGATCGCCGGGATCTACGGGATGAACTTCGAGTTCATGCCGGAGCTGCACTGGCGCTTCGGCTACCCGCTGGTGCTCCTGGTGATCATCGGCGCCTGCGTGCTCCTGTACCGCGGCTTCAAGCGCAACGGCTGGCTCTGAGAGGTCCGCGGTCTTCACCGTCGGCTCGGATTCACGCTGTGTGCACACACCGCGAACAGGACGGCATCGGATTCGCGCTGTGTGCACACACCGTCATCGGGTGAGCGCCGCCCGGATCGTCGCCACGAGCTGCGCGGGACGGTGCAGGTCCGATGCGGTGACGAAGACCACCGTCCAACCCGCAGCCTGGAGTCGGTTGAGGCGCCTCCGGTCCTTCGCGAACTGGCCGGGCTCGGCGTGCCACGCGCCGTCGTACTCGACGGCGATCCTGAGCTCGGGCCACGCGAAGTCGACCCGGGCGACCTCGTGGCCCTCGTGCCGGACGACGTACTGGGCCACCGGCGCCGGTAACCCGCTGTCGACCATCAGGAGGCGCAACCGGGTCTCCTGCGGCGACTCGGCCCGGCCGTCCGCTCGGCGACAGGCCCGTCGGACGCGGGCGGACGCCGCACCTGGGACGTCGACCCGAGCGCGGATCGACTCGAGGTCGACGAGTCCCGCGACGGCCATGCGGTCGATGGCGACGACGGCGTCGTCCGGAGCGAGCACCGCCGCAGCCCGGACGGTCGCCGACTCCGGCGAGAAAAGACGCACCCGGTCCAGCACCCGAACGTCGTCCGGGTCCAGCAGCAGTCGCCGGACCCGGACGCCGGGGATGCGGCGGGGATGCGCTCCCGGCCCTAGGACGACCTCCACGTCGTCCCGCTCGTCGGCGAGTTCCACGCCCCACAGGACCGCGGCGCTCAGGCCCGAGACGACCGCGCCGGGGAGGAGGACCCGAGCCGCGGCTCGCGCACGCAGCCGGTGCGAGTCGGGCACCCGCGCGTCGACGTAGACGTCCCGGTAGACCCGGCGACAGGACGGGCCGCGCAACGCCGCGGGAGTGAGCAGGCCACGGTCCACCACGTCGGTCCCGCGGAAGACGCGGCCTCGCAGCGATTCGGGGAGAGGGGTCGCGGCTGGCATGCGCGCACGCTCGCCGAGCCGGCCCGCGCGGCCTCTCCCGTCGTCCACAGCGAACGTCTTGTGCACACATCGGCCTCCGGGCGGGCGTCGGACCGCGCTGTGTGCACACGACGCTCAAGGCGCGGGGGTCAGTCGGCCTTCGCGGCGAGGACGGCGTCGTAGACGGTGCGCCGCGGCAGCCCCGTGCGGACGACGACGGCGCGGATGGCGTCCTTGCGGGTGGCACCGGCGGCCTCCTCGTCCGCCACCAGGGCGGCCAGCTGCGCGGGGTCGACCGCCACCGGGCCGGCCGGCGCCCCACCCACCACCAGGGTGATCTCCCCGCGCACGCCCTCGGCCGCCCACGACGCCAGCTCGGCCAGCGACCCGCGGCGGACCTCCTCGTGGGTCTTGGTCAGCTCCCGGCAGACGGCGGCCGGGCGGTCCGGGCCGAACGCGGCCGCGGCGTCGGTGAGTGCGTCGGCCAGCCGGTGCGGCGACTCGAAGAAGACCATCGTGCGGCGCTCGTCGGCCAGCCCGGCCAGCCGCGACCGCCGCTCCCCGCCCTTGCGCGGCAGGAAGCCCTCGAAGCAGAACCGGTCCACCGGCAGGCCCGACACCGCCAGCGCCGTCGTCACCGCCGAGGGCCCGGGGACCGAGGTCACCGCGTGGCCCGCGTCGATCGCCGCCCGCACCAGCGTGTAGCCCGGGTCGGACACGGACGGCATGCCGGCGTCGGTGAGCAGCAGGACGGTCGCCCCAGAGGCCAGCGCGTCGAGCAGCCCGGGCAGCCGGGAGCGCTCCACCGACTCGTGGAAGGTGACCACCCGCCCGGTGAGGGTCACCTCGAGGTCGGCGGCCAGCCGGTGCAGGCGGCGGGTGTCCTCGACCGCGAGCACGTCCGCCGACGCCATCGCCGACCGCAGCCGCGGCCCGACGTCGCCGGGCTGGCCGAGCGGGGCACCACCGAGCACGAGGCGTCCAGTCACGCGCGCGAGCCTGTCACGCCGGAGCTCGCCGGCCCGCCTGCAGGGGCCGGGCGCCGGCTCCAGCGTGCCGGGGGCGGGCGGGTCCGTTCACTACCCTGGCCCCATGGCGGTGCTGGCTCCCGATCGCACGGACCGGGAGCCCGGCGAGCCCTGGTCCGGCCGGGTGCGGCGCCCGCCGGTCCCCCGCCCCCGCCGCGACCGCACCCCGCCGCTGCCGGCCGACCGGCGGCTGTCCTGGGTGCTGGCGGCGGTGCTGGGCGCGGTCACCTTCGCCGTCCGGATCTGGGACCTCAGCTACCCCTCGGACCTGCTGTTCGACGAGGCCTACTACCCGCCCGAGGCGAACGAGCTGCTCGAGTGGGGCCACGAGTACAACCGCGGCTACACGTTCATCGTCCACCCGCCGCTGGGCAAGTGGCTGATCGCCGGTGGCATCCACCTGTTCGGCTACGACTCGTTCGGCTGGCGGTTCCCGTCCGCGGTGGCGGGCACCGTCGCCGTCGTCGTCCTCACCCGGCTGGGCCGGCGGCTGACCGGGTCGACGCTGCTCGGGCTGGTCGCCGGGCTGCTGCTGGCGCTGGACGGGTTCGCCTTCTCGCTGTCGCGCATCGGCCTGCTCGACGTCTTCCTGCAGGTCTTCGTCGTCGGCGCGGTGGCCTGCCTGGTGGTCGACCGCGACCGGGTGCGCGACCGCATCCGGGCCGCGCAGCCCACCGCCGGCTTCCGGCTGGGCCCGCGCGGCTGGCGGATCGCGGCCGGGTTCCTCTTCGGCTGCGCCTGCGCGGTCAAGTGGAGCGGGGTGTACTTCCTCGCCCTGTTCGCCGTCCTGTCGCTGTTCTGGGACCGGGCCGCCTGGCGGGAGGCCGGCGTCGCGCGCCCGACCCTCACCGCCGCGCGGCGCGGGCTGCCCGGGGCGCTGTGGGCGCTGGCCGCCGTCCCGGTGCTCACCTACCTCGCGAGCTTCACCGGCTGGTTCCTCGGGGAGACCTCGCAGGGCCGGGCCTGGGCGCAGCAGAACCCGGAGACGGCGTTCCCGTGGGTCCCCGACGCGCTGCGCTCGCTGTGGCACCAGCACGCCGAGTGGCTGCGGTTCCACAGCGGCCTGTCGACGCCGCACCCGTGGGAGTCCGGACCGTGGTCGTGGCTGGTGGACGGCCGGCCGATCCTGCTGTGGAACCCGCAGGGGCTCACCGACGCCGCGGGCGATCAGGTGGTCCGGTACATCCTCATGGTCGGGACGCCGACGCTGTGGTTCGCCTTCGCGCCGGCGCTGGTCTGGCTGGCCTGGCGCCTGGTGGCCCGGCGCGACCCCGCCGCTCTGCTGGTGGCCACCGCGATCGCCGCCGGGTGGGGCACCTGGTTCCTCAACCCCGAGCGGACCATGTTCGTCTTCTACATGGCCCCGGTGGTGCCGTTCTTCGTGCTGGCCGTGGTGCTGGTCCTGCAGGACGTGCTCGGCCGACCGGACAGCGACCGCTGGCGCCGCCAGGTCGGGCTGGGTGCGGTGGCGCTCTACGTCGGCGTGGTGGCGGCGACCTTCGTCTTCTTCTACCCGGTGCTGACCGGGCAGCCGCTGTCGCACGCCGAGTGGCTGGACCGGATGTGGTTCCCCTCGTGGTTCTGATCCCGGGTGGCACACCCCGATAGTTGGGGTCTACAACAGATTGGTGTGAGCGCACACGGAGCCGGCATGTTCCGGCAGCCCAAGGCCGTCTACGCCGTCGCCTTCGCCTGCGTGGTGAGCTTCATGGGGATCGGTCTGGTCGACCCGATCCTCCCCGCGCTGTCCGAGCAGCTGCAGGCCTCGCCCAGCCAGGTGACGCTGCTGTTCACCAGCTACCTGGTGGTCACCGCGGTCGCGATGCTCGGCACCAACTGGGTGTCCAGCCGGCTGGGGGCCAAGCGCACGCTGATCGCGGGCCTGACGGTGATCGTCGTCTTCTCGGCCCTCGCCGGGTTCTCGGGCTCGGTGGGCCAGGTCGTCGGCTTCCGCGCGGGCTGGGGGCTGGGCAACGCGCTGTTCATCGCCACCTCGCTGGCGGTCATCGTCGCCTCGGCGTCGGGCGGCTTCGCCGGCGCGATCGTGCTCTACGAGGCCGCCCTCGGCCTGGGCATCGCCGCCGGCCCGCTGCTGGGCGGCCTGCTCGGCGACATCAGCTGGCGCGGCCCGTTCTTCGGCGTCGCCTGCCTCATGGCGATCGCGCTGGTCGCCACCGCCGTCCTGCTCGACCCGACGCCCACCCCGCCGCACCGCAGCACGCTCTCGGCGCCGCTGCGGGCGCTGCGCCACCGCGGGCTGCTGACGATGAGCGTCACGGCGCTGCTCTACAACTGGGGCTTCTTCACGATGATGGGCTACGCGCCCTTCCCGATGGGCCTCTCCGCGATGCGGCTGGGCCTGGTCTTCTTCGGCTGGGGCCTGCTCGTGGCGTTCTTCTCCGTCATCGGCGCCCCGGTCCTGCAGCGCCGCTTCGGCACCGCGCCGGCCCTCTACGCGGCCCTGGCGCTGTTCACCGTCGACCTCGTGGTCATGGCCGTCGGCGCGGAGTCGGTCCCGGTGCTCATCACCACCGTCATCGTCAGCGGGGCCTTCATCGGCATCAACAACACGCTGACCACCCAGGCGGTCATGCTGGTCGCCCCCGTCGAGCGCCCGGTCGCCTCGGCCGCGTACGGCTTCGTCCGCTTCCTCGGTGGCGGCCTGGCGCCCTTCGCCGCCGGCAAGCTCGCCGAGGCGGCCGGGGTGCACGTGCCCTTCGCCGTGGGCGCGGGAGCCGTGGTCGCCGGCATCGCGGTCCTGGCCACCGGTCACCGGCTGCTCGCGCAGGCCGACGCCGGCCTGGACGAGGACGGCGCCGCCGCGGAGACCCACGGCCGGGTGGACGACGTGGCCGGCGAGGTGGCCGACGAGTTCGGCGGCGCACCCGGCGCGATCGACAGCGAGGTGCAGGTGGCCCACCCCCGCGCCCGCGCCTGAGCGGGCCGACCTCCGTACCGTGACGACCCAGGCAGACCTGCGCACCGGCACGGAGGAGACGGCGATGACCAGCGCACAGGACCGACCGCGGGTGCTGACCGGGGTGGACGGTGACGTCTGGGCGATCACCCTCGACCGTCCCGAGGCCGGCAACGCCCTCGACCCGGCGATGGCCGCCGAGCTGGCCGCGGCGGTGCGCGACCGCCCCGCCGAGACCCGCACGGTGCTGCTGCTCGGCAACGGGGACCGGTTCTGCGTCGGGGGCGACGTGCGCGCCTTCGCCGGGGTGGACGACCCGGCCACCTACGTCGGGCAGCTCGCGCAGGACTGGCACCAGGTCATCCGGGCGCTGCTGTACTGCCCGGTGCCCGTGGTCGCCGGCGTGCAGGGCGCGGTCGCCGGCGCGGGCGTCGGGCTGATGGGGGCCTGCGACATCGTCGTCTGCGCGCGGTCGACCAAGATCCGCCCGGCCTACGGCGCGATCGGCTACTCCCCGGACGGCGGGAGCTCGTGGGCGCTGACCCGTGCCCTCGGTGCCCCGCGGGCCCTGGAGCTGATGCTCACCAACGGCGCGCTCACCGCCGCCGAGGCGCACATGTTCGGCCTGGTCGCCCGCCTCGTGGAGGACGAGGAGGTGCACCAGGCGGCGATCGCGCTGGCGCAGGCGGTCGCGGCGGGCCCGGTGCGCGCGATGGTGCGCACCCGCGCGCTGGTGCGGCAGGCCGCCGTCCGGACCCTCGAGCAGCAGCTGGACGACGAGGCGCGGCTGATCGCCGAGTCCGCCGCCGACCCCGAGGGCAGAGAGGGCGTGCGGGCCTTCGTGGAGAAGCGCCAGCCCGACTTCCGCAGCGCGCGCTAGACCACGTCGGCCGGCAGCGCCTCGAAGGAGGCCCGGGCCTCGACCCCGGCCGCGTCGGTGACGGTCGCCGTCACGACCAGCCGGGTGCCCTCCCCGTGGTCGACGAACGGCCGGGAGTACTCCGGCCCCTCGAAGGACTCCCCCGGGTGCTCGTGGCACAGCCCGGCGCTGCAGTGCACCAGCACCTCGCTCCACCGGACCGTCAGCGGCCCGTCCTCGGCGTCGGTGCCCTCCGCGGTGGCCTGCACCAGGTCGCCAGGGACGTAGCGGCGCTCCGGCGGGGGCGGGGTCAGCGTCAGCACCGGCGGGGAGTTGCCCGGGACGACGGTCAGCGTCGTGCTCGCCTCCGCCCCGCCGGGGTCGGTGACCGTGAGCCGGGCGGTGACCGGTCCGGGGTCGGCGTAGGTGTGCTGCACCCGGACGCCCTCGCCGGTGGTGCCGTCGCCGAAGTCCCACCGGTGGGTCAGCGGCTCGCCGTCCCACTCGCTGGACGCGCTGCCGTCGAAGGTGACCGTGCGGGTGGCCGCGTCGACGGTGGCGGTGGCCCGCGCGGTCGGCGGCCGGTTCCCGGGCGCGTAGACGAGCCGCTTGAGCACGCTGCCGCCGATGTCGGCCCAGACGACGTCGCCGTTGTCCGGGGCCGAGGCGAACGCCACGGGCAGCCCGTTGCCCGCGCCGAAGCCCTCGGCCTCCGGCTCGCGGACCAGCCGCCCGTCGGCGTCGGAGCGCAGCGTGTAGACCCGCTGGGACGAGTAGTCGCCGAAGAAGTAGGCGCCCTGGTACTCCGCCGGGTACGCGCTGCCGGTGTAGACGACGCCGCCGGTGATGGACGTGCCGGCCGGTCCGTGCCGGTAGGTCCACAGCGGCGCGGTGTTCGCCGCGTCCTCGCAGCCGGGCAGGTCGCGGTAGCCGGGGGTGCGCTCCTCCCCCTCCCAGCACGGCCAGCCGTAGCTGGCCCCGGGCCGGACGACGTCGACCTCCTCCCACGTCCCCCAGCCGACGTCGCCGAGGATCGGCGCCCCGGTCACCGGGTCGAGGCTGAAGCGGAACGGGCTGCGGAAGCCGCCGGCGTACACCCGGCTCTGCCAGCTCGCCGGGTCGTCCTCGTCGTAGAACGGGTTGCCGGGGACGCCGCGACCGTCGGGCAGCAGGTGCAGGAGCTTGCCGTAGCCGCTGGTGGGGTCCAGGGCGCGCAGGGCGAGCGGGTCCATGGCCCGGAAGTCGGCGCTGTCGCCGATGGTGACCCACAGCGAGCCGTCGGGGTCGGCGACCACCCCGGTCAGGGCGTGCACGTCGGACCCGGCCGGCAGCTCGAGGACGACCTGCTCGTCGGTCAGCTCCGCGTCGGTGAGGGTCCAGGCCGACAGGCGCATCGTCCACCCGCCGTCGACGTCGAGCGTGCGGCCGGTGTAGACCGTCCCGTCGGGCGCGACCTCGACGGCGACCAGCCCCAGGTCGCCGGTGGTCACGACGGGGAGTTCGGCGACCGTCCGCGCCTCCCCGGACGGCGCCACCCGGGCCACCCGCCCGTTCTTGCCGGTGGTGAGCCAGCCCCCGTCGGGCAGGAAGGCGACGTCGGTGAGCAGCTCGTCCTGGCCGCTGGGCAGGTCGACGACGACGAACCCCGACGTCAGCGTCGGCGCGGCCGCGGCCGACCCGGAAGTGACCACCACCGCCCCGGCGACCAGGGCCACGAGGACGCCCAGCCGCACCGCGGCACGGGCCCCCCGGGAGGAACCGCCTCGCTCTCGCGTCACGCCGCGCGACGCTCCTGGAGGGCAGTGGCCGCGACAAACGCAACACGCGGGTGCCGCGCGACGCACCGGGGGCGGACGCACGATGGGTGGCCGGTCGTGCGCGATCTGCTTCCACGCGACCGAGACGGTCCCGGCCGGTGACGGAACGCCGCCCGGAGATGCAGCAGGCCCCGCCCGGTCTCCCGGGCGGGGCCTGCTGTGTCGGGGTGGAGCTGAGGGGATTTGAACCCCTGACCCCCTCGATGCGAACGAGGTGCGCTACCGGACTGCGCTACAGCCCCTGACGGGAGACGAGTCTACCGTCCGCCCGCCCCGCCCCCGCCACCGGCCTCCTGTCAGCCGTTGACGACCTTGCGCGGCTGGTAGACGTCGATGTCGGCGAAGCCGATGTCGTCATCGTCCAGGCCCACGACGGCGCTGTTCTGCCAGCCGGCCGGCGCCGCGGCGCGGGCTGCGACGACACGGCCGGGGCGCAGCGGGTGCACCGGCGCGAGCGGCAGGCTCGGGTGCGGCAGGTCGACGGGGTGGTGGTGCACCTCCTCGGCGACCGGCGCCTCCGCCACCGGCGCGTGGCGCGGCGCCGGCACCGGGCGGGCGGCGGGCCGCGCACCCGGCTGACGGGCGGCGCGGGCGGCGGCCCGGGCGGCGCGGCGGGCGGCCAGCCGCTCCCGGCGCGCGGCGGCGCGCAGCACCATCAGGTAGGCCACGACCGCGAGGTCGAGCACGCCCTGGGCGATCCACAGCCAGGGGCTGTAGAACAGCGCGCCGACCAGGGCCAGCAGCGTGAGCGCCACCAGGCCGGCCAGCGTGCGACGGCGCACCGCGTGCACGTCGACCCGCAGCTCGCCGGAGGTCAGCAGGGCCCCGCGGTCGATCGCGACCTTCTCGGTCTCGGCATAGAGCGCCGGGTCCACCACTCGTCGCCGCTGCAGGGTCCGGCCGGAATCGGTCAGACCGCCGCGACCCGCCTGGGAGTCACCGCGGGTCACCACCATCGGGACCAGCACGACGAACCACAGCACGACCAGAGCGGCCAGCAGCACGCCCGAACCCATCCAGAACACCACCCGTCACACGAGTCACTTGCCGGGCGAAGTTACGGCCTGCACTCCCCCGTTCGGGGGAGGCGCGCGGGCGTGTCACTGAAGTGTCGTGTGACTGGAGTGTCGTCGGCACGGCGTGTCGACAAAGACCCTCGCGGGGGACGACCGCCGGCGTGGTAGGGCGCCCCGGGTCAGCGGGGTCCGCCGGACCGCCAACGGGAGAGGACCCCCTCCGGCGCGTCCTCGGCGAGCAGTGCGTAGCACCGGTGGTCGCGCCAGTCGCCGTCGATGTCCAGGTAGCGGCGCAGCAGTCCCTCGGCCCGGAACCCGAGCCGCTCCACCAGGCGCTGGCTCGGGCCGTTCTCCGGCCGGATGTCGGCCTGCAGCCGGTGCAGCCGCGCCGGGCCGAACGCGTGGTCGCACACCAGCGCCACCGCCAGCGTGGCCAGCCCCCGGCCGGCCACCGAGCGGTCGATCCAGTAGCCGAGGTTGCCCGACCGCAGGGCTCCCCGGACGACGTTGTCGATGGTCACCTGCCCGGCCAGCCGCCCGTCGACGCGGACGACGAACGGCAGCGTCGTCCCGGCGACCGCGCGGCGGAGCACCGCGCGGCGCATCACCCGGTACGACTGCGGGGTGTGCCGGGCCGCCCACGGCGAGGGCGCGGTCGGCTCCCACGGGGACAGCCACGCCTCGTTGGCCAGCCGGACCCGGCTCCACTCCTCGGCGTCCCGGCGGCGCGGCGGGTGCAGCTCGACCGGTCCGAAGGACAGGCGGGCGGGCCACCCGGGGTGCAGCGCGGGGTCGGGCACGGGTCGGCTCAGCCGCCCAGCAGCAGGGGCATGACGGTGACGAGCCCCCCGGCGGCGACCTCGGTGACGTCCTCGTCGACCACGATCAGGCAGTTGGCCCGCGCCATGCGCGCCAGCATCGCCTCGTCGCCGTCCCCCAGGGGCTCGACCACGTAGCCGCCGTCGGGGTGGCGCATGACCTGGCCGTGCAGGTACTGCCGGTAGCCCAGCGGGGAGGTCAGCTGCTCGGCGGCGATCGCCTGCACGGTGCGGCGGAACAGCTGCCGCTTGCCGAGCATGAGCCGGATCGCCGGCCGCACGAACACCTCGAAGGCGACGAGGGCCGCGACCGGCTCCCCGGGCACGCAGATGACCGGGACGCCGTCGCGGCCCAGCCGGCCGAAGCCCTGCACCGGGCCCGGGTGCATGAACACCGGGGAGAACCGCATGTCCCCGAGCTCGGCCAGCACCTCGCGCACCATGTCGCCCTCGGCGGCGAGGGTGCCGGAGATGAGGACCAGGTCGCTGCGCAGCAGCTGGCTCTCCAGCACCTCCGACAGCCGGCGCCGGTCGGCGGGCACGATGCCCGACCGGTAGGCCTCGGCCCCCGCGTCGCGCGCGGCGGCCGCCAGCGCGTAGCTGTTCACGTCGACGACCTGGCCGGGGGCCGGCGGGGTGCTGATGTCGACCAGCTCGGCGCCCGCAGAGAGGACGGCGATCCGCGGGCGGGGGCGCACCAGCACGCGGTCGCGGCCGACCGCCGCGAGCAGGCTGATCTGGGCAGGCCCGATGGGGGTGCCGACCTGCACCGCCGTCGTCCCGGGCGCGACGTCGTCACCGGTGCGGCGCACGTAGCCGCCGGGCGCCACGCCCGCGTGCACGGCCACCGTGGCCATGCCCCGGTCGGTCCACACCGCGGGGACGACGACGTCGGCGCCGGTGGGCAGCATCGCGCCGGCGGCCACCTTCATCGCCAGCCCGGGGCCGATGGACGACGGTCCGCTGGCGCCGGTGTCGGTCTCCCCCACGACCGCCAGCGAGGCCGGCTCGCCGGGGGTGGCGCCCTCGATGTCGAGGGCGCGGGCGGCGTACCCCTCCAGGGCGGCCTGGTCGAACGCCGGCAGCGCCCGCTGGCTGACGACCTCCTCCGCGCAGAGCAGCCCCTGCGCGTCGAGGACGGCCAGCTCGATCGGGTCCGGCTGCGGCACCGCGGAGAGGATCTCGTCGAGCTGCTGCTCGACCGTCCGCGGTGCGGGCGGCTCGACCGCGCTGGGGGGCGGCGGGACCTGACCTCGGTCGATCGCGGTCGTCTCGTGGCTGCCCTCCGCCGCCTGGGGCAGCACCGTGCCCCGGCGCAGGTCCATCGCCGTGGTGTCCCGCTGTCCTGCGGGCGTCCCGCGCGTGCCGTCCTCGGTCATTCCCACCACGGAGGTCGATGCTGCCCCCTGAGGGGCCGCGCTCAGGCCTGCGACGCGCCCTTCGGTGACAGGTCGGCCACGAACTCGGTCAGCCAGGCCCGCAGCGGCGGGCCGAGGTCGTCGCGCTCGGAGGCGAGCTGGATCACCGCCTTGAGGTAGTCCAGCCGGTCGCCGGTGTCGTAGCGGCGGCCGCGGAACACCACGCCGTGCACCGGCTCGCCGCGCTCGACGAGGGTGGCCAGGGCGTCGGTCAGCTGGATCTCCCCGCCGCGGCCGGGCGCGGTCTCCCGCAGCACGGCGAAGACCTCCGGCGCCAGCACGTAGCGGCCGATGATGGCCAGGCTGCTGGGGGCCTCGTCCACGGGTGGCTTCTCGACCAGGCCGGTGACGGCGACGACGTCGCCCTCGGCGTCCTCCACCGCGACCGCGCCGTACTTGTCGATGTTCTCCCGCCCGACGTCGAGCAGGGCGATCACCGAGCCACCGTGCTGCGCCTGGACCTCCAGCATCTGCTCGAGCAGGAGGTCGCGGGCGTCGATGAGGTCGTCACCCAGCAGCACGGCGAACGGCTCGTCACCGACGAAAGCCGCGGCCTGCAGCACCGCGTGCCCCAGCCCGCGGGCCTCGCCCTGGCGCACGAAGTGCACCTGGGCCACGTCGGTCGAGGCCTGGACGGCGGCGAGCCGGTCGGCGTCGCCCTTCTTCTCCAGCGCGGTCTCGAGCTCGGGGTTGCGGTCGAAGAAGTCCTCGATCGACGCCTTGTTGCGCCCGGTGACCATGAGCACCTCGGCCAGCCCGGCGCGCGCGGCCTCCTCGACGATGTACTGCAGCGCGGGCCGGTCGACGACCGGCAGCAGCTCCTTGGGCACCGCCTTGGTGGCCGGCAGGAACCGCGTCCCCAGTCCCGCGACCGGGATGACGGCCTTCCGCGCCGGGCGGGAGCTCGAAGTGGGCATGACCGGAGCCTAGTGAGGGGGCCGACCACCGGCCCTGGCTAGCCTGCGACGGTGCCCCCTCCGGATGACGTGGTCGACGTCAAGGCGGCGCTGCGCACCCGGTTCCGCGCCCGGCGCGAGGCGCGCCCGGCCGACGAGCGGGCCGCGGCGGCCGCCGCGGTCACCGCCGCCCTGCTGGGCGGGCTGGCCGGCGTCCGGACGCTGGCGGCCTTCGTCCCCGACGCCACCGAACCGGGAGCGGGTCGGCTGCCGGCGGCCTACAGCCGGCTCGGGGCGCGGGTGCTGTTGCCGGTGGTGCCCGCCGAGGGGCGGGAGCTGGGCTGGGCGGTGGACCGCGGCCGGTTGGCGCCGGGGCGCTTCGGGCTGCTGGAGCCGCTGGGCCCGCGGCTGGGGCCGACCGCGCTCGGGACGGCGGAGGTCGTCGTCGTCCCGGCGGTGGCGGTGGCGCGCTCGGGCGTGCGGCTGGGGCGGGGCGGCGGGTACTACGACCGGGCCCTCCGGCACGCCCGCCCCGAGGCCCGGCTGGTGGCCCTGGTGTTCGACGACGAGCTGGTCGACGAGCTGCCGTCGGAGCCGCACGACCGGCTGGTGACCGCGGTCGTCACGCCGTCCGGGGGCTGGGAGGCGCTACCGACCGGTCACTGAGACAGTGATCACGCCCTCGTCCCCCGACGCCGTGGGAGCCCACCGTGTCACCCGAGATCGTCACCATCCTCGCGCTCGTCGTGATCTTCGCGATCGCGACGTTCCTGCCGATCAACATGGGCGCGCTGGCTTTCACCGCTGCGTTCATCGTCGGCACGCTGTCGGTCGGGTTGACCACCGACGACATCCTGGCCGGCTTCCCCGCCGAGCTGGTGGTGACGCTGATCGGCGTCACCTACCTGTTCGCCATCGCCCAGAACAACGGCACCGTCGACCTGCTGGTCCGGGGCGCCGTGCGACTGGTCGGCGGCCACGTCGCGGCCATCCCGTGGATCATGTTCTTCGTCACCGCGCTGCTCACCGCGATCGGCGCCCTCTCCCCCGCCGCGGTGGCGATCATCGCCCCGATCGCGCTGACCTTCGCCGTCCGGCACGGGATCAACCCGCTGCTCATGGGCATGATGGTGATCCACGGGGCCCAGGGCGGCGGGTTCTCACCGATCAGCGTCTACGGCGTCACGGTCAACACGATCGTCGACGACGAGGGCCTGCCGGGCAGCCCGGTCGCGGTCTTCCTCGGCAGCCTGTTCTTCAACCTGGCCATCGCGCTGGTGCTCTTCATCGTGCTCGGCGGCCGCCAGCTGCTCGGCCGGAAGGTCGCCGCCACGGTGCCGGTGGAGGCCGAGCGGGAGGAGGCCACCGTCGTCCGCGGGCACGGCGCCTCGCCCGGCCCGGCCGTGGGCGGCGGCGACGGCACGGTGGGCGGCGGCACGACCGGCGGCGACCGGACGACGGGTGGGGCCGGCGGCGGTGACATCGCCGAACCGGCGAACCCGAAGGTCACGATCGACCAGGTCCTGACCCTCGTCGGCCTGGCCGTCGTCGCGGTCCTGGCCCTGGTGTTCGACCTCGACATCGGTTTCGTGGCGATCACCGTCGCGACGGTGCTGGCCCTCTTCGCCGCCGCCCGGCACAAGAACGCCGTCAGCCAGATCAGCTGGTCGACCGTGCTGCTCATCGCCGGCGTGCTGAGCTACGTGTTCGTCCTGCAGGAGGCCGGCGCGATCGACTACGTCGGTGAGGCGGTCACCGGTCTGGGCGCACCGCTGCTGGTGGCCCTGCTGCTCTGCTACATCGGCGCGATCGTGTCGGCGTTCGCGTCGTCCGTCGCGATCATCGGGGTCGCCATCGCGCTGGCGGTGCCGTTCCTGCAGGGCGGGACCATCGGCGCCGTGGGAGTCGTGGTGGCCCTGTCGGTGTCCTCGACCATCGTCGACGTGAGCCCGTTCTCGACCAACGGGGCCCTGGTGCTCGCCAACGCCCAGGACGTCGACAAGGACCGCTTCTACAAGCAGATCCTCGCCTACGCCGGGATCGTCGTCGCCGTCGGACCGCTGCTGGCCTGGCTGGTGTTCGTCGTCATCCCGTCGTGGTTCTGACCGGAACGGAGACCTGAACGTGTCTGGACCGCTCGACGGCGTCCTCGTCGTCGACCTGACCCGCGCCCTCGCCGGCCCGCACGCCGGGATGATGCTGGGTGACCTCGGCGCCCGCGTCATCAAGGTGGAGAGCCCCGGCACCGGGGACGACACCCGCGGCTGGGGGCCGCCGTTCGTCTGGCCCGGGGGTGGTGGGGCGGGCGACGACTCAGCCGGCGACCGGGAGTCCACCTACTTCCTCTGCACGAACCGCAACAAGGAGTCGGTGACCCTCGACCTCAAGGACGACGGCGACAAGGAGCTGCTGCGCGAGCTCGTCCGCCGCGCCGACGTGCTGCTGGAGAACTTCCGCCCGGGCACCCTGGCCCGGCTCGGCTTCGGCACCGACGTGCTCGAGTCGCTCAACCCGCGGCTGGTGACCCTGTCCATCAGCGGGTTCGGCCACGACGGGCCCGAGGGCGGGCGCGCCGGGTACGACCAGATCGCCCAGGGCGAGGCGGGCCTGATGTCGCTGACCGGGCCCGGCCCGGACGACCCGCAGCGCGTCGGCGTCCCGATCGGCGACCTGCTCGCCGGCATGTACGGCGCCTACGGCGTGCTGGCCGCGCTCATCGAGCGGGAGCGCACCGGCCGCGGCCAGGTGGTGCGCACCTCGCTGCTCGCCGCGATCGTCGGCGTGCACGCCTTCCAGGGGACGGCGTGGACGGTGGCGGGCAAGGTGGGCCGCGCGCAGGGCAACCACCACCCCTCGATCGCGCCGTACGGGCTGTTCCACTGCAAGGGCGGCAGCGTGCAGCTGTCCTGCGGCTCCGAGGGGCTCTGGCGCAAGCTGTGCGCCGAGTTCGGCCTGGACCCCGACGCCCCCGGCCTGGCCACCAACGGCGAGCGGGTGGGCAACCGCCAGCAGGTGATCGAGCTGCTGGAGCGGACCTTCGCCGACATCCCCCCGGAGGAGCTGCTGGCCCGGCTGGCCGCCGCGGGCATCCCGGCGGGCAAGGTGCGCTCTATCGACGAGGTCTACGGGTGGGACCAGACCCTGTCGCAGGGCCTGCTGGTCGACGTCGAGCACGCCACCCTCGGCCGGCTGCAGCTGCCCGGCCCGCCGCTGCGGTTCTTCGCCGCCGGCCCGGACGGCGAGACCGAGACCACCCGCCGGGACCACGCCGCGCCCCCGGTGCTGGGCTCCTCCAACGAGGCGATCCGCGCCTGGCTGCAGCAGTGAGTCGCCTGCTCGACGCGCGGGCGCTGCGGGACCTCGTCCTCGACCCCGGCTCGTGGCGGAGCTGGGACTCCCCCGTCGAGATCGGGGACGTGCCCGAGGAGTACGCCGCAGAGCTGGCCCGCGCGGCGGAGAAGTCCCGGCAGGACGAGGCGATCATCACCGGGGAGGGCCTGCTGCGCGGCCGGCGGGTGGCCGTGCTCGCCGGCGAGTTCGGCTTCCTCGCCGGCTCGATCGGCACCGCCGCCGCCGAGCGGCTGATCGCCGCGGTGGAACGGGCCACCGAGGAGGGGCTGCCGCTGCTGGCCGCGCCGGTGTCCGGTGGCACCCGCATGCAGGAGGGCACCGTCGCGTTCCTGCAGATGATCGGGATCACCGCGGCCATCGCCCGGCACAAGGAGGCCGGGCTGCCGTACCTGGTCTACCTGCGGCACCCGACCTTCGGCGGCGTCCTGGCCTCGTGGGGGTCGCTGGGCCACGTGACCATCGCCGAACCGGGCGCCTCCGTCGGGTTCCTCGGCGCGCGGGTCTACCAGGCGCTCTACGGCGAGCCGTTCCCCGAGGGCGTCCAGACCGCCGAGAACCTCGCCGCGCACGGGGTCATCGACGCCGTCGTCCCGCACGAGGAGATCGCCGACGTCGCGGACCGGGCGCTGCGGGTGCTCGCCGCCCGCCAGACCTGGCACCACGACGTCCGGGACGCCGAACGGCCGACCGCCGAGGACGGCACGGACGCCGACGACCCGGAGGACGGCCGCTCCGCCTGGGACGTCGTCACCGCCTCGCGGCGCCCGGACCGCCCTGGCGTGCGCCGGCTGCTGCGGACGGCGGCCACCGACATCGTCGGCCTCTCCGGCACCGGCGCCGGCGAGAAGGACCCCGGGCTGCTGCTGGCCCTGGCCCGCTTCGGCGGTGCGCCGTGCGTCGTCCTCGGCCAGGACCGGCGCGGCCAGTCCCTGACGGCGCCGCTGGGACCGGCCGCGCTGCGGGAGGCCCGGCGCGGGATGCGGCTGGCCGCCGAGCTGCGGTTGCCGCTGGTCACCCTGATCGACACCCCGGGCGCGGCGCTGTCGAAGGAGGCCGAGGAGGGCGGGCTGGCCGCCGAGATCGCCCGCTGCCTGCAGGACCTGGTGATGCTCAAGGCGCCCACGCTGGCCGTGCTGCTCGGTCAGGGCACCGGCGGCGGGGCGCTGGCGCTGGTGCCGGCCGACCGCGTGCTGGCGGCGGCCAACGGCTGGCTGGGCCCGCTGCCGCCGGAGGGCGCCTCGGCGATCGTGCACCGGACCGTCGACCGCGCCGGGGAGATGGCCGCCTCGCAGGGCGTGCGCGCCACCGACCTGTGGCGGGCCGGGATCGTCGACCGGGTGGTGCCCGAGCGGCCCGACGCCGCCGACGAGCCCGTGGAGTTCTGCCGGCGGCTGGGCCGCGTGCTCGGCGAGGAGCTGGCCGATCTGCTCGGCCGGGACGACGGCGAGCGGTTCCGCCGCCGGCTGCACCGCTACCGGCACCTGGGGCGCTGAGCGACGCCCCTGCCTTGGCCGGGAGCAGCGAGGGGCTCGCCGCGGCTCCGGTGGGTCAGGATGCGCGCGTGGACCGACGACCCGTCCGGCTGCGGCCCGACCCCTCCGCGCCGCGCCCTCCGGACGGCGTGTGGCCGGTGACCGTGCCGGCGGTCGCACAGTAGAAGGACCCCGTCCCCGAGCCCTTCGCACGCTCAGGGCACGCCAGGACGGGGCCGAGGTCGGCTCCTGGGGGTTGCGGGAGGCGCGCTGGGCCGACCTGGAGCTCACCGCGAACTGGCAGCAGTTCCTCGGCGACCCGCCGTCCTTCCTGCGGCACCTGACCTGGGGGTCAGGCGGCGGTCTCCCGGGCGGTCAGGCCCCACGCCCGCGCGACCAGCTCGAGGCTGCGCACCCGTTCGTCGACGCCGTGGGTGGACGCGGTCAGCATGAGCTCGTCGGCGCCGGTGTCGGCGGCCAGCCGCCGCAGCCGGTCGACCGCTGAGCCGACGTCGCCGACGATCGCGTTGCTCGCCATCCCCTCGGCCGCGGCCCGCTCGGGGTCGACCTCGGCCTCCTCGGTGGTGGGCACCGGCCGCAGCCGGTTGAGCCGGATCGACAGCCGCATCAGCTGCCCGGGCAGCGCCAGCCGGCGGGCCTGCTCGTCGGTCTCGGCGGCCAGCACGTTCGCCGTCACGATCGTGTACGGCCGCTCCAGCACCGGTGAGGGCCGGAAGGTGTCGCGGTAGAGCTCGACGGCGGTCAGCGTGTGCGGGCTGCCGAAGTGGTGGGCGAAGGCGAAGGGCAGCCCGAGGTGGCCGGCCAGCTGCGCGGAGAACCCGCTGGAGCCCAGCAGCACGACCTGCGGCGCGGACGACGCCGCCGGGGTGGCGCGGAACTTGTCTGCGAGCCCGCCCTCGACGCGGGGGTCGCCGAACAGGCCGAGCAGGTCGATCAGGTGCTGCGGGAAGTCGTCGGCGGAGAGCGCGGCGGGGTCGCGGCGCAGGGCGACCGCCGTCTGCTGGTCGGTGCCCGGTGCCCGGCCGATGCCCAGGTCGACGCGGCCCGGGTGCAGCGCCTCCAGCAGCGCGAACTGCTCGGCGACGACCAGCGGCGCGTGGTTGGGCAGCATCACGCCGCCCGAGCCGATCCGGATCCGCTCGGTCACCGCGGCCAGGTGCGCGATCAGTACCGGCGGGTTGGTGCTGGCCACCGCCGGCATGTTGTGGTGCTCGGCGACCCACAGCCGGGTGTACCCGAGGCGGTCGGCGGCCTGCGCCACGCGGGTGGTGGCGGCCAGCGCATCGGCGGTGGACTGCCCCGACCCGACGGTGGCCAGCTCGAGGACGGACAGCGGCAGCGGCTCGGACATCACCCGCGGCAACACGGCGACGCCGTCCCCACTTCCCGGGTCACCCGACGGTGACACGGGTCGGGTTCCGCGCCGCGGTCCGCTCCTCGCTCGTCCCTCGCTGCGATGCTCCCGCGGCTGTCACCCGACGGTGACACGGGTCGGGTTCCGCGCCGCGGTCCGCTCCTCGCTCGTCCCTCGCTGCGATGCTCCCGCGGCTGTCACCCGACGTCGGCGCCGTGCTCCAGACGCAGGCTGTGGTCCGGGTCGAGCCGCTCGATGACGGCGTGCAGCGCCTCGCCCAGCGCCTTGACCTGCTCGTCGGTGAGCGGGTCGAACAGCGCCGCCCGGACGGCCTCCACGTGGCCGGGCGCGACCGAGCGGACGACGTCCCACCCGGCGTCGGTGAGGACGGCGACGTTGCCGCGGCCGTCCTCGGGCGAGCGCTCCCGGCGCACCCAGCCGCGCTCCTCCAGCCGTGCCACCGTGTGCGACAGCCGGCTCTGCGACTGGTTGGCCCGCCGGGCCAGGTCGCTCATGCGACGGCTGCGGCCGGGCGCCTCCGAGAGCATCGCGAGGACGACGTACGCGGCGTGGGTCAGCCCGGCGTCGCGCTGCAGCTGGGCGTCGAGCACCCGCGGGACCAGCTCGGCCACGGTCAACCAGGCCCGCCAGGTCTGCTGCTGCTGTTCGTCGAGCCACTCCTGCGCCACGAACCGAACCGTACTGGCGTGTTCCGGGTCGGCCGCGGGCCGGAGGACCGGGTCCGCGGCAGGACGTTGGGCCCGCCTTCCCACGCCCGGTGGCCCGGCCGCCCGCCGGGAATGTCCCGGCGCGGAGGACGTTGACAGCAGTGCCGGTCCGCTACGTGCCCCCGGGCCTCAACTCCCGCCGCTGCGTGCGGCCACTCGCCGAGAGGCGGCCGTCGGACCGGCGCACAGACCCAGGCGGCCCCTCGTGCTCGTGACACTCGTCGCCCGCACGTGGACGTCGCGCGTTCCAACCCGCATCATTGGCAGTCGCCGGGTGAGAGTGCCAGCCCGGCCCGTCCGACGAGGAGCTCCGCCGTGCCCACGTACCAGTACGCCTGCACCAACCCCGAGGGCAGGCACGAGTTCGAGGTCGTGCAGTCCTTCACCGACGCGCCGGTGGGCGAGTGCCCGTCGTGCGGCAGCACGGTGCGCAAGGTGTACGGCTCCGTGGGCGTCGTCTTCAAGGGCTCGGGCTTCTACCGCACCGACAGCCGGTCGAGCTCCTCGTCCAGCGAGAAGGCCGGCTCCGCCACGAAGGAGCCCGCCGCCGCGTCGAGCAGCAGTTCGTCCTCGTCCTCCTCGTCGTCGTCCACCGGCAGCTCCTCGACGTCGAGCTCCTCGGCCGGCAAGGCCGCCGCCAGCTGACGCCGGCCGGTCCACAGGCCGGCCCTCCCTCCACAACCCGGCGGTAGCCGCCCCCGGGACGGATCCGACCCGCCAGCGTGGACGCATGCGTCTGCGCCGTCCCCGCTCGCCGCTGCACACCGCCCGGCGGGCCCTCGCCGGGCTCCTGGCCGCCGCCGCCCTGGTGCTGGCCCTGCGCCCGGCTCCGGCGCCGGCGGCCGCGGCCGCCGCGGCGACCGTGCCGGTGGTCGTCGCCGCGGCCGACCTGGCCCCCGGTGTCGTGCTCGGCACCGGCGACCTCACCCTGGCCCGCTACCCCGCCGCCCTGCGCCCCGCCGGGGCGGCGGCCGACCCCGCGGCGCTGGTGGGCGCCACCCTCGCCGGAGGGGTGCGCGCCGGGGAGCCGCTGACCGACGCCGCCGTGGTGGGCGCCGGCCTGACCGCGCAGCTGGCCGAGGGGGAGGTGGCCGCGCCGGTGCGGCCGGCCGACCTGGCGGTCAGCGGGCTGGTCCGGCCCGGCGACCGGGTCGACGTCCTCGCCACGACACCCGGCGCCGAGCGCGCCGAGGTCGTCGCCGCCGGCGCCCTCGTGCTCGCCGCCCCGGGGCCGGACGACGCCGACGACGGGCTGCTGCTCCTCGCGGTGGACGCCGCCACCGCCGCGGAGCTGGCCGCCGCGGCCACGACCGCGACGCTGACCCTCAGCCTCCCGCCCCCGGCGTGACCGGCGCCGGGCCGGTGTGGGTGGATGGCGTCCATGCTGAAGGGCTTCAAGGACTTCCTGCTCCGCGGCAACGTCGTCGACCTGGCCGTCGCGGTCGTCATCGGGGCGGCCTTCACCGCGGTCGTCAGCCAGTTCACCGCGTCGTTCCTCGAGCCGCTCATCGCGCTGTTCGGGGGCGGCGGCATCGAGGGCGGCACGTTCACGGTCAACGGCCAGGTGTTCGACTGGGCGGCGTTCGTCAACGCGGTCATCACCTTCGGGATCACCGCCGCGGTCGTCTACTTCCTCGTCGTGCTGCCGATGAAGACGATCATGGAGCGGCGCCAGCGCGGAGAGGAGCCCGGCCCCGTGGCCCCCACGCAGGTGGAGCTGCTCGTCGAGATCCGCGACCTGCTGCGCGCCCAGCAGGGCACTGGCCCTGGCCCCGACCCGTCCGGCCCGGGGACGACGACGCTGCCCGGTCAACTGTGAGCCCTCAGTCGCTGCCCCAGTGCGGCGGCCGGTCCTCCAGGTAGCGGCGGTCGGCGGAGGAGGCCTCGTCGGGTCGCTCGCCCCACCCGAGGTCACGGTCGTCCGGTGCCCGATCCGCCCGGACGGCCGGTGCCGGCCCGGGCGGCTCCACCGGCTCGCGGCCCAGCCCCTCGAGGACCTCCACCGACGGCAGCGCGGCCAGCGCGGGCCCGGGCACGGCGAGCTTGCTGCCGCGGGTGCCCGACCCGACGACGACGAGGTCCGTGGCCGCCACCGCGGCGTCGACCAGCACCGGCCAGGACGACGGCAGCCCGATCGGGGTGATGCCGCCGTAGGCCATGCCGCTCTCGGCGACCGCGACGTCCTGCGGGGCGAAGGACGCCTTGCGCGCGCCCAGGTGCCGGCGCACCAGCCCGTTGACGTCGGCGCGGGCGCTCGCCGGCACCAGGCACGCGGCCATCGTCGTCTGCCCGGCCCGGCGGGCGGCCACCACCACGCAGTTGGCCGACGCCTCCAGGGGCACCCCGTAGGCCTCGGTGAACGCGGCGGTGTCGGCGAGGTCGTCGTCGATCTCCGCCACCCACGCCGGCCCGGTGAGGTCCGCGAGCGCCGCGGCCACCGCGGCGGCCAGCAGGTCGGGCCGGTCGGCGGCGGGCAGCCAGGTCAGCGAGCCGAGCTGGGGGGCGTCCGAGGGGGTCGCAGGCACGGACCGATCCTGCCCCGCCGGCCGGGACGCCGCGCCGGCCGGCCCGGGACCGCGCTGGTGAGCGGTGCTGCGGACCCGCAGGATGGGGCCATGATCGGCCAGCTGCACTCCGTCGTCCTCGACGCGCCCGACGCGCACGCCCTCGCCACCTTCTACGCCCATCTGCTGGGGATGGAGGTCAGCAAGGGGGGCCCCGGCGACGACTGGGTCGTCGTCACCGGCCAGGGCCACCGGCTGGCCTTCCAGCAGGCCCCCGACCTGCGGCCACCGGACTGGCCGGACCCCGAGCGGCCCCAGCAGTTCCACCTCGACGTCCGGGTCGCCGACGTCGACGAGGCCGAGCCGAAGGTGCTCGCCCTCGGTGCCCGGCGGCTACCGGGGGGCGGCGGCGACTTCCGCGTCTTCGCCGACCCGGTGGGCCACCCCTTCTGCCTGGTGTGGGACGCGTGACCGCCGCGGAGAACGACCTGCCGTCGGTCGACCTGGCCGCGGCGAGCCGGTTCGTCGCCGCCTCCGGGTTCGAGGTCACCGAGGTCAGCGGCACCCGGGTGACCGGGCACGTCGACCTCGGGCCGGACCAGCACACGCCGTGGGGCGTGGTGCACGGCGGCGTGTACTGCACCGTCGTCGAGTCGGCCGCGAGCATCGGCGCGAGCGCGGCCGTGGTCGACCGCGGCCAGTTCGCGGTCGGCGTCAACAACAGCACCGACTTCCTCCGGCCGGTGACCACCGGCCGGGTCGAGGTCCTGGCCGAGCCGATCCAGCAGGGCCGCACCCTGCAGCTGTGGCTGGTCACGCTCAGCCGCAGCGAGGACGGCAAGCCGGTGGCGCGCGGCCAGGTGCGGCTGCAGAACGTGCCCCTGCCGGGCAGCGGTCAGTAGGCGCGCCCGACGACGGCCAGCGCGCCCGGCTCGTCGTCGGTGCCCGGCAGCCCGCCGTCCGGCCGGACCAGGCAGCGGACGGTGACGCCGTGCTCGGCCAGCCGCGCCTCTCCCTCCGGGCCGAGCCGGTCCCAGGGGATCCGGGCCCACCCGTCCTGGGCGGCGGCGCGGGCCTCCTCGGTCGTCCCGACGTCCGCCGTCCGCTCGGCGAGGCGGGCGCGGCCTTCCGCGAGCAGCCGGGGCTGGTCCTCCTCGAGCGCGCGCCGGACGGCCCCGGCCACCGCGCCCAGCGGGACGGCCGCGGTGTCGCCCGGGATCCGCCGGACGACGGTCGCCCGCCCCTCGGCGAGGTCCCGCGGCCCGAGGTCGACGCGCACCGGGACGCCCTTGAGCTCCCAGTCGACGGCGCGGCGCCCGAACGGGACGTCGGCCCGGTCGTCGACCTCGACCCGCACCCCTTGAGCGCGCAGCTCGCCGGCCAGCGCGCCCGCCGCCTCGGCGACGCCCTCGCCGGCGCGGGCCACCACGACCACGGCCTGCACGGGGGCCAGCCGGGGCGGCAGCCGCAGGCCGGCGTCGTCGCCGTGGCTCATGACCAGCCCGCCGACCATCCGGGTGGAGGAGCCCCACGACGTCGTCCAGGCCAGCCGGCGCTCGCCGTCGGCACCGAGGAAGTCGATGTCGAACGCCCGGGCGAAGTTCTGCCCCAGCTCGTGGCTGGTGCCCATCTGCAGGGCCTTGCCGTCGCGCATCATCGCCTCGCAGGTGAGCGTGTTGACCGCGCCGGCGAAGCGCTCCCGCCGGGTCTTGCGCCCCGGCACGACCGGCACGGCCAGCACCTCGGTCATGACGTCGGCGTAGACCTCGCGCAGGATCTGCCGCGCGTACCCGGCGGCCTCCTGCTCGGTGGCGTGCGCGGTGTGGCCCTCCTGCCAGAGGAACTCCGTCGTGCGCAGGAAGACCCGCGGCCGCAGCTCCCAGCGGACGACGTTGGCCCACTGGTTGAGCAGCAGCGGCAGGTCGCGGTGGCTCTGCACCCACTTGGCCATGTACTCGCCGATGACCGTCTCGCTGGTGGGCCGGACGACGGCGGGCACCTCCAGCTCCCGGCCGCCGGCGTGCGTGACCACGGCCAGCTCCGGGCTAAACCCCTCCACGTGCTCGGCCTCGCGCCGCAGGTACGTCTCGGGGATCAGCAGCGGGAAGTAGGCGTTGCGCGCGCCGGCGGCCTTGATCCGGTCGTCGACCTCGCGCTGCAGCCGCTCCCAGATCGCGTACCCGTAGGGCCGGATCACCATCGTCCCGCGGACCGGGCCGTTGTCGGCGAGCTCCGCCTTGGCCACGACGTCCTGGTACCAGCGCGGGAAGTCGGCGGCCTGGCTGGGGAGGACGGAGGGGCGGGCCACGCCGGCACCCTGGCACAGCCGCCGGGCCGCGCGCCGCTCAGTTCCCGGGCACGTGCGCGGGGTCGAGGACGACGGAGAACAGGGCGCGTGGGTCCTGCAGCGTCGCCGGCGGGCGGGCCGCCGACCGGGGCACCACGCGGTCCCAGCGGGCGGGACGGCGGTGCGGCAGCAGCTCCCGGCCCTCGAAGAGGTACTCCCCCACGACCTCGCCGAGCAGCAGCCCGGCGCCGTGCTCGATCGGCAGGCCGACGCGGTCGCCGGGGCGGACCTCGTCGAGGAAGGCCGACAGCTGGCGCAGGTCCTTGGCCGGGCGCCGCCCGGAGATCTCCTTGGACAGCGCCCGCAGCTCCGCCGCGGTCAGCCCGGTGGCGTCGACGTCGATGCCCGACTGGGTGCCCAGCCCGACGACGCCGGCGGCCAGGCACGCGCCCAGCTCGTTGTGCGCCCGCGGCCGCACCACCCACACGGGGACGCCCTCCGGTGGCGGCGCGGGCGCGACGTCGTCCGGCTCCGGCCAGACGTAGGGCAGGTCGTCGGGCTCGGGCCCGAATCGCTCGGTGAACCGCGGCCGGTAGAAGTCCGGCTCCTTGGCCAGCAGGTTGGACCGGTGGGACAGGTGCAGCGCCTCGTCGCCCAGCCAGGAGGGCAGCAGCCCGGCGCCGGCCAGCTCCTCCTGGGAGATGCCGACGACGTCCGGGGCGAACTCGGCGATCAGCGCGTGGGTGCTGTCGGCGAACCCGCGCTCGCGCCACACCCGGACCATCGCCAGCCCGTAGGCCACCAGCCCCGCGGTGCGGCCCCGCCACATCCGCACGACCGGGTGCGAGACCCAGCCGTAGTCGGGCAGCTCCAGGGCCCGCAGCACCTGCAGGGTCTCCACCCGCTGCTTGCCGAGGCGGGGCGAGTCCAGGAGCCGGGCGCTGTCCTCGAAGTCGGCGACGGGCAGGAAGGTCTGCATCGCGACCGATCCTCGCCGAGGTCGCCGCCGGGCGCCCGGTCAGCAGCCCGGCCTCCCTGCAGGGGCCCGGCAGGAGCTTGCGAGCGCTGGGGGGCAGGGAGGTCCTTTCTCTCGCGGCTCACGCGGCCAGGCGGCGGACCAGCTCGGGCAGCACCGTGCCCAGCGGCGCGTCGAGGCGGACGTCGACCTTCGCGTCCCCCCGGGTGGCGCCGAGGTTGACCAGGCCCACCGGGATGCCGAGCTTCTCGGCGCGCAGCACGAACCGGTAGCCGCTCATCACGGTCAACGACGAGCCGAGCACGAGCAGCGCGCCGGCCGCCTCGACCCGGGCGAAGCAGTCCTCCACCCGGTCCCGCGGGACGGTCTCGCCGAAGAAGACGACGTCGGGCTTGAGCGGGCCACCGCCGCAGGTCAGGCAGTCGACCATGACGAAGCCGTCGAGGAGGTCGTCGGACAGCTCGGCGTCGCCGTCGGGGTTGACCTCGTCCACGTGCGGACCGAAGTCCGGGTTGACCACCCGCAGCCGCCGGTCGAGCTCGGCCCGGTCGGCGACGTCGCCGCAGGCCAGGCAGACGGTGCGGTCGAGGCCGCCGTGCAGCTCGACGACGTCGCGGGCGCCGGCCGCCTGGTGCAGCCCGTCCACGTTCTGCGTGATGACGCCGCTGACCAGCCCGACGTCCTGCAGGTCGGCGACCGCGCGGTGCCCGGCGTTGGGCCGCGCCGCCCGCATCTGCCGCCAGCCGACGAAGCTGCGCGCCCAGTACCGGTGCCGGCCGCGGGGGTCGCGCAGGAACGTCTGGTAGGTCATCGGCGTGTGCCGGCGCAGCGATCCGGAGGCGCCGCGGTAGTCGGGGATCCCGGAGTCGGTGGACAGCCCGGCCCCCGAGAGGACGACGACGTCGCCGTCCCCCACGAGGTCGGCGAGCGAGTCGAGGCCGGCCGGGTCCAGGGCGGGCGGCTCGACGGCGGTGCGCACTGCGGTCACCGGGCCATCGTCCCCTCGGAACGCGACGCGCGCCGCCGGCTCAGCCCGCGGCGACCTCGCGGTCCAGCCGGGCCAGCAGGTCCTCGTACACCCGGCGCAGCCCCTTGGGCGCGAACGTGCGCTCGAAGAAGCCGCCGATGCCGCCGGCCCCGTTCCAGGTGGTGCGTACGCGCACGGTGGTCAGCCCGGCGTCGGCCGGGTGCACCGTCCACGTCGTCACCATCGACGACCGGGTGTCGGTCTCGACCAGCGTCGAGGCGTCCGGCTGGCTGACCTCCACGAGCTGGTCGCGCACCCGCTTGGACGTGGCGGCGAACCGCCAGGCGACGCGGGTGCCCGCGCCCTGGCCGCCGGCCTCGACGCGGTAGTCGCTGAACTGCTCGGGGAGGACGCGGCGGCGCGTCTCCGTGTAGTCGGCGAGAGCGGGCAGCACCCGCTCGACCGGTGCCCGGACGACCCGCTCGGCGGTGGCGACGACCTGTCCCATGCCCCCATCCTGCCGCCGTCCCCGTCGGCTCCGCCGCCAGGGGACCCGGTCCGCGCACGGCCGCGAGGACCGCGGCCCTCACCCCGCGCAGGCCGGGCGCGCAGCGGGCCACGCCGGCTCGCCGTCCTCGCCGGGTCCCCGGCGCGCCCTTGTCCTGCGCGGTCCTCACCCGGTTCGCTGACGACGTCCCCGCCCTCGCCCGTCCCGCCAGGAGGACCCGTGACCACAGCGGACCTGCCCACCGTCCCGCCCGACCTCTCCCCCGCGGACCGCGACCGGTTCTTCCTCGGCCTCGCCGTCGAGCAGGCGCGCACCGGCTGGGAGGAGGGCGGCGTCCCGATCGGCGCGGCGCTGGTCGACGGCGACCGGGTGCTGGCCGTCGGCCGCAACCGCCGCGTGCAGATGGGCAGCGCCATCCGGCACGGTGAGACCGACTGCATCGAGCGGGCCGGCCGGCTGCCGGCGGCGGTGTACCGGCGCAGCGTCCTCTACACGACCCTCTCGCCCTGCTTCATGTGCGCGGGGACCGCCCTGCTCTACGACATCCCGCGGATCGTCGTCGGGGAGAACCGCAGCTTCCAGGCCTCCGAGGAGCTGCTGCGGTCCAAGGGCGTGCAGGTCGACGTCCTGGACGACCCGGACTGCATCGCGCTGATGGAGCGGATGCTCGCCGAGCGTCCCGAGCTGTGGCTCGAGGACATCGGGGAGGAGTCGTGACGGCGCCGGACCGGTCGGTCGCTGCGACCGGGGCCGAGGCCGACGTCGTCGACCCGGACTACCCCGTGACGCCGGTACCGGCGCACGCCCGGAAGTCGTTCTTCTCGATCGCGGTGGTGCTGCTCGGCTTCACCGTCTTCACCCCGACCATGCTGGCCGGCGCCACGCTGGGTCCGGCGTTCGGCTTCGGCGAGCTGGTGCTGGTCATCCTCGCCGGCTCGCTGATCCTCGGCACCTACGTGGCGGTGATGGGCTGGGTCGGCGCGCGGACCGGTCTGACCACCGTGGTGATGAGCCGCTACACGCTGGGGTCGCGCGGTGCGAAACTCGCCTCGATCCTGCTCGGCGGCACCCAGATCGGCTGGTACGGCGTCGTCGTCGGCACGATCGGCGACCTGACCGCCGAGGCGCTGGACTGGCGCTCGTACGGCGCCCGTGCCGCGGTCATGGTGGTCACCAGCGTCCTGATGTGCGCCACCGCCTACTGGGGCTACCGCGGCATGTACTGGGTGTCGCTGGTCTCGACACCGCTGATCCTGGTCCTGGCGTTCTGGGTGGTCTGGCGGTCGGTGCAGGAGGTCGGCGGCCTCGGCGGGCTCACCGGCGTGCAGCCGACGGCGTCGATGGCCGTGGCCGTGGCGATCACCACCGTCGTCGGCACGTTCGTGTCCGCGGGCACCCAGGCCCCCAACTGGACCCGGTTCGCCCGCCGCGGCTCGCACGCGGTCTGGGCGTGCGTCATCGGCTTCCTCGTCGGCAACGGCCTCATGGTGTTCTTCGGCGCGATCGGGGCGCTCACCTTCGGGGAGGGCGACTTCGTCCTCGTCCTCTACCAGCTGGGGCTGGTCGGCTGGGGGCTGGTGCTGCTGTTCGGCAACCTGTGGAAGAGCAACGCCGACACCGCCTACGCGTTCGGCGTGGCCGGCGCGGAGCTGTTCGACCGACCGAACAAGGGGCCGTTCGTGATCGGCGGTGCGGTGATCGGCACCGTGCTGGCCCTCACCGGGGTGCAGAACCACCTGGTCGAGTACCTGGGCCTGCTCGGCACGTTCATCCCGCCGCTGGGCGGCGTCATCATCGGGGACTTCCTCGCCCGCTGGCGGCGGCGCGGGATCCCCGCCGGGGCCACCCCGCCCGCGGTGCGCTGGCCCAACCTCCTCGCCTACGCGGTCGCGGCCTTCCTGGCGTGGCTCAGCGGCGAGCTCGGCGTCGGCATCCCGCCGGTGATCGGCATCGTCGTGGCCGTGGCGCTGTCGATGGCCCTCTCCCGCGTCGGCACCCGGCCGGCCGAACCGGTCGGCGCGGGCCGCTGACCCTCGGCCCGTGGGGTGCCCCGCGCACCCCGCGGGCCGCCCGTGACCGGTCTCACGGCACGGCCGGCGGGCCCGCCGGGTAGCCCGACCGGGTGACCCAACTGCTGTCCCTGACCCGCGAGGGCTCCGGTGAGCCGCTCCTGCTGCTGCACGGCATGGGCAGCTCCCGCCGTGACTTCACCGCCGTCCTCCCGGCGCTGACCGACCGCTTCGACGTCCTCAACGTGGACCTGCCCGGCATCGGGCGCTCGCGGCACCTCGACCAGCGCCCCACCGTCGCCGCGCTGACCGACGCCGTCGAGCACACGCTCGACACGCACGGTGTGGGCCGGGTGCACGTGCTCGGCAACTCCCTCGGTGCGCGGATCGCCCTGGAGCTCGCCGTCCGCGGCCGGGCACGGTCGGTGGTGGCGATCGCGCCGTCCGGGCTCAACGTCCCCCAGGAGCGGGTCTACCAGGGCGCCGGCATGGGGATGGCCCGGATCGTCATGCGGGCGGCCGAGCCGCTGATCGCCTCGGTGTCGCGCTCGGCCGTCGGCCGGGCGGCGCTGCTGGCGCCGCTCAAGGCGCGGCCGTGGAGCACCTCGCCCGAGGAGGCGGTCGGCGCCCGCGAGGGCTTCGCCGAGTCACGCGACTTCTGGCGCACCGTCCTGTGGGCCCTGGTGCTCGACGTCCCGCGCGGCCTGGACCGCATCGACTGCCCGGTCACCCTGGTCCAGGGCGTGGCGGACTGGGTCGCCTCCGGCCAGACGGTGCGCTACCTGCCGCTGGTCCCCGGCTCGCGCTTCAGCCCGCTGCTGATGGCCGGCCACGCGCCGCAGTCGGACCGGCCGGCGACGATCGCGCGCCTGGTGGAGCGGACGGTGGCACGAGCGGCCGACCGGACGCCGGCCCTGCGCGCCGTCGCCTAGTCCCGCTCCCCCGGCCGCTCCTCGGCGTTGAGGTAGGCGCAGCGGAACCGCGCACCGGACATGGCCTCGGTGAAGCGCGCCTCCCACGCGGGGTCGGCCGCCGGGAGCGTCGCGAACAGCCGCTCCTCGAGGACGACGGGCATCCCGTCCAACCCGGTGTAGGACCGCCGCAGCAGCACCCGGGTGAGGCCGTCCACCTCGTCGTGGGCCGCCGTCCAGTGGGCCTGTGCGACGGCCGCGGCCACCTCCGCGCGCGCCCGGGCGGGCAGCCGGGTGGCGCCCGAGCCGGTCCGCAGCGCCGGGCGGGTGGACCACACCCCGAGCGCGTACAGCAGCAGGCCGGCGAGCAGCACCAGGAGCAGCAGCTCGGCCACCGCGAGCACCATGTCCCGACGGTAGTGCGCTCGCGCGGGGACCGGCCAGGGACCGTGCACGGCACGGGCCGGAGGTCCGGCGGGCGAGGGACCTTCGGCGGGTCCCGGCGGCGGCGCGACGGTCGACCCTGGAGCCCGCCCATGGCCCGGCCGCCGGGTCGGGCCGGCGGAGGAGCTGGGGTCCATGGACTGGGACGACTGGGACGGTTGGGACCACATGGGCGACTGGGGCTGGGGCGCGACAGCCGTCGTCGTCCTGCTCCTCCTCGGCCTGCTGGTCGTCGGTTCGCTGCTGCTGGCGCGCCGCGTGCGGCGGCCGGCCGCGGGCTCGTACCCGCCGCCGGTGCGGTCGGCCGAGCAGCTGCTGGCCGAGCGGTTCGCCCGCGGTGAGATCGACGAGGAGGAGTACCGCCGCCGGCTCGCCGTCCTCCACGAGACGCGGACGCCGACCCGCTGACCCGGCCCGTCCGCCGGTCGGGGGACACCGGCCCGACCCGGGGTTTCCCCGCCGGGTGCGGCGGCCATGAGCACGTCCGTGGTGGTCGCCGTCGGGTTCGTGCTGCTGTTCCTGGTCGGCGGCCCGCTGTTCGCCTGGTGGCTGGGCCGCCGGCGGTTCTGGGAGCGGCAGTCGGGCCTGCTCGAACCGCACGTCTCCCGGGAGCTGGCCGCCCGCCACGGGCTGCGGCCGACCGAGTTCGCGCTGGTCGACCGCGCGGCCACGTGGGGCCGCGAGGTGTCCGACGACCGCCTGCGGGCCGCCGTCGTCGACCTGGCCACGCAGAAGGTCGGGGCGGCGAGCCGGCGGCCGGCGCCGCGGCCCTGGCTCGTCGTCCTGGCCGTCGTCTGGGGCGCTGCGATCGCCGGCGTCGTCGTCTTCGCCGTGGCGCAGGGCCGCTGGGGCGACGTCAACTGGGTCACCGCGGCGTGGTGGGGAGTCCTCGCCGTCGTCGGCAACCGGTGGCGGACCGGCCCCGAGCGGGCGATCCGGCGCAACGGCCCACGCCTGGACCCCCCGGGGAGGATCGACCCGTGATCGACGTCGCGCTCCCGCCCGGTCCCGCCACACGTGCCCTGGTCCGCGGGTTCGCCGCGTGCCTGGCGTCGGTCACGGAGACCCCCGTGGCCGACCTGCCGCTGCCCGACGACGACCTGGCCCACGCCCTGGGCGCGTGGCGGACCTGGCTGGCCGAGCACGGCTCGGGCCTGGTGCCGATCGCCGACCCCGGGCGGTTCCAGTGGCCCGGCTGGTGGATCGCCGTCGCCGAGGACCCGGCCGGCGAGGACGCCGTCGCCGTGCTGGCCTTCGGCACGCCGCCGGGGGTCGTGCTCAGCCCGCAGGCCCCCGCGCTGCTGGGCCGGGCCACGGCCGACCTGCGCATCCGCGAGGCGCACGCCGTCGCCTCCCTCGACCCGGTCCTGCGCCCCGTCCCGGTCGCCGGCGACCTGTCCGGCGCCGTCGAGGGCCTCGCGGTGGCGCCCGCGGCGGAGGCACCGATGCAGCTGGTCGAGGTGGCGCGGGCCCGGGCCGGCCGCGGGCTGGACGGCGACCGCTACGCCGTGGGCGCCGGCACCTTCAGCCCCCGCGCCGGACGCCGGCCCGGGTACGACCTGACCCTGGTGGCCGCCGAGGTCCTCGACGAGCTGGCCGCCGCCGGGCAGGCGCTGGACTTCGCCGGCACCCGCCGCAACGTCCTCACCCGCGGGGTCGACGTCAACGCCCTCGTCGGACGGCGCTTCCGCATCGGCGACGTGCTGTGCGAGGGGCGCCGGCTGTGCGAGCCCTGCGCGCACCTGGAGCGGCTCAGCGGTCCCGGGACCCTGCGTCCGCTCATCCACCGGGGCGGGCTGCGCGCCGACGTCCTCAGCGACGGCGAGATCCGCGTGGGAGCGCCGATCCGGGCCGGCTGACCGGGTGCATCCTCGGCGGGTGTCACATCCGCGGCCCCGGCGGTGCTCTACCGATGTGGACCTGGTGCAGCACGAGCGATGGACGGCGCGCGCCCTGACCGCACCCGCGGCCCGGGGGCGCACGGCCGAGCGGGCGCACCGGGCCGGCGGGGTGCGCGACGACCTCGAGCAGGTCTTCCGGGCGGAGTACCCGCGGGTGGTCGGCGTGGCCGCCCGGGTGCTCGGGTCGCGGGACCAGGCCGAGGACGTCGCCCAGGAGGTGTTCCTCTCCTTCGGCCGCTCCTCGGTGCCGGCGCGGGAGGCCGGCGGCTGGCTCAGCGTGGCCGCCGCCCACACCGCGCTCAACGTGCTGCGCTCCGGTCGCCGCCGCACCGCCCGCGAGGAGGCGGCCGGCGGGGAGCCGACCGTCGTCCCCGACGTCGCCGACGCGGTGGTCTCCCGCGAGGAGCACCGCCGGGTGCGGGCCGCCCTCGCCCGGCTGCCCCGCAAGCAGGCGGTGGCCCTGGTGCTCCGGCACAGCGGCCTGGGCTACGCCGACGTGGCGGCTGCCCTCGATCTGTCCGTCGGCAGCGTCGGCACGACCGTGCGGCGCGCCGAAGCTGCGCTCAAGAAGGAGTTGGACCACGATGCGTCATCCCAGTGAGGGTGTGCTGCGCCGGCTGCTGGACGAGCCGCTCGGCGTCGCCGACGCCGACCGCGCGCACGTCGCCGCCTGCCCGGCCTGCCTGACCGCCCTGGAGGAGGTGCGGGCCGACGCCCGCACCGCCGGCGCCGCCCTCGGCACGCCGGCGCGGCCCTCCGCCGACGTCGACACCGCGTGGGCCCGGCTGGCCTCCGCCGTCCCGGCCGGGCGGGCGCCCGCGCCGGCCCGCCGCGCACGGTGGGCGGGTGCGGTGCGCAAGCCCGCCGTCGCGGCACTCGGCCTGGCCCTCGTCCTGTCCGGCGCGGGCGTGGCCGCGGCCAACGACTGGCTGCCGATCTTCCGCACCGAGCGGGTCGCGCCGGTCGCCGTCCCCACGGGCGAGCTGGTCGCACTGCCCGACCTCTCCGCGTTCGGCGACCTCGAGGTCACCGGCGCGGCCGAGCCCTCCGAGGTGCCCGACGCCGCCACCGCCGAGGAGCGCACCGGCCTGACCCTGCCCGAGGTGGGCGAGCTGCCCACCGGTGTCAGCGGCGACCCCACCTACCAGGTGGTGGACCAGGTCAGCGCCGTCTTCACCTTCTCGGCGGAGCAGGCCGCGCAGGCCGCGGCCGCCACCGGGGAGGCCCTCCCGGCCGTGCCGCCCGGGCTGGACGGCAGCCGGGTGCGGCTGCAGGCCGGGCCGGCCGCCGCGGCGGTGTGGGTGCAGCCGACCGGCCTGCCGGTGCTCGCCGTGGGCCGGGCGGTCGCGCCCACCGCGGACTCCGACGGCGTCCCCTTCGAGACGGTGCGCGACTACCTGCTCTCCCTGCCCGGCATGCCCGCCGACGTCGCCGCCCAGCTGCGCGACTTCTCCGGCGACGCGACGACGCTGCCGCTGCCGGTCCCGGCCGACATGGTCACCACCAGCACGGCCGAGGTGGCCGGGCAGCCGGCGACCGTGCTGGCCTCCCGCGACGGCAGCATGGCCGGCGTGGTGTGGGTGGAGGACGGCGTCGTCACCGGGGTCGCCGGGGCCGTGAGCACCGACGAGGTGCTCGCCGTGGCCGACGACCTGCGCTGACCGTGTCGCTGGAGGACACCCGGACCGCGGCCCAGCTCGTCGCCGAGCTGCCCGCCTCCCCCGCCGTCTGGTGCTCCGGGCTGCGCAAGCGGTACGGGCGCCGGACGGCGGTGGACGGCGTCTCGTTCACCGTCGGGCGCGGCGAGGTGGTCGGCCTGCTCGGCCCCAACGGAGCGGGCAAGACCAGCGTCATCAAGATGCTGCTCGGCCTGGTCCGCCCCGACGCCGGGGACGTGGTGCTGCTCGGCCGCCCGGGACGCGACCCGCAGTCCCGGCTGCGGGTCGGCTACCTGCCCGAGCTGTTCCGCTACCAGCAGTGGCTGACCGCCGCCGAGGTGCTCTCCCTGCACGCCCGGCTGGCCCGGGTGCCGATGACCGCGGACGAGGGGCGCGAGCGGCTGGCCGCGGTCGGCCTCGACGGGCGGGCCGGCGACCGGGTGGGCGGGTTCTCCAAGGGCATGCAGCAGCGGCTCGGCCTCGCCGTCGCCCTGGTCGGCCGGCCCGAGCTGGTGGTCCTCGACGAGCCGACCAGCGCGCTGGACCCGCTCGGCCGGGTCGACGTCCGCGACCTGGTGCTCTCGCTCAAGGCGCAGGGCGTGGCGGTGCTGCTCAACTCGCACCTGATCGGCGAGGTGGAGCGGGTCTGCGACCGGGTGGTCATCCTCGATCACGGGCGGGTCGCGGCCGCCGGCACGCTGGCCGAGCTGCTCGGCCGGCGGGAGGTCCGGCTGCACCTCACCGGGGTCGACGGCCGCGCCGAGGCGCGGCTGCGGGCGGCCGGGCCGGTCACCGGCGGCGCGGACCGGTTCACCGTCGCCCTGCCCGCGGACGACGACGGCGGCACCGTGCCCCGCCTCGTCGCCGACCTGGTGGCCCTGGGCGTCTCGGTGCACGCCGTCGAGCCCGCGCGGATCAGCCTGGAGGAGCGGCTGCTCGGCATCCTCCGCGGTGAGGAGGCCGGCTCGTGAGCGTGCTGACGGTCGCCGGGCTCACCCTGCGGGAGGCGGTCCGCCGGCGGGTGGTGTGGGCGCTGGCCGTCCTCACCGTCGCGCTGCTGGTGCTCAGCGGGTGGGGCTTCTCCCGCCTGGCCGGCCTGGACACCGAGTTCGGGGACCTCACCTCCGGCCAGGCCCGGCTGTTCGCCTCCACGCTGCTCAACCTGGTGATGTTCGGGCTGAGCCTGATCGCCGCGCTGGGCACCGCGTTCCTGGCCGGGCCCACCCTCGCCGGGGAGATCGAGTCCGGCATGGCGCTGGCGCAGCTGGCCCGGCCGGTGCGGCGCTCGGCCGTGCTGTTCGGCAAGTGGCTCGGGCTGGTCGCCTTCGGCTCCGGCTACGTGGCGGTGGCCGGGCTCGCGCAGTTCCTCGTCGTCGGGTGGGCGGTCGGCTACTGGCCGCCCGACCCGGCGGCCGGCCTGGCGCTGCTGGCCGGGCAGACGGTCGTGCTGCTCACCCTCGCCCTGCTGCTGTCGAGCGTGATCTCGCCGATGGCGTCGGGGGTGGTCGCCGTCGGGCTGTTCGGCGCGACCTGGGTGGCCGGCGTGGTCGGCAGCGTCGGGGACGTGTTGGGCAACGAGGGCGTGGCCCGCGTCGGCACCGTGTCGCGGGTCATCCTGCCCACCGACGGGCTGTGGCGGGGCGCCATGCACGCGTTCCAGGACCCGACCCCGCTCGGGCTGGACTTCGCCGGCTCGCCGTTCCTCAGCGAGGCCCCGCTCACCGTCGCCTACCTGCTGTGGGCGGTCCTCTGGGTGGCCATGGTCTGGGGCCTGACCGCGCTGGTGTTCACCCGCCGCGACGTCTGACGCCGGTCGACGAGGGTGCCCCTCCACCGGCGCCCGTCCTCACCCCTTCTGGGCATCTCGCCCGGCGACGGCGTAGGCGGCCGGATGAGGGGTACAGCGCCGGGCGAGCGGCACCGTGACCACGTTGGCCCTCATCCCCGGGACGGCCGACAGCACGGAGGGCGGACGACGTGCACCGCAGCGAGGGCACCCGACCCGCCGGTGCCGTGGTGGGCGCTGCCCCCGGTGCCGAGCGCCCGTCGCCGGGGTTCCGGCACGAGGCCCTGGTGTACGACACGGCCGAGCAGATGGCCGCGATCGCCGCCCCGTGGCTGCGCGACGGACTGGCGGCCGGGGACGCCGCGGTGATCGCCGTGGGACCGGGCGCCACCGGTCCCCTGCGCGAGGCCGTGGGCGACGACCCGCGGGTGATCGTCGTCGAGCGGCACGCCCTGTACCGGTCGCGCACACCGACGGCGATCACGGCCTTCCGCCGGTTCGCCACCGAGCACGCCGCCCCCGGACGGCGGGTCCGGGTGGTCGGGGAGGTGGACTTCGGCACCACCGCGGCCGACCACCGGGAGTGGCAGGCCTACGAGGCGGTCATCAACGCCGCGTTCGCCCCGTTCCCGCTGTGGGGACTGTGCGTGTTCTCCGCTGACCTCCCCGAGCCGGTCCTGGCCACCGCGCGGCACACCCATCCGCGGCTGGTCACCGCCGCCGGCCGCGTCGCCAACCCCGACTTCGTCGGCCCTGCTGCGTACCTGCGCGCCCTGCCGGTGCCCGCCGAGCCGCTGGAGGACACCGTCCCGGCGCTGGCCGACGACGACATCACCGACTACGCCGGCCTCAGGCACGCCGTCCGCGAGCACCTGGCCGGTGTCGACGGGCCGCCCGACGTCCTCGAGGACTTCCTCCTGGCCGTCGACGAGATGACCTCCAACGCCGTCCGGCACGGCCGCCCGCCCGCCGGTCTGCGGCTGTGGAGCGCACCCGGGCAGCTGGTGGCCACCATCCGCGACTCCGGTCACGGCCTGGCCGACCCGTTCGCCGGGTACGGCCCTGCGCACGGAGACGACCTCTCCCACGGCGGCATGGGTCTGTGGCTGGCCCGCCAGCTCTGCGACCACGTCGCCGTCCGCCGCGATCCGGACGGCACCAGCGTGCGGCTGACCAGTCGCTGGGCCTGACCGGAGCGCTGCAGGTGGCCCCGAGAGGATTCGAACCTCCGACACACGGTTTAGGAAACCGTTGCTCTATCCCCTGAGCTACGGGGCCGTGACGGCCCGGAGCACGAGGCCGGGGACGCCGTCCCCATCCTGGCACGCCGCCGTTGCGCTCCGGCGGGGACGCCCGACGGCCGGCGTCCGGGACACGCCCGTCCCCCGCTGAGGGGAAACCCAGAGGCGCTGCGAGGCGTTACCGTTCCAGTACGCATGTCGAACCCGGCAACGGCGCCGGGGCGAGCGGAGGTGGAGCACGAGCATGGAGACGAGCGTGGTCGACGTCCCCGACCGGGGGCGGTTCGAGGTGGTGCTCGGTGACCGGGTCGTCGGCCTGGCGAGCTACCACGTCGAGAACGGCACCATGACGCTGCCGCACACCGAGGTGGACCCCTCCGTCGGCGGGCGCGGCATCGGCAAGGCCCTGGTGAAGGGCGTCCTCGATGCGGCCCGCGAGCGCGGCCTGCACGTGCTCCCCTACTGCTCGTTCGTCCGGCACTACATCCAGCAGCACCCCGAGGAGCTCGACCTGGTCGCCGAGGCCGACCGGCCGCACTTCGGCCTGGAGACCGCCGACCGCTGACCTGCGGGTCCACCCGCGCCTGCCTAGGCTGGCGCGGGTGCCCACCGCGCTGCTGTGGTTCCGCCGTGACCTGAGGTTGGCCGACCACCCGGCGCTGCTGGCCGCGATCGACGCCGCCGGCCCCGAGGGCGCCGTCCTGCCGCTGTTCGTCGTCGACCCGCGGCTGTGGGACCCCGCGGGGGTGCCGCGCCGCCGCTTCCTGCTCGACTGCCTCGCCGACCTCGGCGCGGCGGTCGGCGGCGCACTGGTGCTGCGCTCCGGGGACCCCGCGCGCGTCGTGCCCGAGCTGGTGCGCGAGGTCGGCGCGGGCAGCGTGCACGTCAGCGCCGACGCCGGCCCCTACGGCCGGCAGCGCGACGCGGCGGTCGAGCGGGCGCTCGGCGACGTGCCGCTCGTGCGCACCGGCTCGCCGTACGCGGTGACGCCCGGCCGGGTCACCAAGTCCGGCGGGACGCCGTTCCGGGTGTTCTCCCCCTTCGCGCGGGCATGGCGGCAGCACGGCTGGCGCGCCCCCGCCCCGCGACCGCGCTCGGTGCCCTGGCAGACCGGCGTCCGGTCCGACGCCCCGCCGCCGGCCCCCGCGCCGGACGGCGTCCGGCTGCCCCCGGCCGGGGAGGCCGCCGCCCGCGCGGCGTGGCGGCGCTTCCGGGAGGAGCGGCTGGCCGGCTACCGCGACACCCGCAACACCCCGGGCACCGACGGCACCAGCCGGCTGTCGGCGTACCTGAAGTACGGCTGCCTGCACCCCCGCACGCTTCTGGCCGACCTCGCTCAGGAGAGCGGCGAGTCCGCGGCGGGCTACGCGAACGAACTGGCATGGCGGGAGTTCTACGCCGACGTGCTGTGGCACCGCCCCGAGACGCATCGCGAGGCCTTCGACCGGCGGATGCGGGCGATGACCTACGACACCGGCCCGGACGCCGACGAGCGGTTCGCCGCCTGGGCGCAGGGCCGCACCGGCTACCCGATCGTCGACGCGGGGATGCGCCAGCTGCTCGGCGAGGCGTACGTGCACAACCGGGTCCGGATGGTCGTGGCGTCGTTCCTGGTCAAGGACCTGCACGTCGACTGGTGGCGCGGCGCGCGGCACTTCATGGCCCACCTGGTCGACGGCGACCTGGCCAGCAACAACCACGGCTGGCAGTGGGTGGCCGGCACCGGCACCGACGCCTCCCCCTACCACCGCGTCTTCAACCCCGTCCGCCAGGGACAGCAGTTCGACCCCGACGGCGCCTACGTGCGGCGCTGGGTGCCCGAGCTGCGCGACGTCCCGGCCCGGTTCGTGCACGAGCCCTGGCGCAGTCCGGACGGCGTCCCCGAGGGGTACCCGCTGCCGATCGTCGACCACGCCGAGGAGCGCCGGGTGGCCCTCGACCGCTACGAGCGGGTCCGCGCCGCCCGCTGAGGGTCAGCCGCGGGAGCGGATCCAGGCGGGCAGCAGGCCGGAGTCGAACAACCGCTCCCGCAGCGGGGCGAGCAGTTCGACCAGCCGCTGTGCCCCGTCCGCCCCGAGGTGCGCCCAGCCGGGCAGCGCAAGGACGTCGGTGGCGTCCTCGACCTGTGCGCGCAGCGCGGCGCCGGCCGCGGTGAGCCCGCCGTCGTCCACCAGCCCGCGCGCCCGGCACCGCTCGACCCCGGCGGCCCACTCCTCGTCGGTCCAGCCGCGGGTGGTGCGCACGAACTCGGTGCTGTCCGACGCCAGGCCGCCGGTCACCAGCGCCTCGACCGGGTCGAGCCCGGCGGCCATCAGCGCGGTCCGGTGCCCGTCGCCGCGGTGCTCGCGCACGAGCAGGCCGGCGTGCCACAGCTGCAGCAGCGGGTCGGTCGGCCACTCCACGCCGGTCCAGGCCGCGTACAACGGTCGCCCGGCGACCGGGAGCCCCGTGCACGCCTCCCGGGCCAGCTGGGCGGCCTCGGCCACGTCGGGCTCGCCGAGGACCCGGTGCAGCGCAGCGGCCACCGCGCCCCGCCGGGCCGCCGCCCAGTCGGCGGGTGGCGCGACCTCCCACACGGCGGGCACCGCTCCGGCGACGAGGCCGGGCGAGAACACGTAGAACAGCGCCGTCACCACCGCCGGGTCCACCGGGCCCAGGGCCGAGGCGCGGGCGGCGAAGTAGCCGGCGCGGGTCGCCTCGACGCCGAACCGGTCGTAGGCGGCCTGCACCTCGGGAGCGAAGAAGGCCACCACGTGGACCGTCTCCGGCGCACCCCACGCCGTCCGCCCCAGCCGCGGTGTCACGTGCGTCACCGGGCCATCGTGGCGGAGCCCCAGGTCACGGGGGAAGCTGGGGACGTGACCTGCCGAGCCGCCCGTGCCTGAGGGCCACACCCTGTTCCGGCTGGCCCGGGACCAGACGCTGGCCTTCGCCGGCCGCCCGGTGCACGTCACCAGCCCGCAGGGCCGGTTCGCGCAGGGCGCCGCGCTGCTCGACGGGCGGGTGCTCGAAGAGGTGACCTCCTACGGCAAGCACCTGTTCGCCTGCTTCGGCGCCGACACCCTGCACGTGCACCTCGGGCTCTACGGCTCCTACACGTCGGGCACCGGCACCCCGCCGCCGGCGAGGGGCGCGCTGCGGATGCGCTGGGTCGGCGACGGTCCCGACGGCGCCGGCGTGTGGACCGACCTGCGCGGCGCGACCGCCTGCGAGGTGCTCACCACCGCCGAGGTCGAGGGCATCCTCGCGCGGCTGGGCCCCGACCCGCTGCGGTCGCCGCGCGGCGCGGCCGCCGCGCACCAGCGGATCGCCGGCAGCCGCACCGCGGTCGGCGCCCTGCTCATGGACCAGTCGGTGCTCGCCGGCGTCGGCAACGTCTACCGGGCCGAGCTGCTGTTCCGGCACCGGGTGTCGCCGTTCCGGCCCGGCCGGGACGTCGACGCCGACCTGTGGGCGCGGATGTGGTCGGACCTGGTCGTGCTCATGCGCGCCGGGGTCCGGATGGGCCGGATCGTGACCACCCGGCCGGAGGACCGCAGCCGCCGGCGCGGCGCGGTCGAGCGGGAGGACGCGCACTACGTCTACCGCCGCACCGGCCTGCCCTGCCGGATCTGCGGCACCGAGGTGCGCACCCAGGAGATGGTCGGCCGCAACCTGCACTGGTGCCCGGTCTGCCAGGCGGCCTGAGCCCTCCTCCTGACCCGCCCGGGTGAGTGACCGGGCGCACGGCCGCCGGTACCGTTCCCAGGATGCCGAGCACGCTGCGCGCCCTCCTGGTGGCCGTGCTCGCGTGCGCCGGTCTCGCGGTGGGGCTGCCCTCGGCGGCGGCCTCGACCGACGACGGCGCCGAGGTCGGCTACGACGTCTCGCACCCCCAGTGCGGGGACGACCTGCCCGAGGAGTTCCCCTTCGCGGTCGTGGGGGTCAACGGCGGGCTGGCCACCAGGCCCAACCCGTGCCTGGCCGAGCAGCTGGCCTGGGCGGCCGAGGCGACCGGCGAGGTGCCCGGCCAGCCCGGGCTGCAGCTGTACGTCAACACCGCCAACCCCGGCGAGGTCCTCGACGAGGTGCACACCTGGCCGTTCAGCGGCCAGACGCCCTACGGCAGCTGCGAGGCCGACAACAGCCTGGCCTGCTCGTGGCAGTACGGCTGGCTGCGGGCCTACGTCGACGTCGAGGCGTTCTTCGCCCGCGCCGCGGACGAGGCCGACGTCGACCCCGACCCGGGCGCCCACCGCTGGTGGCTCGACGTCGAGACGATGAACACCTGGCAGTCCGGGTCGGCCGCCGCGCGGGAGCGCAACCGGGCGGCGCTCGAGGGGATGACCGCCTACCTGACCGGCCGGGGCGCCGAGGTGGGCGTGTACTCGACCGGCTCGCAGTGGCGCCGCATCGTCGGCGAGGTCCCCGAGCGCAGCCCGCTGCACGGCCTGGACAGCTGGCTGGCCGGGGCCTCGAGCCCCGAGGCGGCGCGGGCGAACTGCCGGCGGGCCCCGCTGGTCGAGGGCGGCGACGTGGTCCTCACCCAGTACGTCGACCACGGGCTCGACCACGACGTCGCCTGCGACTGAGACACGCCCTACAGAGCGCCCTTGGCCTCGTCCCCGGCCGGGACGGCGGTGAGCACCTGGACCTCGGGCGCGCCGGTGAGCTTGCCCTCCAGCGCCCGGCCCAGCGCGGTGAGCGCCTCGGCCTTGCCGTGGGCGGCCAGTTCCTCGGGGCTCTCCCACTGCTCGACCATCACCAGGCGGCCGTCCTGCCCCTCGTGCAGCGCGTAGCGCCGGCAGCCCGGCTCGTCGTGGACCTGCGGGATCGCGGCCAGCACCGCCTCGCGGACGGCGTCCCGGTGCTCGGGCTGAGGGGTGATGGTCGCGACGACGACGACGGCCACGGGTGCGCTCCAGGGATCGGGGACGGGGGCGGATGCCTGGTGCATTCCCACCCGGCCGGGTCAGGATGCCTCTCGTGTCGGTCGACGAAGACCCCGGTCCCCCGTCTCCCGTGCCGCCCCTGCGGGTGGCCGTCGTCGGCGCGGGACCGGCCGGCATCTACGCCGCCGAGGCGCTGACGCGGCAGAAGGACGTCCCGGTCGCCGTCGACCTGATCGACCGACTGCCCACGCCGTTCGGCCTGGTGCGGCACGGCATCGCCCCCGACCACCCGAAGATGCGCGCCATCCGCGACACGCTGCACCGCGCGCTGGACCACCCCTCGGTGCGGTTCGTCGGCAACGTGGAGATCGGCCGGGACGTCTCCTGCGCCGACCTCCTCGGCGCGGCGGACGCGGTGATCTACACCTACGGCGCGGCGCTGGACCGGCAGCTGGCCATCCCCGGCGAGGAGCTGCCGGGCAGCCTGGCCGCCACCGACCTCGTCGCCTGGTACACCGGGCACCCCGACGCCGACCGGGCGAGGGTCGAGGCCGCCCTGGCCGGGGCGCGGTCGGCCGTGGTCATCGGGGTCGGCAACGTGGCGCTCGACGTCGCCCGCGTGCTGGCCCGCACCCCGGCCGAGCTCGAGCCGACCGACATGCCCCAGCACGTGCTCGACGCGCTGGCCACGGCGCCGGTGCAGGAGGTCACCATCCTCGGCCGCCGCGGCCCGGCGCAGGCCACCTTCACCACCCAGGAGCTGCGCGAGCTCGACGAGCTGGCGCAGGCCACGGTGCTCGTCGACCGCGCCGACCTGGAGCTGGACCCGGCCGCGCAGGAGCGGGCCGACGCCGACCGGGTGGTGCACCGCAACCTCGACGTCCTGCGCGAGTGGGCGCAGCACACGCTCGAGCCCGGCCGGACGCCGATCCGGCTGCGCTTCTACTCCCGGCCGGTGCGGCTGCTCGGCGAGGACCGCGTGACCGGCGTCGAGGTCGAGCGCACCGTCGTCGACGCCGACGGGCGGGTCTCCGGCACCGGCGAGACGACCGTGCTGCCGGCCGACCTGGTGGTCCGCTCGGTCGGCTACCGCGGCTGCGGGCTGCCGCAGCTGCCGCTCGACGAGCGCCGTGGCATCGTGCCGAACGAGGCCGGCCGGGTGCTGCGCGACGGCCGGCCCGCGCGCGGCGAGTACGTGGCCGGCTGGATCAAGCGCGGCCCGACCGGGGTCGTCGGCACCAACAAGCACGACGCCCGGGAGACCGTCGCCGCGCTGCTGGAGGACGTCGCCGCCGGCGTCCTGCGCCCGGGCGGCGGCGGGGTCGACGACCTGGTGTCGGAGCTGCGGACGCGCGGCGCCGACCCGGTGCTGCTCGAGGACTGGCGGGCCATCGACGCCGCCGAGGTCGCCCTGGGCGCCACCCGCGGGCGGGCCCGCACCACGCTGCACGAGTGGGAGTCGCTGATGGCGGCGGTCCGGGAAGCGGCCGCCCGGGCCCGCTGACGCCTCAGCGCACGGCGCCCAGCAGCGCCCGCGCCGTCTCCTCGCTGCCGGCGGCGACCAGCCGGATGAGCGTCCCGGTGTCCGGCGGCAGGAGCAGCGGCGCGCCGTCGGGGTCCAGCGCCACCCCGCCGGCCGCGGCGAGCACGGCCAGCCCGCCGGCGACGTCGTGGACGTGGGTGCCGCTGCGGTCGACGTCGTGCCAGGCGGCCGCGGACCCGTCGGCGACCAGGCACAGGTCGACGGCGGTGCAGCCGGTGACCCGCACCCGGCGCAGGTCCGGCGGCACCGCGACGGCCTCTCCCGCCGGCGCGGTGGGGGCGACCAGCGTCCCGCCGGGGCGCGGCGCGACCGACACGCCGTCGCGGCGGGCGCCGGAGCCGGCGGCCCCGGCCCAGCGCCGCCCCGACGACAGGTCGGCGACCAGCCCGGCCACCGGGCGGCCGTCCTGGACCAGCCCCGCGGAGAACGCCCACGGCGGCAGGCCGGCGCGGAAGTTGCCGGTGCCGTCGAGCGGGTCGAGCACGACCCAGGGGGCGTCGTCGGCGACCGGCCGGTCGCGGCGCTCCTCGCTGAGCAGGGGAACCCCCAGCGGCGCCAGCACCTCCGCGGCGGCGGTGTGCGCGGCCTCGTCGGCGGCCAGCGCGGGGCTGCCGTCGTCCTTGACCCGGCCGGGGCCGGCGTCCCGGGCGAGCGCGACGGCGACCTCGACGCGGGTGGCTGCCAGCGCGGCCAGGTGCAGGAACCGCTCGGCCAGCGGCGCCTCCGGCGGGGGCGGCGGCACGGGGGCGACGTCGTCCCCCGTCCGGATCGTGTCGCAGCCCCAGGCCGCGGCGGTGGCGAGCACGGCCGCGGCGTCGGGGCGCAGGCCGGCGCGGCGCACCACGACCGCCTGGGCGGTGCCGTCGTCGTCCCACTCCCGCCGCAGCAGCGCCGTCCCGCCCTCGCCGACCAGCAGCCGCAGGCCGGGGTCGGTCAGCGCCGGGGCCAGCGCGGCCGGGGGCAGGCCGAGCGCCGCGCCGGCCGCGACCAGGTGCGGGCCACCCGCCGCCACCGCGCCGGAGCCGGCGCCCGTCACCTGTCCCCTCCCGGCCGGGCCTGGCAGGCTGCGCCCATGACGAGGGCCGTGTTCGGCGCCAGCCTGCTGGTGCTGCTCGTGGAGGTCGCCGTGCTCGCGGTCGTGCTGCCCGAGCGGGTGCCGCTGCACTTCGGCGCGGAACTGACCGCCGACCGGTACGGCAGCCGGGCGGCGTTCCTGTGGGTGGCGGTGGGGACCGCCGCGGGGACGGCCGCGCTGTTCGCCGGGCTGGCCGCCTTCGTGCGGCGGGTGCGGCTGGAGCACGTCACCGTGCCGCACCCCGGGTATTGGAAGACGCCCGAGCGCGAGCCGGAGCTGCGCCGCCGGCTGGTCGACGACCTGCTGCACGTCGGCACGGCGACGTCCCTCCTGCTGACGGGGGTGTTCGCGTTCGTCGGGCACGCGGCGCTCACCGGGAGCGACACGCTGGCCCCGGGGGCGGTGGTGCCGGTCGGCGTGTTCGTCGTCGGCGTCCTGACCTGGGTCGGCCGGCTGTTCACCCACCGGTACCGCCCGCCGGCGCACGCCTCCTGACCCGGCCGCACCGACCGCTCAGCCACTGTTGCGCAGGGCCGTGGCGATGCCGTTGATGGTCAGCTGGATGTTGCGGCGGACCAGCTCGTCGTCGTCCCCGCCGCGGCGGCGGCGCAGCATCTCGACCTGCAGGTGGTGCAGCGGCTCCAGGTAGGGGAAGCGGTTGCGGATCGAGCGGGCCAGCGACGGGTTGTCGGCCAGCAGGTGGTCGTCGCCGGTGATCGCCAGCAGCATCCGGCAGCTGCGCTCGTGCTCGGCGGTGACCTGGTCGAACACCCGGTGCCGCAGCTCCTCGTCGGGCACCAGCTCGGCGTAGCGGGCGGCCAGCCCCAGGTCGGTCTTGGCCAGCACCATGCCCATGTTCGACAGCATCGTGCGGAAGAACGGCCAGCGCTCGTGCAGCTCCCGCAGCCGCGCCAGCCGATCCTCGTCCCCGGCCACCCAGCTCTCCAGCGCGGTGCCGGTGCCGTACCAGCCGGGCAGCATGATCCGCGCCTGCGACCAGCTGAAGACCCACGGGATCGCCCGCAGGTCGGCGATGGAGTCGCCGGCCTTGCGCGACGGCGGCCGGCTGCCGATGTTGAGCTCCGCGAGCTCGCCGATCGGGGTGGCCGCCCGGAACCACTCGACGAACCCGGGGGTCTCGTGCACCAGCGCGCGGTAGGCCGCGCGGGCGCGCTCGGCGAGGTCGTCGAAGAGCGTGTACGCGTCCTCCGCCGCGTCGCCCAGGCCCTCGACGTCGAGCAGGGTCGCCTCCAGGGTGGCGGCCACCATCGCCTCGAGGTTGCGCCGGGCGCGGTCGGGCTCGGCGTACTTGGCGGCGATGACCTCGCCCTGCTCGGTGATCCGCAGCGCCCCGGACACCGCTCCCGGCGGCTGGGCCCGGATCGCGTCGTAGCTGGGCCCGCCGCCGCGGCCGACGGTGCCGCCACGGCCGTGGAACAGCCGCAGCCGGATGCCCTCGCGCCGGGCGACCTCGACCAGCGCCAGCTCGGCCCGGTACAGCGCCCAGTTGGCCGCCAGGTAGCCGCCGTCCTTGTTGCTGTCGGAGTAGCCGAGCATGACCTCCTGCACGTCCCCCCGGTTGGCCAGCAGCGCCCGGTAGAGCGGCTGGCCGAGGACGGCGGTCATCGTCTCCGCCGCGCGGTGGAGGTCCTCGATCGTCTCGAACAGCGGCGAGATCCCGACCGGGCAGGTGGGGCCTGGGTGGGTGGGAGAGGAGGCATCTCCCGGGTCGAGCAGGCCGACCTCCTTGAGCAGGACGGCGACCTCGAGGACGTCGCTCACCGACTCGCACATGCTGATCACGTAGTTCGGGATCGCCCGCGGGCCGAGCGCGGCGACCTGCTCGGCGGCGGCGGTGAGCACGTCGAGCTCACCGCGGGCGGTGTCCGACAGCTGCGCGTCGGGCCGGACCAGCGGACGGCGCATCCGCAGCTCGCCGACCAGCAGCGCGACCCGCGCGTCCTCGTCCAGCGCCGCGTATTCGGGGCAGACGCCGGCCCAGGCCAGGAGCTCGGCGAGCACCTCGGCGTGCACGGCGGAGTTCTGCCGCATGTCCAGCCCGCACAGGTGGAAGCCGAAGACCTCCACGCCCTCCCGCAGCCGCGCCAGGCGGTCGTCGGCCAGCGCGCCGGCGCCGTGGCTGCGCAGCGACGCGTCGATCGTCGCCAGGTCGGCCAGGAGCTCGTCGGGGGACTCGTAGGGCTCCAGGTCGGCGTGCGGCGGCGGACCCGGGACCTGCCCGAGCACCCGCTGCGCGGTGGCCGCCAGCCGGGCGTGCACGCCGTAGGTGGCGCGCCGGTAGGGCTCGTCGGCCCGGAACCGCGAGTCGTCGCGGGAGGCATCGGCGAGGCGGTACAGCTCCGGGGTCGGCGTGACCAGCCGGTCGGACATCGACAGCTCGTCGTGCAGCACGAGCAGCTCGGCGAGGTGGTGGCCCAGCGCCGTCTCGGCCTGCCGGGTGCTGGCCCGGCGCACGGCGTCGGCGGTGACGAACGGGTTGCCGTCGCGGTCCCCGCCGATCCAGGAGCCGGGCAGCAGCATCGGCCGGGGCAGCAGGTCGGCCCCGGGCCAGCGCTCGCGCAGCGCCCGGCGCAGCTCGGCGTTGATCGCCGGGACCACCTCGAACAGCGACAGCTCGTAGTAGCGCAGCGCCTCGTCGATCTCGTCGGCCAGCCGCAGCCGGGACAGCCGCAGCAACGCCGTCTGCCACAGGGTCAGCACCGCCCGCTCCAGCTCGGCCGACCACTCCGGGTCCTCGGCCTCCCCCGGCGTGGAGCGGTCGCGGCGGCGGATCAGCTCGGTGACCTGCCGCTGCACGCGGAAGACCGTGCGGCGCCGCACCTCGGTCGGGTGCGCGGTGACCACCGGGCAGACCAGCGCGCCGGCGAGCTCCCGGGCCACGACGTCGGGGTCGAGCCCGGCGGCGTCGAGCAGGTCGAAGGTCGCGGCCAGGCTGCCCTTCTGCGGCGGGGAGCCCTCCCGGCGGTGGAAGCGCCGGCGCCGCTCGTGGTGGAGGTCCTCGGCGAGGTTGGCCAGCAGGGAGAAGTGGCTGAACGCGCGGATCACGTGGTTGGCCGAGCGGATGTCGAGGTCGCCCAGCCGGTCGGCGAGCTCGGCGCGGTCGACCTCCGAGCGGCGCACCCGGAAGGCCTCCACGCGGGTGGCCTCGACCAGCTCCAGGACGTCGTCCCCGGACTGCTCGCCGATCACCTCGCCGAGGACCCGGCCCAGCAACCGGATGTCCTCACGCAGCGGGGCGTCGGCGTCGTCCCCCGACTCTCCCCCGTGGTGGCGCAGGTCGGCGACGTCGACGGTGGCTTCCGACACCGGTGCAGTATCGACCGCCCGTGTGACGGGTGCGTGTCCTGGGGACCTCTCCCTCGTGCAGCGCCTCACCGCCTCCCCCGCCGCCCCGCCCGCCGCCGAGCACGGGGAGGGCCCCACCTGGGACGCCGTCCGCGGCGAGCTGCTGTGGGTGGACATCACCGCCGGGGCGGTCCGCCGCGCCGCGGTCTCGGCCGACGGCGCGCTCACCGAGACCGCCGTCGCCCGGGGCGGGAGCACCGTGGGCGCCGTCGTCCCGGCGGCCGACGGCGGCTGGCTGCTCGCCGCGGACGGCGGGTTCACCCACCTGGCCGAGGACGGCACCGCCCGCCCGCTGATCGCGCTCGCCGGCGAGGGCGGCACCCCCGAGGACGGCGGCACCCGGATGAACGACGCGAAGTGCGACCGGGCCGGACGGTTCTTCGCCGGGACGATGGCCTTCGACCAGCGGCCCGGCGCCGGCACCCTGTACCGCCTCGACCGCGACGGCACCGTCACCACGGTGCTCGACGGGCTCACCGTCTCCAACGGCATCGGCTGGTCGCCCGACGACTCGGTCGTGTACCTCGCCGACTCCGGGCCCGGCCTCGTGCACGCCTTCGACTACGACCCGGCCGACGGGTCGTTCCGCCACGGGCGGGTGCTGCTCGACCTCTCCGGGGACGACGGCGTGGCCGACGGGCTGACCGTCGACGACGAGGGGTGCCTCTGGACGGCGCTGTGGGGCGCCGGACAGGTGCGCCGGTGGTCCCCGACGGGCGACCTGCTCGCGGTCGTCGACGTGCCGGCGGCCCAGACGTCGAGCTGCGCGTTCGCAGGGCCGGGGCGGGACCTGCTGGTCATCAGCACGTCCACCGAGGGGATGGACGACGCCGCGCGGGCGGCCCAGCCCGACGCGGGGCGGCTGTTCACGGCCCGCCCCGGGGTGACCGGCCCGCCGGCGTCCCCGTACCGCGGCCCGCTCGGCAACCTCCGCCAAGCGACCTGACGCGCGGCCCGCAGGAACGGCGGCCTCCCTGCAGGGTCCCGCCGCGAGCCTGCGAGTGGCGGGGGCAGGGAGGTCCTTTCGCTTCAGCCGTCGAGGTCGCGCAGGGCCTGGGCGGCCAGGTCGTCGCCGTCGGCGGCCCCGAGCCGCAGGTGCTCCACCGCGCCGTCGAGGTCGCCGCGCTGGGCCAGCAGCACCGCCAGGTTGTGGTGGCAGTAGGTGTCCCCGGCCGCGATGCCCGCCCGGTAGGCCTCCTCGGCCGCCTCCTCGTCGTGCAGCTCGTCGGCGTAGAGGTTGCCCAGCGGCAGCCAGGCCTGCGCCTCCCCGAGCTTCGCCCCCCGCTCCAGGACGAATCGCGCCTCCGCGGGCCGGCCGGTCTCCCGCAGCAGGGCGGCCAGCGCCACGCGGGTGCCGGGGAAGTGCCCCTGCCCGGCCCGCAGGTCCGCCTCCAGGGCCGGGTCCTGGGTCTCCCGCCACCGCCAGCCGGCGACCACCGCGGCGGCCATCGGGTCCCCGGTCCCGGCCACCTCGCCGGCGACGGTCAGCGCCTGCTCCCGCTCGCCCTGCTCGTGGAGGAGGAAGGCCAGCTGCAGCGCTCCCTGGGGATCCCCGGCCGCACCGGCGCCCCGGTAGGCCTCCATCGCGCCGGCGAGGTCTCCGAGCTCCTCGAGCACCAGCCCGAGGTTCACCCAGGCGTCGCGCTCACCGCCGGCCAGCGCGCGCTCGTAGGCGTCGACGGCCTCCTCGACCCGGCCCCGGGCGGCCAGGGTGTTGCCCAGGTTGAACCAGCCCAGCGAGGCGCCGAGCTCGGCCGCCCGGCGGAAGCAGTGTTCGGCGTCCCGGTCGCGCCCGGCCTCGGCCAGGTCGCAACCCAGCTCGATGATCACGTCGGCGTCCCGGCAGGCGCGCAGCCGCCGGAGGCGCCCGTCGAGGTCCCTCCCCATGGCGGTGATCATCGGGTCACCGGGACCGCGGCGTCGTCCCCCGACGGTGGCGTCTCACCCCTCGGAGGCGGTGCGCCGGCTCACCCGCCGAACGCCTCCCGCCAGGCCGGCATCAGCGTCCGCCGGCTCCACTCGAGGAACGGGGCCTGCTGGTCCCCGCCGATCTGCACCAGGGCGAGGTGGGTGAAGCCCGCGTCGGCGTACTCCTCGGCGGCGGTGATCACCGCGTCGACGTCGTCCCCGCAGGGGATGCTCCCGGCGACGTCCTCCTCGCGGACGAACTGGCTGGCCGAGTCGAAGGCCTGGGTCCCGGGCAGCTCGGCGTTGACCTTCCAGCCCAGGCCGAACCAGCGGAACAGCGTGTGCGCTCGGGTGACCGCGGCGGCCCGGTCGGTGTCGTAGCAGATCGGCATCTGCCCGATCCGCGGCTTGCCGGCCCCGCCGGCCGCGTCGAACTGCTCGCCGAGCTCGGCGTTCGGCTCGACGGCGATCATCGCGTCGGCCAGCTCGCCGGCGATCCGGCAGGACTGCGGCCCGGAGACGGCGATGCCGATGGGCACCCGCTTCTCGGGCAGGTCCCAGAGCTTGGCCGACTCGACCTCGAAGTGCTCGCCCCGGAAGTTGCAGTACCCGCCGTCGAACAGGTCGCGGATGACGTGCACGGCCTCGACCAGCATCTCCTGCCGGACGTCGGCCGGCGGCCAGCCCGTGCCGACGACGTGCTCGTTGAGGTTCTCCCCCGCGCCGAGGCCGAGGGTGAACCGCCCGTCGGAGAGCAGCTGGAGGGTCGCCGCCTTCTGCGCGACGACGGCGGGGTGGTACCGGAAGGTCGGGCAGGTGACGTAGGTCGTCAGCGGGATGCGGCTGGTCGCCTGGGCGGCCGCGCCGAGCACCGTCCAGGCGTGCGGCGCGTGGCCCATCTCGTCGAGCCACGGGAAGTAGTGGTCGCTGCAGACCGAGAAGTCGAAACCCGCCTCCTCGGCGCCCACCACGTGACCGACCAGGTCCTTCGGTCCGGCCTGCTCGGTCATCATCGTGTAGCCCAGCTGCATCGCCATGCCGCCGGGCTACCCGTGCTCGGTTGCGCCCAACCGGTTCAGGCGCCCCGCCCCCCAGTGCGAGATCACGTGATCTCGCACCACGGGACGGCCGGGACCTTGGCGGTGCTGGCGGACTCACCCCAAACACCGCCCTGCCTTCCAAACACAAAGCCCCCATCCCCCCCCGGATCCTA